>NZ_BAAHXJ010000016.1:0-90112 GCF_054656935.1 Aquifex pyrophilus | reverse complement strand
TGGTGTGAATATAACGAATAAACCTTCCATCTTTTAACCCCTCAGCTCGTTTATTTCGCTCGTGCTTTCCGCCCTCTTTAGCCTAAATAGTGCTATGATTATACCAAGCCCCACGGCCGCTTCGGTTGCAGCAAGGGCGATTATGAAGAGGGCAAATATCTGCCCCTCCGCAAGACCAAGGTAATGGTCGGCCCCCACGAGAGCTATATTGACCGCATTCAGGGCAAGCTCAAGGCTCATCAAAACCGTTAAAAGGTTTCTCCTTGCAATGATACCTATAACTCCCAGGCCGAAAAGTATCATGCTCACCGTTAAGAAAGCCTCAAGCGGTATCGTCTTCATAGGTCTGCTTCTCCTTTCTGCCTATTAAAACCGCACCAATCATGCCTATCAAGAGAACTAAGGATACAACTTCAAAGGCAAGGAAATACTTGCTGAAAAGTATAGCACCTATTACCTCTGCATTTCCAAGCTTCTCAATAAACTTAGCTATCTCCCCCTCGGGGGAAGCCTTAACACCAAGGAGGAAAACAACAATCATCTCAAGGTATAAAAGGAGAACTATCGGGAGGGATATAAGTCCCTCAAATCTGTAGTGGCTTTCCCCTGTTTTTGCTTTCTGCCAGGGGACCGCACTTATAACGATGATGTAGAAAACCGCTATCGCAACGGCATATATCAGGAGCTGGAGAGCCCCAACAAGCTCAGCCCCGGCTGTGAAGAATATCCCCGCAACAGCTATAAGAGAAGAGAGAAGGGCAACCACAACGTAAACGGGATTTCTTAAGGTAACAATTCCTATCCCGGAAGCTATTGCAAGAACCGAAAAGAAAATGAATACCGCTAACTTCCCCATTAAACTCCCTCGGGTTTAGGTAATTTTACATTATTCTCGCCCCATAGCTTCATTCTTTGCTCGTCGTCTATCCATATCCTATCGGGCTCCCTTTCCCTTCTCATCTGCCAGTCCCTTCCTATCTGTTCAAGAATCTCAAGGGTAAGTATGGCGTCCTTTCTCGTGTAGCTTGCGTTTTCGTGTATGTCCGTCTGGTATAGGCAGTCAACGGGGCATGCGTCAACGCAGAAACCGCAATAGGTGCAGAGAAGCATATTCATATTAAAAACGCTTACGACCCTCTTTCCATTTGGTAGCTTTTTGCCTTCTATCTCAAAGAGCTGGGGAACGGGACATGCCCTTTTACACCTCAGGCATACGACACACCTGCTCTTTCCGTACTCAACCTGTATGTTATACCTGCTTACCCATTCCTGGAATGCGGGCTGGGGTTCGGTTCCGTCAACTACCTTATGGGCAAAGTATCCCCTGAAACGCTTGGGCGGTGTTAACTTCTCATAGGGGTAATGGGTGGTTATCGTTCTTCTGAAAGCGTTCTTTAATGTAATCCTGAGCCCTTTAAAGAAATCTATAAAGAAAATCCTCTCAATCCAAGAAAGTGGTTTTACCGCTACCTTCTTAATCATCGTCCTCACCTCCAAACGATGGGTGCAAGCACCGCAGTTATAACGATATTAAAGAGGGTGAGGGGTAACATGATTTTCCACGCATTCTGGGTTATCTGGTCTATACGGTATCTCGGTAGTGTCCAGTGAAGCCAGAGTATAAAGAGGAATAGTGCGGTCGTTTTTAGAATGAACCATACGAAGGGAGATAGGGGTCCGAGGAAGAATAGGGGGTCAACAAATCCCACAAAGGGAATGTTAATAGGAGACCATCCTCCGAAGAAGAGGACAACCGCTATAGCGGAAAGGGTGAGACCCTCTATATACCACTCAACGAGGGGGAAGAGTCCAAACTTCATTCCTCCGTATTCAACGGTGAAACCCGTAACAAGCTCCGCTTCCGCCTCCTGAACGTCAAAGGGAACCCTTCCCATCTCGGCAAGTGCGGCGAACATATAAACGACGAAGGCTATAGGCTGAACCCATATATACCATAGCTTTTGTTCTATCTGTTTCTGAACTATCTCGTATGTGGAGAGCGTTCCCGCCAGAATTATAGGCCCCATAACCGCAAAGGTTATGACAACCTCGTAAGAAACAAGAACCCCTGCCTTCCTCATGGAAGCGATGAGGGGATACTTGGAGTTTGATGCCCATCCTGCGAGTGCAACAGCGTAAACCGCCATTGAACCCAAGGCAAAAACGAGGAGAAGCCCCACGTTTACGTCCGAGAGTATGGGCTTCACCTTATACCCGAAAACCTCAAACTCTGGACCGAAGGGAACAACCGAGAAAACGAGTGTTGCGGGAACGAGGGCTAAGATAATAGCGAGGTGATAAAGGAACTTATCCCCGTGCCTCGGGAAGAGGTCCTCCTTCGTGAGGAGCTTAAGACCGTCCGCAAGGGGCTGGAGGAGTCCGTGCCATCCAACAACCATGGGTCCGGGTCTTCTCTGTATGTGAGCGGCTACCTTTCTCTCAACCCACGTGAGGAAAGCACCTATACCGAGGGCTATGAGGAGTATAACGACCATCTTTATAAGAGCGACAAGCAGGTCTACCCAGAAGCTATGCATAATCCCCTCCGAGTGCTTTAAAAGTTTACCAAAAATTAAGAGAGCTTCAAATAAGAAGAGCTATAAAGAAAGCTTATAAACCCTCTTCCCTCTTTGCCACCTCCAGCTGTCTCATAACCTCTTCCCTGCTCGTTCCCCCGTAAACCTTCTTTCTATCCGCTGAACGTTCGGGGGAGAGCATTTCGTAAATGTCCTTATCAAACTTCTCCGAGAAGCTCCTGAACTCCTCAAGGGTCATCTCCTCAAGCCTCTTTTCCTTCTCAAGGAGGTATGCGACTATGCTCCCCGCTATATGGTGGGCTGTCCTGAAGGGGACACCCTTCTCAACGAGGTAGTTCGCAACGTCCGTAATAAGAAGGAAGTTCCCGGAAGCCTCCCTCATTACGTGCTCCTTTATCCTCAGCCCTTCAAGAACAAGTGTCATACCCTTAATCATTCCCTTCAGGTTTTCTACGGAATCAAAGAGGGGTTCTTTATCCTCTTGCATATCCCTGTTGTAAGCCATCGGGAGGGCTTTCATAACGGTTAGGAGGGAGATGAGGTTTCCGTAAAGTCTTCCAGTCTTTCCCCTTATAAGCTCAAGAACGTCCGGGTTCTTCTTCTGGGGCATTATGGAACTTCCCGTGCAGAGCTTATCGGGAAGCTCTACGAAGTTAAACTCCTCCGTGTTCCAGATTATTAAATCCTCCGAAAGCCTTGAGAGATGCTGGCCTATGAGTGCGGAGATAAAGAGAAACTCCAGTATGAAGTTCCTTTCCGCAGTTGCGTAAACGGAGTTTCTCGTCAACCTGTTAAATCCAAGGTTTTCTGCGGTGAAGAATCTGTCAAGGGGGAAGTCAACACCTGCAACTGCTCCGCTCCCGAGGGGAAGCTCATCAACCCTTCTATATAGGTCAAGAAGTCTCTCATCGTCCTTGAGGAAAATCTCCCTGTAGGCGAGGAAGTAGTGGGCTACCCTTACTGGCTGTGCCCGCTGTAGGTGTGTGTAAGAGGGCATGATGAAATCAACCGTCTTTTCCGCAAGCTTAACGAGAACCCTTCTCAACTCCTTCAGGAGTTTCCTTATCTCCTTAATCTCCTCCTTCAGATATAATCTCTCGTCCGTTGCCACCTGGTCGTTTCTTGAGCGTGCGGTGTGGAGCTTCCTCCCTGTATCCCCGAGCCTTTTTATTAGCTCCGCTTCAATGTTCATATGAACGTCTTCAAGCTCCTTCTTCCACTCAAACGTTCCCTCCTCAATCTCCTTCTTTATCTTTATAAGCTCCTCTATTAGCTTTTTCTCTTCTTCTTTTGTGAGTATTCCCGCCTTTGTGAGTGTCTTTACGTGGGCTATATCCTGAATGATATCGTAAGGGGCGAGCTTTTTATCAAAGCTTACGCTCTGGGTGAACTCCTCAACGAACTTGTCCGTTTCTTCCTTAAACCTTCCGGACCAGGGTTTCTCCATAAGAAACATTCTAATAGGTGCGGAGTATATGCTTTACGAACTTGTCGTAAAGCCTGAGCTGAGTTAAGGGGGAGAGGCATTTTAAGGGAATTACCGCGACTTTGCCAAGTCCCCTTTTGTATAAACCGAGCTCGTAGGCGGCTGCAAAGGAAAGGTCTATTATCCTTCCCTTGACGTATGGTCCCCTGTCGTTTATACGAACGACGACAAACTTTCCGTTCTCAAAGTTGTAAACGAGGACATAGGTCCCGAGGGGAAGTGTCCTTGAGGCTGCGGTAAACTTGTAAAGGTCAAATATCTCACCGTTTGCGGTTCTCCTTCCGTGAAACTTAGGTCCATACCAGGATGCGTATCCTACCTCAACAGGGCAATTTTTTTTCACTTTAAGTTCTTTTAAGAACTCCTCATACATTTCCTCTTCCGAAAGGTAAAAACGAAAAACGTAAAAATCCCTTATCGGCGTGCTTGAGAAAAGAAAGCCGATAAGGGAAAGGATTAAGACCGCGACCATCTTACTCAAGGGGATACCAGTAAGGCCTTAAGTTCACTTCCCTTCCATCGGGAAGCTTTACAGGATTTTGGAGGAGCTTTTCTATGAGGTTTAGTTTCCCCTCAAGGGTTGATGTATCTACTCCGTAAACCTTTCCGAGTTCCTCAAGTTCCGGAGCACTTCCGACGGCTTTTGCTATCTCCCTTGCTATTACGTAAGCCTTTGTGTGTATGTCGGGATATAAATCCTTTATGTATGTGAGGACATCCGAGGAGTAAGCTATTACCCGCGGGTATCTTACCATTTTCTTCATCATCTCCTCAAGCTTTAGCTGGTCATAGGTTGATACCCCTTCTTCGGTCTTTATTCCAGCTATGAGCTTATTTCTGTCTTCGGTGAATTCCGCGTGATATATAACGTAGCTTTTGGGAACTTCTTCCCATCCGTGTTCAAGGGCAGTTGAGAGGAACGCTCCCATAGCCTCTCCTACGCTCTGGAATATACCGAGCTCTTTCTCAAACTCCTTTTCGGGTATTGAGTAAATGACGAGGTATTTATCGTCTCCTAGGGGCGTAACCTCAAATTCTCCCTTTAGCTCCTCCCAATTCTCTATAAGTTTATACCTATCGGGATAATGCTCTTTTAAAAACTCCCGAACCTTTTCCTTTGTAAGCTCTTCCTTTGACTCAACAAGCGTCTGTATCTCCATAACTTACACTCCTTATACCTTATAAAGTTTTTAAACATTCTACCAGACTGGTAATGTTCTGGAAATAGGCAAACTTGATTTTGTGATATAATATCAGTTAAAAGGCTTTTAGCCCTTTAAGGTTCCTTGGCAACAGAATAGAGCATGCGCATCGGGATATAAAGGTGCATTGATGCTTTGATGATACGCTTATTTCCGCTTTGATTAATGAAGAGAAAATGGGGCTGAAATTTTGAGCCTTTTCCCGCACTCCGAATTTCCGAAAATTATGTGGAGTTTCCTGAGTTCGGAAATTCCATAAATTATTCATAGAGCTTTATAATCTTTACAAAGGGGTGTGGAGTTCCTAATTAACCGTGTGGAGTTGAAAGAGTATGCTTAAGGAAGGGACTTGAAAGTAAGGCAAAAGGTTTATAAAATATTATTCTGGCTGGAGGCCCGGTAGCTCAGGTGGTAGAGCACCCGGCTGAAAACCGGGGTGTCGGCGGTTCGACTCCGCCCTGGGCCACCACCTAAACCTTCAAAAGTTCCTTCCCGAGAACCTTGTTTGCAAACTCATAAACAACGCTCTTCCAGTTAATTTTTCCCTCTTCAACGAGGTCAAGCTTTTCCTCCATAAGGGAGGTGAACTTATAGTCCATCAGGAGTGGAAATTTCTCCATAAGGAAATCAACAACCTGGGAGGCAATATCTGTCGGGTAAAGGGATTTATTTTTTATCTCAACGTATCCCCTTTCTTTAAGCGTTTTCACAATCACCGCGTAGGTTGAAGGTCTTCCTATTCCGAGCTTCTCAAGGGTCTTGACGAGCGTTCCCTCGGTATATCTGGGCGGGGGCTGGGTTTTCTTCTCCTCAAGGAATACCTTAACCAGTTTAAGAAGCTCTCCCTCCTCAAGCTCCGGAAGGGGTTCCTCCTTTATATCCGTCGGGTAAACTTTACTCCATCCGTCGTGAACTATTTTGAGCCCCTTAGCTATAAGGTGGACGGGGTGTTTCAGCTCGGGCGTAATCGCTTCTATCGTTGCTTTCTGCCTGAGGATTTCCATATCGCTGAAGAGGCTTGAGAGTGTCCTCCTGAATATGAGCTCGTAGAGTTTTCTGAGCTCCTCCCTTTCGGGGATTTCTTCAACTACCTTGGTAGGTCTTATACACTCGTGCGCTCCCTGAGCGGTTTTTTTCTCTCTGAACTTTCTGAGCCTTCCCACATACCTCTCCCCGAACCTCTCCCTTATGTATTCCATAAACTTTTTTGCTATCTCTTCGTTCATCCTGTAGCTGTCAGTTCTGGGATAGGTTATGTATCCCTTCTCGTAAAGCTCCTGGGCGAGTTTCTGGGTCCTTTCGGGAGCGTATCCCAGCTTTGCGTTTGCCTCCGCCTGGAGGTCGGAAGTTATGAAGGGTTTTGGTGGTGCCACATTCTCTTTTCTTTCCTCAGCTTTGTAAACGCTGAAAAATCCCTTCTCAAGCTTTTGGGCTATTATCTTAGCATCGGAGGGATTTTCATACCTGTAGTCGTAAACTGCTTTGAACCTTTTCCCGTCCTTCTCAAGTAAAACGTTAACGTAGTAATACTTTTTTACCTTAAAGCTCTGTATCTCCCTTTCCCTCTCAACGATTAGCCTCAGAGCGGGGGACTGAACCCTTCCCGCGGATAACCTGTAGTTTTTAAACTCCCTCCACAAAATCGGGGAGATGAGGTATCCTATTAGCCTGTCGAGTATCCTCCTCGCAAACTGGGCATAAACTAGGTTCATGTTTATGTCGCCTGCGTTTCTTATGCTTTCCTCAATAGCTTTTTTGGTAACCTCGTAAAAGACAGCTCTTTTTACGTTTTTGTTTGCCTTCTTAATGTCTTCCTTTACAAAGTAGGCTATGGCTTCCCCTTCCCTGTCGGGGTCGGTTGCTATGTAAACAATTTCTGCCTTTTTAGCGAGCTTTTTTAAGCTCTCAATAAGTTTTTTTTTACCCCTTCTGTAAACGTATTTTGCCTTTAAGGTTTTAAGGTCAACGCCGAGTTCCCTTTCGGGAAGGTCCTTTATGTGTCCGAGGGTTGCCTTTACTACGAATTCCCTCCCCAAGAATTTTTGAATGGTTTTTGCCTTCGTGGGGGACTCAACTATGAAGAGTTTCATAAAAAGAATAGTTTAAAGAAAAGGAAAGGGGTCAGGGAGCGACCCAGTTTCCTTTTTCTATGAGCTCCTCCGCGGGAACCTTTTCTTGAACTTTTTGGGAAATCTTGTAGGAGCAGAACTCGGGTCCGCACATTGAACAGAACTTTGCAGTCTTATAACCTTCTTGGGGAAGGGTTTCGTCGTGGTACGCCCTTGCTGTTTCGGGGTCCATTGCGAGCTCAAACTGTCTGTTCCAGTCAAAGTTATACCTTGCTATGGACATCTCAAGATCCCAGTCTCTCGCTCCGGGCCAATGCTTGGCTATGTCCGCTGCGTGGGCGGCAATCTTGTAGGCTATAACACCCTGCTTTACATCCTCAACGTTGGGAAGTCCGAGGTGTTCCTTGGGTGTTATGTAACAAAGCATTGCAGCTCCTGCCCATCCCGCAAGAGCTCCGCCTATGGCACTTCCTATATGGTCGTATCCCGGTGCCACATCAAGAACCAAGGGTCCCAGGACGTAGAAGGGTGCCTCGTGACACCACTCTTGTTGTATCTTCATGTTGAACTCAACCTGGTGAAGGGGAACGTGTCCAGGTCCCTCAACCATAGCCTGAACATCGTGCTTCCAGGCTTTCTCAACGAGCTCACCGAGAACCTTAAGCTCCGCAAGCTGTGCGTCGTCCGTTGCGTCCTCTATACAACCAGGCCTGAGAGCGTCTCCGAGGGAGAAAGATACGTCATACTTCTTGAATATCTCGCATATCTTATCAAAGTGTTCGTAAAGGGGGTTTTGCTTTCCGTGTTCAGCCATCCACTGGGCGAGGATAGCTCCTCCCCTTGAAACTATTCCCATTACCCTGTGTTGAACGAGGGGGAGGTGCTCCTTGAGTATTCCCGCGTGTATCGTCATGTAGGATACGCCCTGTCTTGCCTGTTCTTCTATAACGTCAAGTATGAGGTCAACGGTGAGTTCTTTAACGTTTCCCTTGGCTATCTTCCAGGCCTCGTATATGGGAACCGTTCCGACGGGAACGGTGCTCACGTTTATTATCGCTTCACGGGTTTCCTTAATAGCTTCACCCGTGGAGAGGTCCATTATGGTATCCGCTCCGTACTTTATAGCCACCTTCGCCTTTTCAACCTCTGTGGGTATGTCTGAGGCGAGTCCCGAGTTTCCTATGTTTGCGTTCACCTTGACCCTTGAGTTAATACCTATGCACATGGGCTCAAGGTGTAGGTGGTTTATGTTTGCGGGGATTATCATCCTTCCCCTTGCCACTTCCTGCCTTACGAACTCTGGATGGAGCCCTTCTCTCTTTGCCACGTATTCCATCTCTTCGGTGATAATTCCCTGACGGGCGAGGTGCATCTGGGTTTTATTCTTAAATCTTTTTCTTTTCTCAACCCATTCAGCTCTCAGCATACTCTACCTCCTTGAAAGAAAGGTTTTACTCTTAAAGTTAATAATCGCAAAGATATTTATCAACATGATATTCTTCAGCTTAAGATAAATAGGTATGCAACTGGAGTTTGAGAAAGAGCTTTGGGAGATAAAAGAGAAGAAGGATAAACTCCTAGGTCTTTACAGACTCGGAAAGGAGGAGGTGTTATCCGAGATAAAGGAGCTGAGAAGGAAGTTCAGGGAGAAGGCAAGGAAGTTATATAAAAACCTCTCCCCCTGGGACAGAGTAACGATAGCGAGGCATCCCAGAAGGCCTCACACGAGCGATTACATAAGATTTTTGATAAAGGATTTTAAAGAAATTCACGGGGATAACTGCTTCGGTGAGGATAAGGCGGTTATTGCGGGTTTCGGATACTTCGGGAACACGCCCGTTGCGGTAGTTGGACACGAGAAGGGAAAGGATACAAAGGAGAAAATAGAGCGAAACTTCGGTATGCCTCATCCCGAGGGATACAGGAAGGCTATAAAGCTCTTCAAGCTTGCCGAGAGGTTCGGCATCCCAGTAATAACTTTCATAGACACCCCGGGAGCCTTCCCCGGGATAGGAGCGGAGGAGAGGGGGCAGAGCAGAGCCATAGCGGAGAGTATGTATACCATGGCGTTTCTGAAGGTTCCGAGCGTTGCGGTTGTTATAGGTGAGGGGGGAAGCGGGGGAGCCCTCGCTTTCGGTGTTGCGAACAGGGTTTGTATGCTTGAGAATGCTTACTATTCGGTAATCTCCCCAGAGGGATGTGCCGCAATACTCTGGAAGGACCAAAAAAAAGTAAAAGATGCGGCAAAAGCCCTGAAGCTAACAGCTAAGGACCTTAAGGAGCTCGGCGTGATAGATTGCGTGATTCCCGAGCCCTTCGGTGCGGCCCACTGGTCCCCGAGGGCAACCGCTATGATGCTGGGAATGTATTTAAAAAGCTGTTTGAAAGAGCTTTGCGGAAAAAGCCCCGATGAGCTCGTGAAGGAGAGAATGGAGAAGTTCAGAAAGATGGGAGTTTTCAAGAGTTCCGATTGAGGCACTCGGGACAAATCCCGTATATGTTAACGGAGTAGCCCTCGGTTTTAAATCCCTTTAGATTTTCGGGAATGTTAAGATTCTGGTCAAGCTCTATATCCTCTATCTTTCCGCATATTTCGCATATAAGGTGGTGGTGTTCGCTCACATTTGCATCATACCTTGCAGAGTTCCCCCAGAAGCAAACCTTTTTTGCGAGTCCTATCTTCTCAAGGGTTTCAAGGGTTCTGTATACCGTTGCAAGGGAAACGTAAGGGTACTTTTCTTTTACCTTCTCGTATATCTCCTCAACGGTCGGATGGTTTTCTGACTTTAAAAGAACCTCATAAACCGCTATACGCTGAGGTGTTATCTTTAAACCTATCTCCTTGCACCTGTTCACAAAGTTGTTGAGCTTTTCCTCAAGCATGAGGAATAAAGTTAAACTGATAAGCAAAACTTTTCAATAACTTTTATCAATTATAATAAACCTCCATGGAGTTTTGGAAGCTTCAGGGTTCGGGAAACGACTTCGTGGTAATAGACGACAGGGATAACAAGGTTGAGGACTTCCTGAAGAAAAGGGGATTATCAAAAGAGGAATTTGTAAAGAGGGTCTGTGCCTTTCATACGGGTGTGGGAGCGGATGGATTAATCCTTATAAAGAACCCCGATAATCCCGAAAACGACTTTAAGTGGGAGTTTTTTAACTCGGATGGTTCGGTTGCTGAGATGTGCGGGAACGGCTCAAGGTGTGCTGTGAGATTTGCATACGAGAGGGGAATTGCTGGAAAGAACGTTAAGTTTGAGACCCTTGCAGGCGTGATTAAGGCGGAAGTTCTTGACAAAAAGGTTGTAAAGGTTCAGCTAACACCACCCACGAAGCTGGAAGAGAAAACGTTAAAAATAAAGGAAGGAGAGATAAGGGGATTTTTCATAAACACTGGAGTTCCCCACTTCGTCGTTCCCGTTGAGAACCTTGAAAGAGTAAACGTTATAAAGCTTGGAAGGGAGCTGAGGTTTCACGAGGAGTTCCAGCCCAAGGGAACAAACGTTAACTTCATACAGCCCGTTTCCGAGGATACGATAAAGATAAGGACTTACGAGAGGGGCGTTGAGAGCGAAACCCTTGCCTGCGGGACCGGTGCGACAGCTTCCGCAATAGTCTCATACCTGAACGGGCTCGTAAAGAAAAAACCTGTAAGAGTCATAACGAGGAGCAGAGAGGAGCTAATTATAGACTTTTCAGAAGACCTTAAAGAGGTTTATCTAACGGGCTCTGTTTACAAGACCTTTGAGGGAGTGCTTTCCGAGGAGATTTTTGAGTATTAAGAGGGCTATACCTATGGTTATTGAGGCGTCCGCAACGTTAAAGGCGGGCCAGTAGTAATCGCCTATGTGAAGGTGAATGAAGTCCCTCACCTGCCCCAGGAAGACCCTGTCGTACAGGTTTCCGAGCGCTCCTCCCGCTATTAGCCCCATACACAAAGCTGTGAACTTATTTCCCTCAAAGAGCGTATAAAAAAGGGTTATGAAGAGGGCCACAAGGGGGATAATAACAAGGATTGGAATCCTTAAGAAGTCTGGAAGGTCGGAAAAAAGACCGAAGGCAACTCCCTTGTTGTGAATGAGGTAAAGCTTCAGGAAGGGAAGGGGGTCATAAGGAAAGGTAAAAAACTTTTCCGCGAGCTCCTTCGTCGCTATGTCAAGGACGAATACCCCAAAGGCAACTATAAAGTAGAGTCTAAGAACTTCGTTAATCCCTTTTCCCATAACTCCTTTAACTCCTCAAGGTTCTCGTTAAGGGCTTCCTCACCGTTGTAAACGAGTTTTATCTTCCTTTCCTCGCTCGTTCTCCCAAGGTAGAGCCAGTTTAGACCCTTTGATTCAACGAGATCCTTGAGCTCTTCCGCTTTTTCGCTCTCAACACAGACGACTACCCTGGTTGGGTTTTCTGAGAAGAGAAACTTATCAATTCTCTCCTCGGAGTATATATCAAGCTCAAGACCGAATGGAGAATTGAAGACCATCTCAAGGAGCGTTATAAGAATACCTCCCGTTGATACGTCGTGAACCGCCACGGGAATTCTCCTTCTGTTTATCTCAAAAAGAAGCTCTATAAGCTTTTTTTCCTTCTCTAAATCCACTTTAGGAACGTCTCCCTTTATAAGACCGTGTACCACCTTCAGAAACTCGCTTCCCCCGAGAGAAAGAAGCTCCTCAAGATTTCCTATAAGGTATAGCTCCCCTTCTTTCTCTATCACGCTCGGCGTGTATTCTTCCGCATTCTCAAGGACTCCGACACCCACGACTATGGGAGTTGGGAATACGTTCCTTATCCCTTCCTTCTCAACGGTTTCGTTGTAAAGGGATACGTTTCCGCTGACGACTGGAACGTTGAACTTTTCACAGGCTTCAGCCATTCCCTCAACCGCTTTCACGAACTGCCACATTATCTCGGGTCTTTCGGGATTCCCGAAGTTCAGGCAGTCGGTTATAGCGAGGGGCTTTGCACCGACGCATGCGAGATTTCTACATACCTCCGCGACAACAAACTTTCCGCCTTCGTAGGGGTTCAGGAAGACCATTCTCCCGTTTCCTTCAGAAGATATGGCTATTCCCTTATCCGTTTTTACCTCGGGTCTTACTACCCACTTCAGCCTGAGAACCGACGCATCGTGCCCCGGGATTAATAGGGTATTCGTTCCCACCTGGTAATCGTACTGGGTAAATACCCACTCCTTTGAGGCTACGTTTGGTGAGGAAAGGAGCTTAAAGAGGCTCTCCCTTAAATCCTTCTGGGGAAGTTCCTCCTCGTTCAACTTTCTCGTTTCCTTCAGGTATTCGGGTTCCTTTACGGGTCTGTCGTAAACGGGAGCCTCATCAATGATTAGGGCGACGGGAAGCTCCGCGACTATCTCGTTTTTATAAAAGGCTCTTAGCTTTCCGTCTCCCGTAATTCTTCCGACAACTTCGCCTTCAAGATGCCATTTTTTCGCTATCCTTTTTAGTTCTTGAACTTTATCCTCCTCCGCAACGAGGAGCATCCTCTCCTGACTCTCGGAAAGAAGTATCTCGTAGGGGGTCATTCCCTTCTCTCTCAGGGGAACCCTTTCAAGGTATAGCTCAACACCCTTTTCCGATTTTGATGCTATCTCCGAAGCTGAACCGGCGAGCCCAGCGGCCCCGAGGTCCTGCATGCCCACTATTAAGTCCTTCTCAACAATCTCCATTATTGCCTCTATAAGCTTTTTACCGAAGTAGGGGTCTCCAATCTGGACGTTGGGTCTTTTTTCCTCAACGTCTTCCCCGAACTCACCCGAAGCCATAACCGCGCCGTGTATGCCGTCCCTGCCCGTTGAAGAGCCTATAAGGAACAGAATCTGTCCCTCTCTTGTTGCCCTCGCCCTGTACATCTTCCCCGCGGGCATAATACCGAGACAGAAGGCGTTAACGAGGGGATTCGTCTTGTATGAGGGTTCAAAAAAGGTCTCTCCCGAAACCGTAGGAACGCCTATGCAGTTTCCGTAAAAGCTTATTCCCTTTACCACACCCCTGACGAGCTTCCTCGTCTCGTGGTAATCAAGCTCCCCGAACCTGAGGCTGTCTGCAAGGGCTATCGGTCTTGCCCCCATTGAGAGAACGTCCCTTATTATCCCGCCCACACCCGTGGCAGCACCGTGAAAGGGCTCAATGTAGGAAGGGTGATTGTGGCTCTCAACCTTAAAAGCCACCCAGACCTTATCGTCAATCTCAACTACGCCAGCGTTTTCTCCCGGCCCCTGAATAACCCAGGGGGCTTCTGTGGGAAACTTCTTTAAGTGCTTCTTGCTTGACTTGTAAGAACAATGCTCCGACCAAAGGGCACCGAGAATGCCAAGCTCCACATGGTTGGGCTTCCTTCCTAACTTCTCAAGGATTTTTTTATACTCTTCCTCCGTCAGTCCGTAGGATTCCCAGAACCTCTCCATTTTAGAGTTTTTATTTTAAAATTTATTAACCTTAGGAGGTTAAGGAATGCCGACGTTTAACCAGCTCGTCAAATACGGAAGGGAAAAACGCAAGAAAAAGTCCAAAGCCCCTGCCCTTCAGGGCTGTCCCCAAAAGAGAGGCGTATGCGTTAGAGTCTACACAGTCACTCCCAAAAAGCCTAACTCCGCACTCAGAAAAGTAGCAAGAGTTAGACTATCAAACGGAATTGAGGTTACCGCTTACATCCCCGGAGAAGGACACAACCTCCAGGAACACTCAATAGTTCTCGTAAGAGGAGGAAGAGTCAAGGACCTCCCCGGTGTCAGATACAAGATTATCAGAGGAGCCCTTGACGCCGCAGGAGTTGAAGGAAGAAGGCAATCGAGGTCAAAATACGGAACGAAGAGACCTAAAGAGGAGAAAGGAGGTTAAGAGATGCCGAGAAAAGGCCCCGTTCCTCCAAGAGAAATACCGCCCGACCCTAAGTATGGGGACGTTCTTGTTCAGAAGCTGATAAACAAGGTTATGAAGGACGGGAAGAAGAGCGTAGCAGAGTGGATAGTTTACACGGCCCTTGAAGAAGCTGCGAAAGAGGTTAATATGCATCCTGTAGAGCTGTTGCACAAGGTGATAGAGAAGCTGAAGCCCGAGTGGGAGGTAAGGCCGAGGAGAGTGGGAGGAGCGACGTATCAGGTACCGATAGAGGTACCCGAGAGGAGGCAGATAAGTTTAGCGATAAAGTGGCTAGTAGAGGCGGCGAGGGAGAGGCCGAGGGGAAGAGGGCAATATACGATGATAGAGAGGTTGAAGGCGGAGTTATTGGATGCGTTGAATGAGAAGGGGGGAGCATACAGGAAAAAGGAAGAGACTCACAGGATGGCTCAGGCAAATATGGTCTTCTCCCACTTCAGGTGGTAGCCTCTTGCAAATTTCTTTCAATTGATATAAATTAAATAACTGCACAAGGGGGCGAAAGGATTCGACGGGGACAGGCGGTCCCCGAGGAGCAGGCCGGGTGGCTCCCGTAACAGCCACCGAAACACTTCCCGAAGCTGAACTCGCTCTCGCTGCCTAATTAACAGGCAGCGCGTCCCCGGAAGGTTTGCGGGTGGCCTTCCGGAGGGCGTCAGAGACACCCGCTCGGGCTGACCGGTTGCACGGGGCCGGTTAGCCGACATCTCTCCCGTGCTACCTTCGGGGAGCTTGCCCGTGGGCGACCCGAAGGGAAACCCTAAACACGGGCTAAGCCTGTAGAGCCTCGGATGTGGCCGCCGTCCTCGGACGCGGGTTCGATTCCCGCCGCCTCCACCAAATAAAAAAGGCATTCATTTTTCAGAATACATCTTTCACATAAGGGCCTTTTCCTGCACATCTCTTTTGCGTGGACGTCTATAAGTGCATGAAACTCTTTATAAAGCTCAAGTTTCTTGGGTAAGTTCCTTTCAAAAAGAGCCTTAATCTCTTCGTAAGAGCCCTCAACATTCCGGAGCCTTTTTAAAAGTCTTTTTGTGTATGCATCAACCACAAAGGTTAACCTGTCCGTCGCATAAAGAAGTATTGCGTCTGCTGTCTCCCTCCCTATTCCCTTTAGCTTGAGTAGTTCACTCCTTGAAGCCTTTGAAAGCTCATCTATACTTTTAAATCTTTTTACGAAATTCTTGAGGTATTCAGCCTTTCTCTTGTAAAATCCCGCGGGTTTTATCAAATTTTCTAATTTTTCCTTTTCAATTTTCCTAATTCCTTCAAAGGATAATAATTTTTCCCTTTTTAAGTTCTCAAGGGCTTTCTCAACGTTCTTCCAAGCGGTGTTCTGTGTGAGGATTGCTCCTATTACCACTTCTTCCCTTGGGTCGGAGCCTTGTCTTTTGTGGTATTCGTAATCAACGGGCCACCAGTTCTGCTTTCCGTATTTCTTCAGGAATTTTTCGTAAAGACTTAAAAGATTTACCTCACCACTTCCAGACATCCGAAGCCCTGGTGTCTCCTGAAACCGAGCCCGTATCTGTATATCTCGTTAAGGACGAAAGGGTCCCCCTCAAGAATAAAGCTTCCTTGATAGGCTACTATCTTTATAACCTTTTCCTCTTCGCTGTTTCCAACGAGATGTTTTACAACAGCTTTCTTTCCCTTCTCGTTCTTAAAGGAAAGCTCGGGAAGTCCGTTGAATACGTGTCTTAAAGAAAACCTGAGCTCCTTTGTGAACACGTCGTTGTCAAAAACGATAAATGTATCCCCGTCCGATTTTAGCTCTTCTGGAAGAACCGGGTGTTTATCCTTGGTAACAACAACTATCGGTGATAGAGTTCTGAACCTGCATTTACTTTCGGATAAAGGTTCTTCCTCTATCATCTGGGTTTTTAATATCCTCATTGAGCCGTTTATGTATTTCCCTGAGAATGTCTTAACCCTCTTAACGCCGTTGTAAAACCTCACAAAGAAGTCGGGACTTCCCGAGGAAACAGTGAGTATGGCCTTCCCGTTGTTGTATAGCTTCTCGCCGTTTACCTTTATATCCCCGAAAAAGACGCAGAAGGTAAAGGGCTTAAATCCCCCTTTTCTGAATATCTTCTCGCAGTAATCTGCATCTTCTTCCTCAAGGACGTTCTTTATGAAGGAAAGAAAGGAACGCCTGTAATAGATGGACATCTCCTTAGGAACTTCCAAAAAAACCTTCACTCTCATAATCAGCCCCTTCCCTTCTTTTTATTATCGGTCTTTAAGAGAACATCCTTTATAAGATAATTTTGAGCTATGTTAAGTATGTTGTTCAAGGTCCAGTAAAGGACAAGTCCCGCGGGGAAGTTTATAAACAGAAGGGTAAAGGCGATGGCGGTTATATATCCGACCATAGCCTGCTTGGGGTCGGGAGAGGGAGTTAACTTCTGCTGGAGTATCATCGTGGCACCCATGAGGACGGGAAGTATGTAGAAGGGGTCCTTATCCGCAAGGCTTGGAATCCAGAGGAAACTGCTTACCTTCAGGTCAACCGTTATTATAAGAACCTTGTAAAGGGCGAAGAATACGGGAATCTGGAGGAGAAGGGGAAGACATCCAGACATCGGGTTAAAGCCCGTTTCCGCGTAAAGCTTCATCATCTCTTCCTGCATCTTTACGGGGTCGTCCTTATACTTCTGCTTTATCTTCTCTATCTTGGGGGCAAGCTCCTGGAGTTTCATCATTGAGACAGTGCTCTTATAACCGAGGGGAAAGAGGAAAATCCTGACTATGAATGTGAGAACAACTATCGCGATAACCCAGCTTCCCGTGTGCTCGTATATCCAGTAGAGGAATATAAAGAGGGGCTTTACGATAAGCTTTAACGTTCCCCAGTCAAGGGTATCCTCAAGCCCCAGCTCCCTAAGCCTTGCGTAATCCTTTGCCCCTATGTAAACTTCCTTCGGTGAATCGTAAAGGAAAAGCGAAAAAGCGGTATAGCCTTCCTTATACTTAACCCTGTAAACGAGGTGTTTAGCGTGTTCTTTCACCCCTTTGAAGAAATACCTGCTCTCTTCTCCTCCGAAGAGGATATTTCCAGAAAACTCGTTAACACCTTTTAGCTCGTCTATATCGTATCTAACAACCTCTCCGTTTATCTTAAAGACGGGTCCAATGTGGGTGTAAAAAGCCTCATCGTCGGGAGGACTTCCCACAAAAACCCAGAAGGGTTTGTTTATACCTTCAAGCCTTAGCTCAATAGCTCCGTTTTTATAGGTAAGAATTTTTTTGAAGGATAGATTTTTATGGATTATCTCAACTTTGTTTTCTTTGGTTACAATATCGTATTCGCCGAAGTTCAGTTCCCTGTCAAGCTCCGTATCGCCCGTGAATACCTCAAGGGGGAATATCTTGTAGGTTCTCTCAACCTCGGATATTAAGTTAAAGCTGTATTTTTTATCAATAAATCTTAAGATTTTTCCTCCTTTCTTTGAGATTTCAAGGGAGTAATTCCCGAGTTCTACGTTTACACTTTCCTTGTACTCCTGCTTTTCCCTGAAAGTTCCCAGCATAAGCTGGGGAAGGTTTACATTCTTTACCTCAACCTTTTCCTTTTTTTCTTCTTTTTTTAGAGGTTTTTGTTGAGGCTTAAAGTAGTATGTATAAAATAACTCGTAACCGAGTATGAAAATAAACATCAAAAGGGTGAATATTAGAAATCTCTTCCAGAACTGGGAATCGTTGTCCATCATGGATAATCCACTCCTCCCTTAAAAAGGGGATTGCACCTCAGGATACGCAAAAATGCCTTAATGCTTCCCTTAAGAACGCCATACTTCTCAACCGCAAGAACCGCATACTCCGAACAGGTAGGGTAATACCTGCAGGAGGGGGGATATAAAGGAGATATAAACCTTTGCCAGAACCTAAGAATCAGTATAAAAGCCTTTTTCATACTTAAGGTGCGAGTCTCTTCCTTCCCTTTCTCCTTCTCCTCGCTATTATCTTCCTTCCCGACTTTGTTCTCATTCTTGCAAGGAAACCGCTCTTTCTCTTCTTCTTCTTGATAGATATATGCGGTTTTAATCCTTCCGTTACCATATCTCTCTCCTCCTATAAATAAAGGAAAAAGGGAGAGGGCTTAAACAACGAAGAGAAGTATAAACGCTATGAGCAATCCGTAAAGGGCAATCGTTTCAATGAATGCGAGACCTATGAACATAAGGGTTTGGAGCCTACCGCCTGCGTTAGGATTTCTCGCAACACCTTCCTGAGTTCCCCTAACTGCGTGACCCATACCTACACCGGCTCCGAGTCCCGCAAGCCCTATTGCGAGACCTGCACCGAGGTATAAAAGCCCCTTCTCTATTGACGCTTCTCCTTCAGCCGCCATCGCAAGTGCGGGCATCATAGCGGTTAAGAGTGCGAGAAACTTCTTCATCGCCTACCTCCTTCAAGTTATTTGATTATAAGTGAAGCCGTATTAAGGTCGTCTATTATCTTACACAAGTAAGCGGAAGGGTAACAAGCCCACATAATTAACTGGTATTCCTTCCCCTCAACGAACCTTTTAACCTCCTCGTGAAGGGGGCCAACCTTATAACTAACGCTCGGAAGTCCCTCCGACGCATACTTTTCCCAGTTCTCCTTGAGTTTCCTTTCAACCCTTCTCACAGCCTCGTTCTTTACATCGGGAGGGACGGGCATGCCAAATGTAGTGCTTCCCCTCTCAAGGTGGTAGAGGTCCTCAAGGACAACGAGTATCTCAAGCTCCGCATTCAGCTTCTGAGTAAAGTCAACAGCAAAGCGGAGAGCCCTCTCGCAGTCCGAAAAGGTATCCGTGAAAACGAGCAGTGCCTTCATCTTAATGCTCCTCGTGTGCTACAGCTCCGGCGATGTAAACAACCGAAAGAATCATAAAGATGTAAGTCTGTATAAAGATGGCGAGAAACTTTATAGCTATTACGAATATGAGAACCAGCGGGGAAACAACCAGAGTAAAGGGATTTTTTATAACGAGGCTTGCAAGGGTTATGAGAAGGAGTGCTCCCGCCTTCATGTTTGCGAACAACCTGAGGGAGAGCGTAATGGGTCTCGCAATGTGGGAGATTATCTCAACTATGAAGAAGAAGGGAGCCATTAACGGAATGGGTCCCGTAAAGTGCTTAAGGTATGCGAGTCCGTTTTCCCTAAATCCCTCAAAGTGGTAATAGAAGAAAACGAGGAGTGCTATGGCAAGGTTCGTGTTTATATTTGCGGTCGGGGATTCAAATCCGGGAACCATACCCAGTATATTTCCGAAGAAGACGAAAACTCCTATCGTGGCAATCAACGGGACGTATTTCAAACCTTTTTCACCCACGTTTTCAAGAAGCATATTCCTGACGAATCTTATATAACCTTCAAGAAGAGCCTGATATTTTGTAGGTTTAAGGGAAGGTTTTCCTCCTTTCAGTATCACAAATAGGGCTATTGCTATACTTATAAGTCCGTAAACTACGTGTGAGTACTCCATTTTCTTACCCCGTTTGCTTGATGGCTTAGAAGATTATAACATAAAATCCATGCTCGCAAAGAGAATAATTCCCTGTCTTGATGTTGATAAAGGTAGAGTAGTAAAGGGCGTGAAGTTCTTAAACCTAAGAGATGCGGGAGACCCTGTAGAGGTTGCAAAAAGGTATGAGGAGGAGGGGGCTGATGAGCTCGTCTTTCTGGATATAACCGCTTCCGCCGAAGGGAGAAACATAATGCTTGAGGTTGTGAAAAGGGTTGCGGAAACCGTTTTTATGCCCTTTACCGTGGGAGGAGGTATAAAGAGTCTTGAGGACATGAGGAAGCTCCTTGAGTCCGGAGCGGATAAGGTCTCAATAAACACAGCAGCCGTTAAGAACCCCCAGCTCATATACGAGGGGGCAAAGAGGTTCGGTTCCCAGTGTATAGTTGTTGCGATAGACGCAAAGAGGAAGGGAAACTCCTGGGAGGTTTACATACACGGGGGGAGAACTCCGACGGGCATTGATGCGGTTGAGTGGGCAAAGAAAGTAGAAAGCCTCGGAGCCGGGGAGATACTCCTTACATCAATGGATAGAGACGGAACCAAGGACGGATACGATATAGAGCTAAATAAAGCGATATCCGAAGCTGTTAACATTCCCGTAATAGCCTCGGGTGGAGCAGGAAAATTGGAGCATTTTTACGAAGTTTTTAAAGAAACAAAAGTTGAGGCTGCTCTTGCAGCTTCCGTTTTCCACTTCAGGGAGATATCTATTCCTGAGCTGAAGGATTACCTCGCAAAAAGGGGAATAGTCGTTCGCCCTATTTCTTGAGGAGGCAATTCATTTTTTCCCTTCCCAACAGCTTTTCAGCTATGTATAAAGCCCTTCTTTTTGCAACTTCTTCATTTTTCTTAGGATTTCTCGTTTTTCCGTCCGCCATACCTATTATCTCAACTCTTTCTAACTTATTTAGCTCCGAGAGAACGTTAATTAAATCCCTTAAATTTTTAATGTTCATATCTTCAGTTTCAGTCCTTCCGTACTGAAAGACAAATGAGTAAACTATCTTTATAACTTTTTCCATATTTATATTTTTTTCTTTCTTAAGTTTACCAAAAGGTTTCCCTATATTTCCCCTATGTTTTATACTTACCTTCAATTTTTCCGTAGGATTTAAGGGAGGCATAGGAAACTCAATCCTATCATTCGAAATAAAAAATGGATAGGCGGTAAAAACTTCCTTTACAGAAGGTTTATTATTCTTTATTTTTTCTACTTTTGCGAATTCCTCAACATACGCGTTTTTAAATGGAATTACAAGCAACCAATCTTCCCTTAAAGGCTTTTTTACCTCTATATATATACGCGCATTATTCCCCTTCTGTTTCATATTTATTAAGAGCCCCTCTATGCTTTTGCCCAATTCCGTGTATTTAAGGGGGATATAGAGTATTACATCAGTTCTCCTGAAGGATTTTCCTATCTCACTCCATACCTTTTGTTTTATATCAACCTCGTAATTAATTCCGCAGAACTCCCCCGAAAATGTAAGTTTTAAAAGGAGTATCAGAATTATAACGACCATTTTAGTTTATTATAGTGAACTCCTCGGAAAGTATTTTCAGACTTTCCCCTTCCTTCACGATATACATACGTTTTATTCCCCTGTCCGAGTAAGTGTCGGAATTATACTCTTGGAGAAATTCAACGAGGTAATATCTGGGCCTTCTGTCTCCTATCTTTGAGAAAGCTAAAACCGTCAGGTTAGATATTTTTACCCGTATGAACTTTTTTGTGAGAATTGTTCTCCTTTTATAGCTCTTCCACTCCTTTAATCCTCCCCCTTTCCATCTAAAGTTTTTTGAGTAAAATGATATAAACTTATCGTAATCCTTTTTTTCCCACGACCTTTTCCAGTTCCTCAGGAAGGCCTCAACGTCTTCAAGCTCAAGCTTTTCCGGTATTACTTTATATATCCCTATTAACGTATTTTTGAGGTTTATCTTAGGGATTATATCCTCCTTTAATACATTCGTTTCCGCTACAACACATCCCCTCGTGCTGAATGGGAGCTTATTTCTGTCCTCTTCGTTGCTCCCGTGAAGCCATATACCGCTCCCCGTCTTTCCAAGAAGCCTGTCGTAAGGGTTCGGGTAGTTCAGGGCAACCGCTATCCCCCCATATATATCCGATAAAAACCTCGGGTCTATAAACTCCGTGAAGTAATATAGTCCCTCGGGCGTTCTCCCGTCACCTTCTCTTTCTTTATCCCCAATATTTCTTCCAGTCGTTACGGGATACATATCCACGAGCTTGTTCCCCTTGAATACAAAAAGGTATTGACTCATCTTCTCAACGAGAAAGATGTAATGGTTCTCGGGATTTTTTACGATAACAGGCGGTTTATTCTCAAATCTTTTTTTAAGAATTTCCCCAATTTCCTTTCTGTAAAACTCCCTATTTTCAACCTCTCTTATCAGGAAATTGAATCGGTAATAAGAGGGATTATATCCGGGATTCAGCTTTATGGACCTGAGGTAGTACTTTATGGCTTCCTCCTTTTTTCCCTCCTTTTCCAGCATTAAACCTTTTGTGTAGAAATAGATATAGGGTTCCACACCAAGATTTAACGTTTCAAAGTAGGCTTTAAGAACCTTTAACTCAAGTTTATTTATCTTTCCTTCCGAGAACTTTTCAAAAAGAGCTTTCAGGTTTCCCCTTTCAAGCTCAAGGGAGGCAAAGGCAAGGGAGATGAGGAGAAGGAGTATCATTCTTCTTTTTCTTCTTTTCTCCTTATTACTTTAACCTTATCTTCCGCTATGTCTTCTATTGCGGCAAAGGTTTTCTTTAAGTTCTCCTCTCCCCTTGTTACGAAAAAGTCCTCCCCTTCTTGTAGGAGCTGGAGGGTTCTCTTCACCGCCGCGTGAACGAGTTCATACCTTGACTCAACCTTCTTCAGAGCTTCTTCTATCTTAGGTCTCCTTGACATAGCACTTACCTCCTCTGAGAAGATTTACCACCTCTTGGTTCAGATGAAGTTTATCAAGATTATTAAGTATACTTTCCCTTGAAACCCTGTGAGAAACTATTATGGATTTCACCTTCTCAACCGCGGAGGTGAGAAAGTCGTTAACGACTATGTAATCAAAGTATCTTGCACAGGGGATTTCCTCCCTTGCGGTCTTCAGCCTCCTTTCAAGGTTATCGTCCTTATAACCCCTTGACTCTATTCTCCTTTTTAGTTCCTCAAGTGACGGAGGGAGGAGAAATATGGTTATAGTGTCGGGCCTCAGTTCCTTTACCTTAAAAGCCCCCTGGACGTCTATGACGAGAAGGGCATCCTTCCCCTCCTCAAGAATTCTCTCTATGTCCTTTTTTGGGGTCCCGTAGTAGTTTCCGTAAACGTTTGCATACTCAAGGAAAAAGTCCTCCTCTATCTTCTTTTCAAACTCCTCTTTAGTTATGAATACGTAATCAACTCCGTTTTTCTCGTAGGGTCTCGGTTTTCTCGTTGTGTAGGTTATTACCTTTTCCAGGTTATCAAGCTCGCTTAGGAGCTTTTCCGCTACCGTTGTTTTTCCCGTTCCGGAGGGAGCGGATATAACGAAGAGCTTTCCCATCCTATCAAATTATAAAATCTATACTATGGGAAGGGTGCTCATAATTTACGACACGAGAACGGGAAACACCGAGAAGATGGCGAAGCTCGTTGCGGAGGGAGCCCGTTCGGTAGAGGGAACGGAGGTTAGACTGAAGCACGTTGACGAGGCTACAAAGGAGGACGTTCTCTGGGCGGACGGCATAGCGGTAGGCTCTCCCACAAATATGGGTCTTGCTTCCTGGAAGATAAAACGCTTCTTTGACGACGTTATCGGAGACCTTTGGGGAGAGATAGACGGAAAAATAGGTTGCGCCTTTTCTTCTTCCGGAGGATGGGGAGGGGGCAACGAGATAGCCTGCATGTCCATACTAACGATGCTTATGAACTTCGGTTTTCTCGTTTTCGGCGTTACGGACTACGTCGGGAAGAAGTTCACCTTACACTACGGAGCTGTTGTTGCCGGAGAGCCGAGAAGCGAGGAGGAAAAGGAAGCCTGCAGGAGGCTCGGAAGGAGGCTTGCGGAGTTCGTAGCCATATACTTTGACGGGAAGAAGGAACTCCTTGATAGGGTGAGAAAATCTCCCGATAAATTCGTAGATTAATTATTTAAGGAGGAAGAGTTGCACCATCTTACCCAGGAGCAGATTAACGAGCTTAAGGCTATGCTTCTTGAGATGAAGAGGAAGATACTGGCCTCCGCCGAAGAGCAGATAAAGGACCCCTCAAACGTTACCTTTGAAGGGGGAGACGAGATTGACAGGGCGGACCTTGAGACCGACAGGTTCATAACCTTCCGCATTAAGGGAAGGGAGGCGAAGCTTTTACATAAGATAGATTACGCACTTATGAAGATAGAGATGGGAAACTACGGCATATGTGAGAACTGCGGGGCTGAGATTCCCTACGAGAGGTTAAAAGCCCGTCCTGTTACCACGATGTGTATAAAGTGTAAGGAGCTGGAAGAGGAGATGGAGAATGATTGAGGACCCTATGGATTGGGCCTTCCCGAGGATAAAGAGACTTCCAAAGTATGTCTTTTCCCTCGTTAACGAGCTTAAGTATAAGCTGAGAAGAGAAGGGGAGGACATAGTTGACCTCGGTATGGGAAACCCGAATATGCCTCCCGCGAAGCACATAATAGACAAGCTGTGTGAGGTTGCCCAAAAACCCCATGTCCACGGATACTCCGCATCAAGGGGAATACCGAGGCTGAGAAAAGCGATATGCGATTTTTACGAGAGGAGATACGGCGTCAAACTTGACCCAGAAAGGGAAGCGATACTCACAATAGGAGCGAAGGAGGGGTACTCCCACCTTATGCTTGCCATGATTTCACCGGGCGACACGGTAATCGTTCCAAATCCGACCTATCCCATACATTACTACGCGCCCATAATAGCGGGAGGGGAGGTACACTCAATACCCCTTATATACTCCGATGAGAACTTTCAGGAGGAGTTCCTGAGGAGGCTTTACGAGATTGTGAAAACCGCAATGCCGAAGCCGAAGGCTGTTGTGGTTAGCTTTCCCCACAACCCAACGACCTTAACCGTTGAGAGGGATTTCTTTAAGGAGCTTGTGAGGTTTGCAAAGGAAAACGGTATATGGATAATTCACGACTTTGCGTATGCGGATATAGCCTTTGATGGGTATAAGCCACCTTCCATACTTGAGATAGAGGGGGCAAAAGAGGTTGCGGTTGAGATTTACTCAATGTCAAAGGGCTTCTCCATGGCGGGTTGGAGGGTAGCCTTTGTCCTCGGAAATGAGATTCTCATAAAGAACCTCGCACACCTGAAGAGCTACCTTGATTACGGGATATTCACGCCCATACAGGTCGCCTCAATAATAGCCCTTGACAGCCCTTACGAGATAGTTGAGGAGAAAGCTAAGGTTTACGAAAGGAGGAGGAACGTTCTCGTTGATGGACTTAATAAGCTGGGCTGGAAGGTGGAAAAACCAAAGGCGACAATGTTCGTATGGGCGAAGATTCCCGAATGGATAGACATGAACTCCCTTGAATTCTCTATGTTTCTCCTTAGGGAAGCAAAGGTTGCGGTATCCCCCGGAATAGGTTTTGGTCAGTACGGGGAGGGATACGTCAGGTTCGCGCTCGTTGAGAACGAGCACAGGATTAGGCAGGCGGTAAGGGGCATAAGGAGGGCCTTCAGGAAGCTCCAGAAGGGGGTTAAAAAGCTTGAAACTGAGAGAAATCCTTAAGGAGTTTTACAGGCTGAAGTTCGGACAGGCTTTCGGAAGGGAAGCCCAAAAGATTGAAGAAGTTTTTCTTTTCCTTTTATTCCTTGATTACTTCGGAATATCAACGCCTTTCAAGTTTTACCTCCTTGAGCTTTATCCTGAGCTACTTGATGAGTTCCACAAGTGGCACAAGCGTATGGGCATAGCGAACTCGCCCCTTGACTGGATAAAGTGCTGTTAAAAGAGAACTTCCATCGCCTCGTTTATGTGGGAAACGGGGTAAACTTCCATATCTTCTATCTCTATCTCAAGGCTTTTGGGAATAATTGCTTTTCTGAATCCGAACCTCCTCGCCTCCTTCAGCCTGAGGTCCCCGAAGTGAACAGCCCTGACCTCTCCCGAAAGCCCGAGCTCCCCGAATATAACTATATCCTCGGGTATCTCCTTTTCCTTCTTTGATGAAACTATCGCCATGGCAACCGCAAGGTCAACCGCAGGCTCCTTTACGCTCATTCCGCCCGCAACGTTTATAAAAACGTCCTGGTCCCTCGTGAATACCTTTGACTCCTTCTCAAGAACAGCGAGTATGAGAGCGAGCCTGTTCGGGTCAAAGCCCTGAGTTCTCCTCTGGGGCGTTGTGTAAAGGGCGGGAATTACGAGTGCCTGTATCTCAAGGAGAACGGGCTTACTCCCCTCCGTATGGGGAAATACAACACTTCCGGGGGCTTTTGCCTTCTCGCTTATGAAGAATGCGGAAGGTTCGGGAACCTCTTCAAGTCCCCTGTCCGTCATCTTGAAAACCGCTATCTCCCCCGTTGAGCCGAACCTGTTTTTCACAACCTTAACAATTCTGTAGAAGTTAAACCTCTCCCCTTCAAACTGGAGAACGGTATCAACGATGTGTTCAAGAACCTTTGGTCCCGCTATGCTTCCCTCCTTTGTAATCTGTCCCACTATGAAAGCGGGAACTCCCTTATCCTTACAGAACTCCGTGATTCTGTATGTTACCTCCCTTACCTGACTTACCGAGCCTGCGGAACTCTCAAGCTTTTCCGAGAATATCGTCTGAACTGAGTCAAGAACTAAAAGAGATGGAGTTTCCCTCTCAAGGACGTTTAGAACTCTCTCGAGGTTCGTTTCGGGGTAAACGAGAAGGTTCTCGTTTTCTATTCCGAGCCTTTTAGCCCTCAGGGCTATCTGATTTCCCGATTCCTCTCCCGATACGTATAAAACCTTTTTATCCCTTGCAAAGTAATCCGATACCTGAAGCAAAAGAGTTGACTTACCGATACCGGGCTCCCCCGCTATGAGTATAACCTGCCCCTTTACTATTCCCCCTCCGAGTGCGTTATCAAGACTTTTGTATCCCGTGCTCTCCCTGTTTAGCTCCTCCCTCTCCCAAGAAGATACCGGAAGAACCTTTGATTCCTCCTTAACGAGAGAGAAGGAGCTGTTCTGATATACCTCTTCAAGGAAGGTGTTCCAGTTCCCGCAGGAGGGGCACCTTCCGAGCCACTTTACCGCTCTGTAACCGCACTTCTGACATATAAAAACGCTTTTCATTTTCCCCATGAGGGATTTAAGATACCTCCGTTTTTATCGTCATCAACTCCCTTATGAGTGTTGCGGGCTCAACGTCCTTGGGACATGCGTTATTACACTTATTGCAAGAAAGGCAGTGGTAAAGATTTCCCTCAAGGGCTTCCTTTATTCTGAACTCCTTGTTCTCCTCCCTCGGGTCCTCAAGGAATCTGTAAATCTTCGCGAAGAAAAGGGGGCCCGCATACTCCTCCTCAAGCACCTGGGGGCAGTAGGACTGGCACGCACTGCAAAGTATGCAGTCCGCTCCCTTCTCTATCTTCTTGTTTATCTCGGGGGGTATCCTTACCTCTCCCTTGAACTCCTTAATCCAGGTCCTGAACCTCTTCATTCGGTTTATTACCTCTTCGTTGTCAACTACGAGGTCTCTTATCACCTCAAACTTATCAAGGGGTTCAACCACGACGGTTTTCCCCATAAGTATGTAAGGGAGCGTCTGCTCCTTGCAGGCGAGTTTTGGAAATCCGTCTATGTAAACGGTGCAGGTTCCGCATATCCCAGCCCTGCAGAAAGCCCGAAAGGAGAGGGTAGGGTCAATCTCCTCCTTTATCTTCTGGAATGCCCTCAGGAAGGTCATTCCCTCCTCGTAGGGCACCTCAAAGTAATCGTATCTCCTTTCTCCAGTCTCGGGGTTGTATCTGAAAATCTTTAACTTTAAAAGCATAATTAAATTTTAATAGGTAAACTCTCTCTCACTTCCTTCAAGTAATCGGGGTCATACTCCGCGAAAAGAAGGGTGTCCCCCTTCTCGGAGAAGGAAAGGACCTCTCCCCAAGGGGAGTATATACCTGAGTTTCCCCCGTATCTCACACCGAGGTGCTCCCCCCACGTATCCGACGCAATAAGGTATGCCTGAAGCTCTATCGCACGGGCTTTTGATAGGACTCTGAAGTGTTCCCTCCTTGCGTATCCCCACTGGGCGGGAACGAGAACTATATCGGGTTTCTCCCTCTGAAGCTCAAGAATGAGGTCCGTAAACCTCAGCTCAAAGCATATGAGTATCCCGACCTTTCCGAACTTTGTTTTAAAAATGCTATTTTCCCTTTCGGGAATGAAGTATTTATCTTCACCGAAGGGTTTGAAGAGCTTTATCTTCCCTCTCTTTCCTATGATTTTTCCATCTTCAACCAAAAAGGCAGTATTTTTTATACCTTCCTTCGTTTTTTCGGGAAGTGTCCCGCATAACGTGAGGGATTTTTTCCTTGAAACATCTTTCAGAACCTCAAGAACTTCTTCCGTTTTCCTTGCATGTTCTTCAAGTTTTTCGTAATCAAATCCCGAATACCACATTTCCGGGAGAAGAACGAGGGAGTTTTCCTCAACCTTTTCAAGGAATTCAAGGACCAGCTTTAGGTTATGCTGGGGGGATTTCTGCCTGAACTGAACTCCGTATAGCTTCATAGAATATACCATAATGAAAAAGCTTCTTTACGAGCTTCTTGAAAACGACAGAAGTGTAGTCTTTTACATTTACAACACCTTCTCCTTCACGGTTATATTCATATCGGTAATACTCACTATTTACGATGAAATACACGATTTTCATTCAAGCATACATCCCATAGTTAAGAATATTGAATACTTTGCGAGCTTAATAATAGCCTTTGAGCTTGTCGGGAGGTATGTAATAGCGGAAAATAAATTAAACTATCTCAAGAATCCCTTAACAATCCTTGATTTTATAGCCATAATTCCCACATTCCAGTCCTTCAGGATAATAAGGTTATTGGTCCTTATAGCGAGGGTTCTCAGGCTTACCTACAGGTATAACTTCTTTTTTGCGTTTTTCAAGAACGTTCTTAAGGATTTTGCCTACGAACTGATATTTTTACTGGCTATTTTCTTTGTTTTTATATTTTCTCTGATACTTATAATTTTTTCTATTGAGCATCTCGGCGGAAATCCAAACATAAGGAGTTTATACGATGCTCTTTATTACGTGATAATTACCGCAACAACGGTTGGATACGGGGACATAACACCGAAGACTCCCGAGGGAAGATTTCTGGCCATGGTTCTCGGGATAAGCGGTCTCTTCCTCTTTTCCTTAATTACCGCAACCTTCAGCACGAGCTTCTTTCACTACGTTAATATGTTAAAAGCGGGTATGGTTAGCTTTAGGGAAATGAAGAACCACATAGTTATATGCGGATGGAACGAAACCGGAGAGGTTGTTCTCGAGAGCCTTAAGAAATTCTATGAGGAAAAAGGGGAGAGAATGAAACCTGTAGTTGTTATAACGGAACAGGAGCTTGAGCCGAGGAAGGAGTTTTATTATAAAAAAGGTGATTACGTGAGCGAGGAAGTATTAAAGAACGCAGGGGTTGAGAACGCAAGCGTCGTTATAATCCTTGCGGAGAAGGGTGTTAATCTTACAGAAGACTCAATAGATGCGAGAACGATACTTTCCGCTATGCTTGTGAGAGACCTAAATCCGAGGGCAACGATAATAGCGGAGATACTCCTCCGTGAGAACGCAAAGACGATAAAGAGAAAGAAGATAATAGACTACATAGTTGTTGACGGGGAAGTTGTGGGATTAATGATTTCAAACTTCCTCAAAAAGAGGGAAAAGGCGGACGTTCTTGACCTCATAATTGAGAAAGTTGATTACGAAGAAATTCCCGCAGGTGAGAGCAAAACCGTTGAAGAGCTGGAAAGGGAAATAAAGGATGGAAAAATCTTGCTCGGCATAAGAAGGGGGGACGAAATTATAGTAATGCCCGACAAGGACTTTGAAGTTCTCCCCGAAGATATGCTGATAATCGTTAAGAAAAAGACGAGTATCTAAGCCTTAAACTAATAAGTATGGCCAGACTGTTTGTAATACTTTTTCTTTTTGTGAGTCTCAGTTTTCCATTTACTCCTCAGGAAGAAAAACAACTCATAAAGGACGTTGCGGAAATCAAAGCAACCTTAAAAACCTTTATGGAACAGACTGACAAAAGATTTACAGAGCTGAGAGAGGATATGAATAAAAGGTTTGAGTTTATAGACAAGCGCTTTGACCAGCTATATACGTTTTTGTGGATAATAACTGGTATATTCACGACGTTAACCGCAAGCGTTATAGCCTTTGCTGGTGGGACAGAAGGACGATAATAAGAAAAGCAAAAGATGAAACGATTGATTATCTTGAGAGAGAAGGAAAGCTCAGAAAGCTTATTGAAGCTCTCAGGGAAAGGGCTAAAACCGACAAAGAGCTTGAAGCTATCCTGAAAAAATGCGGACTCTTATAAAATTAACTCTTATGGGTTATAAGGTTGCGATAGTAGGAGCTACGGGAGAGGTAGGAAGGACCTTCTTAAAGGTTCTTGAAGAGAGGAACTTCCCCGTTGATGAGCTCGTCCTTTACGCCTCCGAGCGTTCCGAAGGGAAAACATTAACTTTTAGAGGGAAAGAGTACAGGGTAAAGGCTTTGAATAAGGAAAACTCCTTTAAGGGTATAGATATAGCTCTATTTTCCGCCGGGGGCTCAACGAGTAAGGAGTGGGCCCCAAAGTTTGCAAAAGACGGCGTCGTTGTAATAGATAACTCTTCTGCTTGGAGGATGGACCCCGACGTTCCCCTCGTTGTTCCCGAAGTGAATCCCGAAGACGTGAGGGATTTTAAGAAGAAAAACATAATAGCGAATCCGAACTGCTCAACAATTCAGATGGTTGTCGCTCTCAAGCCCATATACGACGTCGCTGGTGTAAAGAGGGTCGTTGTGTCAACCTATCAGGCTGTTTCGGGAGCGGGAGCGAAGGCTATAGAGGATTTAAAGACTCAGACACAAGCTTGGTGTGAAGGGAAGGAAATGCCAAAAGCCCAGAAATTTCCCCACCAGATAGCCTTCAACGCACTGCCCCACATAGACGTTTTCTTTGAGGACGGATACACGAAGGAAGAAAATAAAATGCTTTACGAGACGAGAAAGATAATGCACGACGAGAATATAAAGGTTTCCGCAACCTGTGTGAGGATTCCCGTGTTTTACGGACACTCCGAGAGCCTTTCCATTGAAACTGAAAGGGAGATATCCCCCGAAGAGGCAAGGGAGGTTTTAAGAAAAGCTCCCGGTGTTATAGTTGTGGACAATCCCGAAAACAACGAGTATCCCATGCCTATTATAGCGGAAGGAAGGGACGAGGTCTTTGTGGGAAGAATAAGGAAGGACAGGGCTTTTGAGCCGGGGCTTTCCATGTGGGTCGTTGCGGATAACATAAGGAAGGGTGCTGCAACTAACGCGGTCCAGATAGCGGAGCTATTAGTAAAAGAGTGCTTAATCTGATGGCTGTTATTTTTACGGGAAACAGAATAACGGGAATTCCCGGAAACTACCCCCTTACCGCGGAAAACCTCTTCCGCGTTGGTCTTGCCCTTTGCACATTCCTAATTATAGACCGGGATATTGAAAAACCTATTCTTTCAATTGACGAGCCGAACTTTTTAACCCTCTCCCTCTCGGTAGGTTTTATGAACGGAGGGGGAGATGTAAAGGTGGGGGAAAGGGGAGACCTGAAGGTGGAAACCCAAAAGGGCGAAAACTACACCCTAATAATTACACCCCTTTCCGAGACAGACGTTAAGAAGCTTGAGAGTATGCTTTTCGGGAGAACGCCGATTCCGAAGAAAACGGGGAGTGAAATAGGAAACTTCACCTGTTAACCTTAATTTTATGGACCAAGATTTAATCGTCTCAATAGGCCAGAGAGCCCTTGAGATGACACTTCTTCTCTCCATGCCCGTCTTACTCGCTACCTTTTTCGTGGGTCTTGTAGTGAGCATACTCCAGGCCGCTACCCAGATTCAAGAGATGACCCTTGCCTATATACCGAAGGTTATAACAGCCTTCCTCGTTATATTCTTTCTTGGAGGATGGATGTTAATGAAGCTCGTTGATTTTGCAAAGGAGATATTCGTAAACATTCCGATATGGATAAGGTAAGTGGCGGAGCGGACGGGATTTGAACCCGCGACCTCCGGCTTGACAGGCCGGCGTTCTGACCGGGCTGAACTACCGCTCCAGCCAGAGTAATATTATAATCCCCTTCCTTTCCGAAATCAAGAGATAAGTTATCCTATTTCCTATGATTGAGAGATACACCCGAAAGGAGATGGGGCAAATATGGAGCGAGGTGAATAAGTTCAAAAAGTGGCTTGACGTTGAGATAGCGGTATGCAGGGCTTGGAATAAGCTCGGGCAGATTCCCGACGACGCCCTCAAGAAGATAGAGGAAAAGACCTACGTTGACGAGGAAGTCGTTGAGAGGATTAAAGAAAAGGAAAAGGTATTCAAGCACGACGTTCTCGCATTCGTTTCAGTAATAGCAGAACAGGTAGGGGAAGAGGGAAGGTATATACACATGGGCCTCACCTCTTCGGACGTTGTTGATACCGCTTTAGCCCTTTTGATAAGGGAGGCGATTGACCTAATCCTGAAGGATATAGAGAAGGTTATGGAGGAGATAAAGAGGCTCGCCTTTGAACACAGGGACACCCTCATGATGGGTAGAACCCACGGGGTTCACGCGGAGCCCTACACCTTCGGTTTGAAGATGTGCGTATGGTATGACGAGATGAGGAGACACAAGGAGAGACTCCTCCAAGCGAGGGAGAACATCCTTTACGGAAAAATCTCGGGGGCTGTCGGAACCTACTCAAACATACCTCCAGAGGTTGAAAAGTTAGCCCTTGAGGAGCTCGGACTTAAGATAGAGCCCGCATCTACCCAGATAGTCCACAGGGACAGGCACGCCCACCTCCTCACAACCCTCTCGCTTATAGCGAGCTCCCTTGAGAAGTTTGCAACCGAGATAAGACACCTCCAGAGGACTGAAGTCCTTGAGGTTCTTGAACCATTTACAAAGGGACAGAGGGGCTCTTCCGCAATGCCCCACAAGAAGAATCCCATACACTCGGAAAGGATATGCGGGCTTGCGAGGGTGATAAGGGCAAACTCAATTCCCGCTATGGAGGATATAGTTCTCTGGCACGAGAGGGATATATCCCACTCCTCCGTTGAGAGAGTTATACTTCCCGACTCCTTTATAGCCCTTGATTACATACTCAACCTCTTCCACGAGATACTCAAAGGGCTTGTGGTAAATAAGGAGAGAATGAGGAAAAATATGGAGCTATCAAAGGGGCTTTACGCATCTTCAAAGATTCTCATTCTCCTTACAAAAAAAGGACTTTCAAGGGATTACGCCTACGATATCGTTCAGAGGTGTGCGATGAGGGCGTGGGAGAGCGATAAAACCTTTAAGGAAACACTCCTTGAGGACCAAGAGGTGAGAAAATACCTAACTGAAGAGGAGATAGAGAAGGCCTTAGACCCTTGGGAGTTTCTTAAAAACAGGGATTACGTCTATAAAAAGGTTTTCGGAAGTTCTTAACTTTATAATAAAGCTATGCTTGTGGAGAAGTTTGACGCTGTAGTTATCGGCGGTGGCGGTGCGGGTCTCAGGACCACGGTTGAGATTGCAAAGGACGAAAACTTAAAGGTTGCCCTCGTTTCTAAGGTTTACCCCACACGTTCCCACACGGGTGCGGCACAGGGGGGTATGAACGCAGCACTCGGGAACGTTATCCCCGACGACAGCCCCGAGGTTCACGCTTACGATACGATAAAGGGCTCAGACTTCCTCGCGGACCAGGACGCGGTTTTCTTCATGACCGAAAAGGCTCCTGAGATAATATACGAGCTTGATAGATGGGGTGTTCCCTTCTCAAGGCTTCCCGACGGGAGAATAGCCCAGAGACCCTTCGGGGGAGCATCTTTCCCGAGAACCGTTTTTGCAGCGGACAAGACTGGACACGTCCTTTTACACACGCTCTTTGAACAGGCACTTGCGAGGGATAACATAACCTTCTTCAACGAGTACTTCCTCCTTGATATCGTTCACGACGGGGAAAGGGTTAAGGGGGTTTCCGTTTACGACATAAGGAACGGGAGGGTTTTATTCCTTCAGGCTAAGGCGGTTGTTCTCGCTACGGGGGGTTTTGCACGTATATACTGGTTCAGGAGCACGAACGCCATAGGAAACACGGGAGACGGTCAAGCGGTAGCCCTCAGAGCGGGTATTCCGCTAAAGGACATGGAGTTTATCCAGTTCCACCCGACGGGTCTCGCAAAGACGGGAATACTCCTCTCGGAAGCCTGCAGAGGTGAAGGTGGATACCTCTTAAACAGGGAAGGGGAACGCTTCATGAAGCGATACGCACCCGATAAGATGGAGCTCGCCCCGAGGGACATTGTCTCAAGGGCTATAGAAACGGAGATAAGGGAAGGAAGGGGAGTAGGTGAAGGGGCGAGAGCTTACGTTTACCTTGACCTCAGACACCTCGGTGAGGAAAAAATAAACGAAAGACTACCTCAGGTGAGACAGCTCGCCATAGACTTTGAGGGTGTGGACCCCGTAAAGGACCTCGTTCCCATAAGACCATCTGCCCACTACTGCATGGGAGGCATTCACGTAGTTGATTACAGGACTTCCGAGACTCCCCTGAAAGGGCTTTATGCAGTAGGAGAATGTGCCTGCGTATCGGTTCACGGGGCAAACAGGCTCGGCGGAAACTCCTTAACGGAGCTAATAGTTTTCGGAAAGTACTGCGGTATGGCGGTAAGGGAATTCGTTAAGAATAACGATTTTGCTCCCGTGAGCGAGGGCGAAGCGAGAAGGGGAGAGGAATACGTCGAGTCTTTACTCAAGAGAGAGGGGAAAGAAAGTCTTGCGGATATAAGGGCACAGATGGGCGAGATAACGTGGGGCAAGGTCGGCATATTCAGGGATGAAAAATCCTTAAAGGAGGCCTACGAGGAGCTTTCGGAACTCCTGGAAAGATGGGAAAACATACCCGTGGTTGATAAGGGAAGGGTATTCAACACAAACCTCATAGAGGTTATGGAACTCAGGAATATGCTTGAGCTCGCAAGAGTTGTTGCCTACTCCGCACTCCACAGAAGGGAATCAAGGGGAGGACACTCAAGGGAGGATTATCCAAAAAGGGACGACAAGAATTTCCTGAAACACTCCCTCGTTTACTACGACGAGAGGGGAGAGCTCAAACTTGAGTACATTCCCGTAAGAATAACGAAGTATAAACCAGAGGAAAGGAAGTATTAAAACCTATCAATCAGCTCCCTGTTCACCTTTGCCCCGTATCTTTCTACCAACCTGTTAACGAGAAGACGGGTAAGGTCCTCAGATTTTGTTCCTTTAATCCTTTCCTTTATTTCCTTCAGCTCCCTCTCTCCGAGCTCTTTGTGTTCTACCTTTTCAACAACGAGAATGGCATATCCCCCGAATACGGGATAAACACCCTTCACCATATCCTTTCCAAAGAGTATTAAGAGAATATCCCTGTTTCCGAGGTTCATAATCCTTCTAAGACCATCAAAGTCTTCTTTCTCAAACTTTATGGGCTTTATCTCAACCTTCTCTTCCTTTCTCAGTTTTTCCATTAATTTTTCCGCGTATTCCCTGAGCTTTTCCCTCTTTTTTTCTTCAACGAGTCTTTTCTTTATCTCTTCCTTCACCTCTTCAAGGCTTTTCAATCTTCCCTCTTTCACGCCTTTGTAGTAAAGGACGTAATAAGTTCCGTTATCCTTTAGGATTTTAACCTCCCCTTCCTTTAATTTTTCAAGGGTTTCCTTAAACTTTTCCGGGGGCTTTGTATAACCCTCGGGAATTTTACCTTCTTTGATAGCCTTATAAATCTCTTTTACCTTCTCCTTATCTTTTAGCTCCCAGACGTAATACAGTTTTTCGCTCTTTTCTCTGAACGCCTCTTTATGCTTTTCGTAATAGGCTTTTATCTCCTCTTCAGTCGGCTCATACTCAAGCTTTACGTCCTTAGGTCTTACCAGATATAGCTTTCCGCTGATTAACGCACTCTCAAATGTTTTCTGAATTTCAAGCTCTTCGGGGAGGACGTAAGTTCCAAATTCGACGAGTTTATTTACCCTGAGTGCCATAAGGCTTTTCCTGAGTATTTCCTCGTATTCTTCGGGGGTTATGTTGAGCCTTTGGAGTATTTCCCTGTATTTTTCCACCGAGAATTTCCCGTTTTCTTTAAACTCTTCCATCTTCTTTATCTCCTCAAGAATTTCCTCGTCGGATACGTAAAGGCCGAGCTCCTTAGCCTTTAGGTATAAGACCTCACGGGTTATGAGGGAAGAGAGGACGAAGTTCTTAACGACCTCTCTCATTCCCTCCCTGTCAAGGAGTCCCGCAAACTTCAGAAGCTCAAACCTGAACTCTCTTACGGTTATGCACTCGCCTTTAACGGTTGCAACACAAGGGTTTCCCGAGAGCATCTGTCTTATGTCGGAGACGGAGAACATCCAGAAGAGGAAGGAGAAGGATGCGACCGCTATAAAGGCAATCGCTATTCTCTTGTGTTTGTGTATTAAACCGAACATAGAGAAGATTTTAAGGGATTTGGTGGCGGCGGGAGGACTCGAACCTCCGACCTGGGACTTATGAGATCCCCGCTCTGACCAGCTGAGCTACGCCGCCTCCTCAGATTTAATATTATATTTAAACTCGGGAACGTTGCCAAGCTCCTTCGTTCCAAGAACTTCCTCAAGGTAAGCCCTTATCTCACCGAGATTTATCCCCCTGAAGTTCTCGGGACAATCAACCATATCCATCAAAGCCTGTTTTATAACGTTTGTGGCGGACTCAACCTTTCCCTCTTTTAGTCTGTGGAGGGCTATGGCAGCCCTTATAAGCCCCCTGTAGCACTTCTTTATTTCCTCATTCTTAAAAAGTCCCCAAACCTCTTCTAAAATCTCATGTGCCCTGTAATACTCTCCCGTGTTCCAGAGGTATGAAGCTTCTTTCAGAAGTTCTTTTTCCCTGCTTATACCGAGAAGTCTCTTCACATGGTTAATCTTTACGTTATCCCTCTGGAGAAGGACGTAAAGGGATGCGTAAACCTTCCTGAGGTCTCCTCCTTTGAGTCTCTTTATAACCTCAAAGTAGTTCTCGCTTGAGATGTTAAGGAGTTTCGCTATCTCCTCGTTAAGGGGTAAGAATACCTCGTTGAAAAAGAGATTGGCAACCTGGGTAGCGGTTAAGAAATCAACATTTTGGGTAAGGCAGTTAAAGAACTCTTCCCCTTCAAGTCCCCGTGTGCATATCTCACAGACGGTTAGCTTTTCCACATACTCCTTTAACCAGAGGGGTTTGTTTTCGGAGCTTTCCATCTCCCTCCAGAGCTCCCTGTAGTTGTTTATGAGGGGGACTATCGCTATGGCTTCGCCGAAGCTTTTGACGCCCTCCTTCTCTATTCCGTTTAAGAACCTCGCGTAAACCTGTATCTGATTAGGGTTATCTATCCACAGGTTAAGGCTCTCCTTTACTCTTTTCAGGAGGCTTCTGTTGAACTTCTTCCCCTTCTGGTAGGAATTGAGCAGGTTGTTTGCAAGCTTGTAATACTCCTTCCTTTTTTCAAACTCAAGGAAGTACTCCGCCATATAGTGTATGAACTTCTCATTCAAGTATTTCAACATCGTCCTCTCCCAAATACTCTCCGCTTTCAACCTCTATTATCTCAAGAGGTATCCTTCCGACGTTAATTATTTTATAGGGTGTTGATTTTGGTATGAAGAAGCTTTCATTTTCGTGGTAAAACCTCTCGCTTCCGTTAATCCTCACCTTTGCAGTTCCCTTAAGTATTATGAAGTGAACCGTTCTGTGGTGGTGCATCCTGAGGGGTATGTCCTTCCCCTTCTTTATGACAAGTTTCCTTATCCTGTATCTCTCCCCGTTTTCAAGCTTCGTTATGCTCCCGAAGGGTGTAAATATCGTTATGTGTTCTAAGGCCCTCTCGTCTCCCTTTTTCTTCAGGTGTTTTACTATGTCCCTTACCCTCTGGGCTTCCTCCTTCCTTATTATGAGGGTTGCGTCTTCCGTTCCAACTATTACGAAGTCCTCAAGCCCGACGCAGGCTATCAGGTTTTTCCCCTGAGAAAGTAAGAGGGAGTTTTCCGTATCTATCGCCTCAACGTCCCCTATAACAACGTTTCCCTTCCCGTTCTTCTCCATATTGTCGTAAACCGCCTTCCAGGAACCTACATCGCTCCAGCCCGCTTCCATCTTAACGACCGCAAGCTTCTTCGTCTTTTCAAGAATTGCGTAGTCAAAGGAGATATCGGGAAAACTTTGGAAAGCTCTTCTGAACTCCTCAAGCTTCAGGTTAAGGTTCACCTCGGGCATATGTTCCGAGTAATCCCTTACTATCCTCTCAAGGGTGAAGAGGAATATGCCGCAGTTCCAGAGGTGTTTTCCGTCTTTTACATACTCCTTTGCCCTTTCGTAATTGGGTTTTTCCTCAAATCTCTCAACCTCGTAAACGCCGTTCTCAATTTCTTTAAAAAGCTTTATATAGCCGTATCCCGTCTCAGGATAGGTGGGCTTTTCTCCGAAGAGAACTATATACCCCCTTTTTGCTACTTCTTTGCCCCTTTCAACTGCATCTTTAAAGGCTTCCTCATTCCTTATGAGGTGGTCCGAGGGAAGAACGAGAACGCACTCGTTGGGAGGTGTTTCAAGCCTGAGGAGCTCTTTCACTCCGAGGGCTATTGCGGGAGCTGTGTTCCTTCCTATCGGTTCAACTACAACGTTTACGTTCTCAGCCCCTATCTCTTCAAGTTCGCTCCTTATGAGCCACTCGTATCTCTCCCCCGTTATGACGAAAATCTCTTCCTGAGAGGTGAGCCTCAGGGCCCTTCTCACGGTTTCCTGAAAGAGGGAATGCTTTGAAAAGAGCCTTATGAACTGCTTCGGGAAGTTCTCCCTTGACAGAGGCCATAGCCTTGTTCCCTTTCCCCCACCTAATATAAATACCTTCATGTTTAAATTTTAATAAAGGTGTATTTAAATGAGCAAAAGTTTCGGGATAAAGCTTATAATTCTATGGGGAATAAGCCTGATAGTAATCTTCGCCTTTAGCTTTTACTCGGTAAGGAAATCGGTATTAAAACCCGCAAAGGAAAGGGCTTACACCGTTGCGGAAGTCGTTAGAAGCTCCCTCACAACCCTTATGCTTACAAACGCAATGGATAAAAGGGATATATTTCTGGCCCAGATAATGGATATGGAAAACCTTGAAGAGGTTAGAGTTCTGAGGGGAGAGGCTGTAATAAGGCAGTTCGGAAAGGGGAAACATTACGAGGAGCCCGTTTACACGATAGAGAGGGAGGTTCTCGCCTACGGAAGACCGAAGGAAGAACTGATTGAGTCCATAGAAAGGGTTCTCTACAGGGTTGTAATACCTTACAAGGCGGAGCCTACACCTTCGGTAAACTGTATGGCGTGCCACAACGTAAAGAGGGGAGAGGTCCTCGGAGCTATATCCATAACCATGGACATAACCCCTTACAGAAACTTCGGTCTTTTTGTATGGGGAACGCTTGTGGGAACAATCTCTCTTGTTGGTTTTATCTCCCTGTTTATCGTCTGGAAGAATTTCAAATCCCTGAGCAGTTTCCTTCAGGAAATTACGAACCTCTTTAACCAGTTTGAGAGGGGGAACTTCGGGGTAAGGATAAACCTCTCTAATGTAGAGAGGGATTTTCTCCCCCTCGCAAATAGGATAAACGAGGTTGTTAGCTCCCTGAACGGAGTATTGAGGAGCATAAGGGAGAAGGTTTACACACTCCTCGGATACAACCTCATGGAGACCGAGAACGAGGTGAGGGATACCGAAAAGATAATAGACGAGCTTGTGAGGATATCCCAGTTTAAGAAGACTATAGAGCTTGACGCTACGAAGGAGGACGTTTACAGAAGGATAGAAAGCGTTCTTTCCGATTACATGAGCCTTGATAAGTTCTCCATATACGAGGTCACGGACTCAAATACGATAGAGAAGGTAGCTGTAAGGGGAAGGGATACCTGGTGTGCGAACGTTATTTTTGAAAAGCCGGAAGAGTGCAGGGCAAAGAGAACGGGCCAGGATGTTGATTCGGAGGAGTTCAGGTGTATATGCCCTAACTTCATTATGTGTGAGGAGAATGCGGAAAACTTCTGTTATTACTGCATTCCCGTAAACGTCGGTGGCAAGGTGGGGAATGTTATTCAGATAGTTTACGAGAAGCAGATAAAGGATTTCATAAAGCTTATTATTCCCTACATAAAGGGATACCTGAGGGAGGCTTCCCCCGTTCTTGAGTCCAAGAGGTTAATGGAGCAACTGAGAAAGCAGTCTTACATAGATAAGCTTACGGGAGCTTTCAACAGACGCTTTCTTGAGGACATTGTTGATAAACTCGTCGCTCAGGCCCAGAGGAGGAACTCAAACATAGGCGTTCTTATGGTTGACGTTGACTTTTTCAAGGAGGTTAACGACACCTTTGGTCACGATGCGGGAGACGAGGTATTAAGACAGGTTGCAAAGGCCATAAAGGAGTCAATAAGAAAGTCCGATTACCTCATAAGATACGGAGGGGAGGAGTTCCTCGTTCTGCTCACTGACGTAAAAGACGGCTATGCAGAGCAGGTTGCGGAAAAGATAAGGAAGAGGATTGAAGAGACACCCATAAAGCTACCGAACGGAACGGTTATCAGGAAGACCGTAAGCATAGGGGTTTCCGAGTTCCCGAAGGACTGCAACGGAAAGTTCTGGCAGTGCGTCAAGTTTGCAGATGTTGCCCTATACAAGGCTAAGGAAGAGGGAAGGAACAGGGTAGTGAGGTTCAAGCCCGAGATGTGGCAGGAGGAAGAGTATTAGGATATTTCCCTATGCTGGACCTGAGAAGGGTTGAAGAGCTCCTTGAGAAGCTGACAAGTTTAAGAATTCTCGTTGTGGGTGATATCATACTTGACACATACCTAAAGGGAAGGGTTGAGAGGGTCTCCCCCGAGGCACCCGTTCCCATTCTTGAGGTTGAAGGGGAGGAGTTCAGACTCGGGGGTGCTGCGAACGTAGCGAAAAACTTGAGCTCCCTGGGTGTAGAGACCTACCTCTGCGGTGTGATAGGAAAGGATGAGGGGGGAAGGATAATAAGAGAGCTCTGTGAAGAGAGCGGTATAAACTTCTTTCCCGTAGAGGACGAAAGACCGACAACGAAGAAAACCCGCGTCGTCGCAATGAACCAGCAGCTCCTGAGGATTGATTGGGAAAGTAGGGAAAGAATAAGAGGAAAAGCCCTTGAAAAAATCCTGGATTTTGTAAAAAACCTAAAAGTTGACGCGGTAATCGTTTCCGACTACGCAAAAGGGGTTATCACGGACGAATTAATGAAGGAAATTTTAAAAAAAGAAGTCTTCACAAGCGTTGACCCGAGACCTAAGAATAAGTATCTCTACAGGAATGTTGACCTCGTTACCCCTAACGAGAAAGAGCTTAAAGCCATGACCGGGGAGGGTGAGGTTGAGAGCCTCGGAAGGAGATTAAAGGAGGAGCTTAGCCTGAAAACCCTAATCGTTACGAGAGGGGAGAAGGGAATGAGCCTTTTTCTTGATAAGGAGGTTAAACACTTTCCCGCAAGGGCGAGGAAGGTTTACGACGTTACGGGTGCCGGCGATACGGTGATAGCTTCAATAACCGCTTTTAAAACCGCAGGAGCTACATGGGAGGAGTGCTGTGAGCTCGGAAATGTTTGTGCGGGCATAGTTGTGGGAGAGTTCGGAACTGCAAGCGTTACACCCGAAAAACTATTAAGGGAAATAAAAATAATGAAGGAGGAATTAAGCCTCAAGGATAGCACCCCTTGAGGCGGAGGTGACGAGCTTCGCATACCTCCTCAGCCAGGAGCTCTTTATCTCCTTCTGTTTTGGCTTAAAGTTCTCAAGCCTTCTCTTTAGCTCCTCCTCGGGTATGAGGAGCTCCAGCCTCCTGTTTGGAATGTTTATGAGTATCTCGTCTCCGTCCTGAACGACACCTATCGGGCCTCCCGCTGCGGCTTCAGGGGATACGTGTCCCACACAGGCTCCCCTCGTTCCTCCAGAGAACCTTCCGTCGGTTATAAGTGCAACCTTATCCCCGAGCCCCATACCCATAATGGCTGAGGTTGGGGATAGCATCTCCCTCATTCCGGGACCGCCTTTTGGACCTTCATACCTTATAACCACAACGTGTCCGGGCTTTACCTTTCCTCCCAGGATACCTTCTATAGCTTCTTCCTCGGAGTCAAAGCATATGGCTTTACCTTTAAATGTGAGCATCTTAGGGTCAACACCTGCGGTCTTAACAACCGCTCCCTCGGGAGCGAGATTTCCGAAGAGAATTGCTATTCCCCCGTCCCTTGAGTAGGGGTTATCAAGGGTTCTAACAACCTCCCCGTCCGGCTCGGGAGCCTCTTCAATTATTTCTTTTAGCTTCTTACCGCTTGCGGTTATCCTATCGGTGTGAAGAACGCCCAGTTTTGAAAGTTCCTTCATTATCGTAGGAATTCCACCTACCCTGTCTAGGTCCTCTATATGGTAATGGGACGCGGGTGAAATCTTGCAGAGCGTCGGCGTTCTCTTTGATATCTCGTTTATCTTCGCAAGGTCATACTCTATTCCCGCTTCCCTCGCTATAGCAAGGAGGTGGAGTATCGTGTTTGATGAACCTCCCATAGCTATATCAACGGTAAAGGCATCGTCTATGGCCTCTTCCGTTACTATATCCCTCGGCTTTATGTCCTTCTCAAGGAGCTCAAATAGAGCCTTTACCGCATTCCTCGCAAGGATTTCCCTCCTCGGGTCTATAGCGAGTATCGTTCCGTTTCCGGGAAGGGCAAGTCCCAGAACCTCGGTTAGGCAGTTCATAGAGTTTGCGGTAAACATTCCCGAACAGCTTCCGCAGGTGGGGCAGGCTGATGCCTCTATAACCTTAAGCTCCTGTTCCGTTATCTCACCCTTCTTTACCTTTCCTATTCCCTCAAATACGGATATGAGGTCCACCTTTTGGCCGTTAACCTCTCCCGCGAGCATGGGGCCACCGCTTATGAATACCGTGGGGACGTTTACCCTTAGGGCTCCCATCAGCATTCCGGGAACAATCTTGTCGCAGTTGGGTATGCATATGAGCGCGTCAAGCTGGTGGGCGTTAACGACCGTTTCTATTGAGTCCGCTATTAGCTCCCTTGAGGGAAGGGAGTAATGCATACCCTCGTGTCCCATGGCTATCCCGTCGTCAACCCCTATAACGTTAAACTCTATGGGAACACCACCGAGTTTTCTCACCTCCTCCTTTATGGGTTCTACGAACTCCCTTAGGTGAACGTGTCCCGGAATTATGTCTATGTAAGAGTTCGCTATGCCTATGAGGGGCTTGTCAAAATCCTCGTCCGAAAGACCGCAAGCCCTGAGGAGAGCCCTGTGGGGAGCCCTCTCTATACCCTTCTTTACTTTATCACTCCTGTATTTCATGTATATAAAGGTAAGTGTTTTAAGGTTGTAGGGTCAAGGTATAATTAACTTCCTAAAAGGAGGTATGGGAATGATAAAGCTTCTGGCTATGCTCAGCATTCCCGTTGTTCCGTTCAGTTTCATAACCGAGTATTTCTTTGAGAACTGCAAGAGCTGTAGGGATTACTTCTTTCCCTTCCTAGTTTTCTTTGCCTTCTTCTTTGCGAGCTTAGGGCTTGGTAAGGCGGGATTTCTCCTATCCCTTCTTGCTGTTATAACGAGCGTAATTTACACCTACAAGCTCTTTAAGGTTCAAAGCGTTGAGGAATGGGTTTTTAACTTTTTCGTAGCTACCGTTTCTCTCTCTTGGCTAAACACTGAGAATATGCTCCTCTTTATACTTGCTTTCGCGGTTCCCCTTACCGTTATTCACTTCCTCTTTTACCACCTCAAGAGACAAGGTGTTCCTCTAAACTTCAAGGAACTTACGGGAATAGGTTCTTACCTTCCAAAGTTCTCCGCTCTACTCTTCTTGGCTCTTGTTTCCGCTCTCGTTATAGCCCCCGCCTACGCCTTTTTCCTGAACGTTGAGCTTATAAAGGGTAATCTTCTCCTTGCTTTAATCTTTGTGGCGGAGTGGATAGCCTGGAACTGGGTAGGCTTTAAGCTCTTCCCAAACGTGATATTCGGAGAGCCGAAAGAGATAAACGGATACAGGGACATAGAGACGGAGGAGGCTTTCCCCTTAACCTTTACGCTTCTCGCTATACTCCTACTTCCTCTTGTATAAAGAGGGGAACCTCCTTTCGGGGGTCCGCAAGCCCCCTTAAAAACATCCTTTCTATAAGCTTTCTGTGAACTTCCTTAAACTCCCTGTTTAGTCTCAAAAAGAAGTGATATAGAACTCCTGAGGCTTCAAGTCCGAGCCCCTTATCAAAGGCAACTTTCTCCTCCCACGTATTTATCCTGAAAGCCCTAAGGAGTGGGTTTCTCGTATTTAGCTTCGGAAACTTCGGAACGCCCACAAACTGGTATCCCCTTACCTTTCCCTCCTTCAGGAATACCTTTATGAGATACTCCTTATACTCAAGGAAGAAGCTCTCTTCCGCGTCCTCAAATAGCCCCCCGCTTCCCGCGGTTACGCTTCTCGTCTTTACCGCGTTGTAATCAACGAGTCCCGTGTTTCTTACCCTCTTTCCAGCCATATTAAAGCCCGCCACGTATCCCGACTGCTGAGCCGGAGGGAAGAGGGCTATCCACCTGTGGTTTCCCCAAGCATCAACGCCCGAGGCTATATCCCCCGCAGCGTAAACGTCGGGGTCGCTCGTCTGCTGATACTCGTTTACGAGTATGCCCCCTACGGGCTTTCCCAGTTTTTTATCTATATGGATTTCTATATCCGTTCCCTCAACGAGGTAGGTTCTGGGTCTCACACCCGTTGAGACTATCACCATATCCGTCTTCACGAAGAAAGTTTTATCGCTTCCCCTTTTCTTTACCTCAACCGCTTCAACCTCTCCGTTTTTGCCGTGAATGGCAACTACCTGGTGTTCAAGAAGGAATTTTATTCCTTCCTCTTCAAGGGGATTCTGGTATATGCGTCCCATCTGTCTGTCAAGCATTCTCGGAAGTATCCTGTCAAAAACCTCAATTACCGTAACGTCAAGGCCGAGATGCCTTAAGGTTTCGGCGTCCTCTATGCCTATTGGTCCCGCACCTATTATTACCGCACTCCTCACCTTACCCGATACAATCCAGTTTCTTATCCTGTATGCGTCGTATAGGTTTTTTGCAGTCGTAACCCTTTCAAGCTCAACACCCTCTATGGGGGGAACGAAGGCATAAGCCCCCGCTGCGAGAAGACATTTATCGTAAGATATCTCCTCTCCCTCTTTGGTTATAACAACCTTCCTTTTGTTATCAATTCTAACAACTTCCTTTTTCGGTCTGAAATCAACCCTGTGTTTTTCGTAAAATCTCTCTCCTCCTTTGTAGAAGAGGGCTTCCCTTGATATGTCGTCCCTTATGACGTTTTCCATGCAGTTGGGGGCATAGGTGGGGAACTCCTCGTCCGAGAGGATTACTATATCGCTTTCCCTGTCAACCTTTCTGAAGGCTTCAACGGCACTCGCTGCGGCGGGACCGTTTCCGACGATAACAACTTTCATAGAGTTTAGTTTAAAGGAAAAAGAAAAAGGGCGTTACCACTGGGGAACTATCTTCTTCTTTCCGCTAAGGAACTTATCAACCGCAAGTGCCGCTTTACATCCCATAGCCGCAGCCACAACCGCTTGTTTTACCTCGTTACACAGAACATCTCCTGCCGCAAAAACCCCCGGAACGGAGGTCATCATCTCCTCGTTAACCACTATACAGTCCCCTTCCGTCATCTCAACCTGTCCCATAAGGAAGTCAACGGAAGGCTTCGTTCCCCCGAGGAATATGAATACGCCGTTAACCTCAAGGAGTTTCTCCTGTTTGTTTTGTAGGTCTTTCAGCTTAACACCCTTAACTACCTGGTCACCTACTATCTCTATCGGTCTGTGCCTTAAGAGTATCTCAACGTTTTCCATATTCTTGAAGTGTTCCACAACTTCGGGAGGTGCCTTTATCTTGCTTCCGGGAACGACGAAGTAAACCTTGCTTGCGAAACGGGCTATGAACTCCGCCTCTTCTATTGCGTAATCGTCGTCACCTATAACCGCAACTGGCTGGTCCTTGAAGAAGGCCGCATCACAAACACCGCAGTAAGATACACCCCTTCCGAGGAACTCCTCTTCCCCCTTGAACTTGTTCGCCCTCTCCATAGCCCCCGAGGCTACGATTATCGTCTTCCCTTGAAACTCCCTTCCGTCTATCGTGTAAACCTTCTTGGGGTCGCTGTTCAGGTCTGTCGCTATAACCTTACCCCTCACAAATTCCGCACCGAAGCTCTTTGCCTGCTCCCTCATTATCTTCAGAAGCTCATAGCCAGAAAGGGGTCCCGGAACGCCGGGATAGTTTTCTATCTTCTGGGTAACGCCGAGAGCTCCGTCCGCCTCAGCCCTGTATAAAACCAGAGTTTTCCATCCCGCCCTTGCGGTGTATATAGCTGCGGTCGTTCCCGCGGGTCCCGCTCCTATTATTATCACGTCGTAAACCTTATCGGGTTGTTTATTTAGACTTACTTCCATTTTCTTACCTCCTTTAAAAATTTTAAGCCCTGTAAATGAGCACGGTGCACATGCAGACTATCCCATTTTCCTTGCAAAACCCTTCCCTCCTCTTTCCCTTAATGGAAATTCTATCCTTATCTACGCCAATGAGCTTTGATAGGTTCTCCCTTATTTTGTCTTTGTAAGGGGCAATCTTGGGCCTTTCGGCTATAAGGGTGCAGTCAAGGTTTGAGAGCTCGTAACCTTTTTCCCTCATGAGCTCAAGGGCTTTCTTTAGGAAAATCTCCGAGGGGGCATTTTTCCACCTTTTGTCCTCGTCGCTGAAGAGCTCCCCTATATCCCTCTCGCCTATAGCTCCGAGAATGGCGTCCGTTATCGCGTGGAGGAGCGCATCTCCATCCGAGTGTCCTTTCAGTCCGTAAGGAAAATCTATCTCAACACCCCCGAGTATTAACTTCTTGTTCTCGGTAAACTCGTGGGAGTCAAACCCAAAGCCGACCCTGAACTCCATCACTTATTAATTAATGGTATTCCTATGCGTGAAAACCTGGGATTAAGAAGGGCTAAAATTATCTGCTTTACCGCGGTGAAGGGGGTGACGTCTTCAGGCGTGAGGGGAGGAACCTCACCGGAGTAGTATATTACGAAGGCCTTTCCTATCACCATTTCACGGGGAACGAACCCCCAGAACCTGCTGTCCTGACTGTTATCCCTGTTGTCCCCCATAACGAAGTAGCTGTTCTCGGGAACGACAAACTTCGTGCAGAAACCCTCCTCGCTGTATCTGAGGCATAAGTTTTCGTCTATTGCGTTGTATGCAACCCCCGGGAGCTTGAAAGGAGTTCTCCTGAAGCATACATAATGCTTTATTACCTCTCCGTCCTCCCTGTATAGTGTCTCCCTGAACTTGTAACAGGTTCCCCTGGTTAGCTCCTCCTTTCCCTCATACTCTAGCTCATAAACCTTTCCGTTTACTGAAACCTTGTAGTATATTAAGTCTTCCTTTTCGTCGTATTGGGGTATGAACTCAACGGTATCCCCCCCTTTTGCGATAATCCTCTTTATAAAGCTTATCTCGGGATTTCTCGGATACTTGAAGACAAGCATATCCCCCCTCATGGGCTCGGATAGGGAGTAAACGAGTTTATTCACGAGTATGAAGTCCCCAACGAGGAGCGTGGGTTCCATTGATGCGGAAGGTATGTTATAGGCCTGGGCTAAATACTCCCTTATAAGGAGAACAGCTCCTATTATGAGAATGAGCTCAATCAGTTGTTTTTTCATAGAAGGATATTTTAATGGTTAAAAGGAGGTGGGAAGATGAGAAGAGGAATCCTTTTTATGGGACTAAGCCTTATGGCTACCATTTCTTTTGCCATAGAAAAAGCCTATGCGGAACTTATAAACAGAGAGGGTAAGGTTATAGGAAAAGTTGAGCTTCTTGATGCGGGAAATGGCGTTCTTCTCAAAGTAGAAGCCTCAAACTTACCGCCAAACAGAGAACTCGCCTTTCACATACACGAAAGGGGAAGCTGTATTCCCCCAGACTTTAAAAGTGCCAAGGGACACTTCAACCCCTTCGGGAAGGAGCACGGACTTTTAAACCCGAGAGGCTTCCACGCAGGGGATATGCCAAATGTATTTACCGATTCAAAGGGAAACCTCAGGGTTCACGTTTTTAACCCCTTCGTTACGCTAAAGGAGGGTAAAAAGAACAGCCTATTTAAGGAAGGTGGAACCGCCATAGTTATTCACGAGAGGGGAGACGACTACAGGTCAAATCCGGCGGGAAATGCTGGCAGGCGTATAGCCTGCGGGGTTATAAAAAAGTAATCACTCCCTCCTCCAGAGTTCTCCTTGGTATTTTTCTTTAAGTTCAAGTTCAAAGAGAAAAGCGTACTTCTGAAAAGTGTAAATGGCAACCGAGAGGGAAGCGAGAAATCCCCTGCATCCGTCAAGAAATCCGAGCTTTAACAGGTAAAGCTTGATGAAACTCCAGAGGGGATTCAGGAAGAGCTTATAAGCTCTGAACCTTTCTCCCCTTTTCTTCATAGCTTTGGCCATCATCTTTGCGTAGTTCATGTTTTTCTCATACTGGTGTTTTAAACTTCTGAAGGAGTAATGGTATAAATCGCCCTTGAGCTTCCCAGCTCTTCCTTTAACAATAGCTCTTTCGTGAACCTCACCCTCAAAGAAAACCCTTCCCTTCCTGAAGAGCCTGAGCCTCCACTCGGGATACCAGACGTGGTTTAAAAAATCCCCGAGGTAATAGGTTTTCCTCGGAATTTTATAAGCCTCATACCTCGGATTTTTAAGCTCCTTTCTTATACTTTCCCTCAGCTCCTCCGATACCTCCTCGTCAGCGTCTATTACCATCACCCACTCGTTTTTACAAAGTTCTATCCCGTAATTCAGCTTTTCCGCGTAGCTCATTTTTTCCTCAAGCCTGTAAACCTTTGCACCAAGGCTCTTCGCAACTTCCGAGGTTCTATCCGTTGAGTGGTCGTCAAGAACTATAACCTCGTCCGAAAGTCCGAGAACGCTTCTTATAGCTCTTCCTATATTCTTCTCTTCGTTTTTTGCCCGTATGAGAACGGAAAGCATGGAATACTTATTATGCTATCTTAAACTTATGGAATGGAATTGAGGAACTTCTTCTAAAGATTCTGTAATAAGCGGAGAGTAAAAAATGAATGTAACCTTTAAAGAGGTTGCGGAAACCGTAAAGGGAGAGCTGAAGGGAGACCCTTCGGGAGTTATAAAGGGAATTTCAACGCCCGAAAATCCAAAGGAAGAAACGGTCGTATTCTGCCAGAGCGATAGGGATATAGAGAAGGCTAAGGGGAAGGCAAGCCTCCTCGTTGTGGACAAAGATATAGACGGAAAGCCCTATGTTAAAGTGAAAGACGTTAAGCTTGCCCTTGTCCAGTTCCTTGAGAAGTTCTTCCCCGAAGAACATCCCGTCGGTATATCGGATAAGGCGTCAATAGGGGAAGGGGTTGAGGTTGGAGCTGGAAGCTACATAGGGGATTTCGTAGTTATAGGGAACAACGTCAAGATAGGGAGAAACGTCAAGATTTATCCCTTTACCTTTATCGGGGATAACACCATTATAGGGGATAATACCATTATCTTCAGCGGGGTTCATATATACAGGAACACGGTTATAGGCAGGAACGTGAGGATTCACAGCGGTGTAGTTCTTGGGGCTGACGGCTTTGGATACCACATAACCCCTCAGGGAATAAAGAAGCTCAATCACATAGGGAACGTTGTCGTTGAGGATAACGTTGAGATAGGGGCGAACACAACCGTTGACCGGGCACTTATTGAGACAACGGTTATCGGGAAAAATACGAAGATAGATAACCTCGTAATGGTGGCCCACAACTGCAGGGTAGGGGAGAATAACATACTCGTCTCGCAGGTCGGCCTATCGGGTAGTGTAAGAACCGGAAAGAACGTAATCCTTGCGGGGCAGGTAGGTGTTGCGGACCACGTTGAGATAGGGGATAACGTGATAGTTACAGCAAAGTCCGGAGTTGCCAATAACTTGGAGCCTAACAAAACTTACGGTGCCAATCTTCCCGCAATTGAGTGGAGCAGGTGGAAGAGGATTTACCTATACCTCTTGCGTCTTCCCGAACTTTTCAGAAACTTAAAAAAATGATGGAGTATATATTCCCGATAGTTCTCTTGGGTTTTGGTATTTACCTCATTTACAGGAGCAAGAAAAGGAAAAAATCCTGCTGTGAGACTTAATCGAGGCTCTTCACATACTCAAGGGTGTAAAGGGTAAAGTTGGAAAGAAGAAGACAGAACATTAGGGCAACCAGGGAAGCGAGAAGAATTCCCGCGACCGAGAGAAGCAAAGCTGTAAAAAGAAGGAGAAGGGGAAGGGATACAAAAAGCCACTTGATACCGACCTTCGCATACCTTCCGTTTGGAAACAAAAGGAGAACGAGTATAGACTGAAATCCTTCCTTGAAGGTTCTCGCTATGTAAAGCTCCTTTGAGAGGTAAGGTTTATAAAACAACCACCAAAGTCCCAAAACTATGTAAAACTTCGTAAATAAATAAGAGAGAACCGCAACGAGATAGAGGTAAACCGCCTCGGAAAGGGTGTAGCTGAACACCGAACTTTTCGGAAGCAGAACCCTCCTTATCTCGTAGCTCTCGTTATGCTTCAACACTTCGGTGAAATGCATAACCGTTGAGTTCACAAGTAGGAGGAGAAGATAAAAGGAAACCATACCTACGTATGGCAAAGGAGTTATAACGAGGAGAACGGTAAAGAAGAATATCCAGGGAATGAGAAACTCGGGTGTAAGAAAAAGGCTCTTTACGGAATTTATAACAACTTCCCTCATATTCCCTGAACGCTCAGGTTTATTTTAAGCTAAAATCAAGACATGGGGGTTGAGGGTTTACTTGAAGGATTTTACGAGCAGATAGTTTACGAAGATATAGGTAAGGACCTGAGCGGTTATAAGGGTATTGTCTTCTGCGGAATGGGGGGGTCGGGAATAGCTGGAACCTTTGCGAGTAAATGGTTAAATCACAGGGGTGTAAAGATTCCCTCCTTTGTCGTAAAAGGTTACGAGCTTCCTCCCTTCGTTGATGATAGTTATCTCGTTGTTTGCATAAGCTACAGCGGAAACACGGAGGAAACACTCTCAAACTTTGAGGAGGCCCTGAAAAGGGGCATAAAGCCCGTATGTATAACCTCGGGTGGAAAGTTAAAGGAGCTTGCGGAGAAAAACGGGTGTGAAGTTTACGAAGTTCCGAAAGGCTTTCAGCCGAGATACGCTTTCGGTTACCTCCTCTCAAAGGCCTTGTGTCTCGTGGGAATATCTCCAGAGGAGATGGAGGACGCAAAGGAGAACGTAAGGGAAAATCTTAACAAAATAAAGGAAGAAGGGTATAGGATAGCGGAAAGGCTTTACGGCTACGTTCCCGTAGTTTACTCAACGCCCCTCACCGATGCCATAGCGGAAAGGTGGAAGGGACAGATAAACGAGAATGCAAAAACACCCCTTTATTACGCGGTCCTACCCGAGATGCACCATAACGAGGTAATGGGCTGGAATAACCCATCCCTGAGAAACAAGTTTCACTACATAGTTATGTATGACGCGAAAGACCACCACAGGGTAAAACTCAGGGTTGATATAACCCTAAAACTCTTAAAGGATATGGGAATAGTCCCCATAGTGCTGAAGGGAGAAGGGAACTCATACCTCTCAAGGAGCCTCTACCTCGTTCACCTTGCGGACTGGGTGAGCGTAAAGCTGGCTGAGCTTTACGGATACGACTCATTAAAAGTAGATACTATTGAGAGGATAAAGGAAGAGCTTAAAAAGTATGATTAATTATCTCCTTCGGCTTGCCTTCGTCGGAACAAACTTTTCGGGGTGGCAGGTTCAGCCCAAGGAGAGGACTGTTCAGGGAGTCCTCCAGGAAGCCCTCTCAAAGATATTTAACGAAGAGATTAAAGTGATAGGATGTTGCAGAACGGATGCGGGAGTCCACGCCCTTGATTACGTTGCAAACTTTAAGGCCAAAAAGGATTTTCCCGAGGAAAAGCTCTTACTTGCTCTAAACGGAATACTTCCGAAGGATATAGGCGTTTACGAGGTGAGAAAGGTCTCCCCCGAGTTTAACGCAAGGTATTCCGTGAAGGGAAAGGTTTACCTTTACAAGATATGGAACTCGGAAGTGAGAAACCCCTTTCTATATCCCTTTACCTGGCAGGTAAAGAAGGGGATAAACTTTGAGCTTCTAAAAAGAACTCTTGAGCTAGTTAGGGGAGAACACGACTTTAGGGCTTTTGCAAAACTTGAGGAGGAAAAAAACACGGTCATAAACCTTGAAGAGGTGAGCCTGAAAAGAGAAGGAAAACTTATAGAGATAAGGCTTAGGGCTTCCCACTTCCTGAGGTATATGGTGAGAAGGATTGTGGGAACCGCTGTAAAAATAGCCCTCGGGGTTTACGAACCCTCATTAATGGAGGAGCTCCTTAAAGGGAAGGGAAAAGCCCCATACACCGCACCTCCCCAGGGACTCCACCTTGAAAAGGTCATACTCTAAAACCTTGATTTCATTATCCTTTATTAACATGAGAGAGAGACCGCTACCCGACTGGGTAAAGGAAAGAATACTCCAGAAGGTAAGAAACAAGGCACTTGCCCAAGAAGCCTTCAAGTATATAACTGTTGTTGAGAAGGACGATGGAACGCTCCTCGTTAAGGAAAACTTTAACAACACTCAGCACCATGCTCTCTGGTTTATGGTGTTAGCGTGTGTTAACTATGCCCAGAGACTTCTCAGGGGTGAGGATATAGAGGATATCTGAGTTAAAATTTCCTTTATGCTTACCAAGGAAGAGAAAAAGGTTGTAGCGGGAATAACCTTCGTAGTTGTCGCGAGATTTCTCGGGCTCTTTCTTCTCCTTCCCGTTCTCGCCCCCTATGTTAAGAAACTTTCGGGAAGTACCCCTCTTTTAACGGGTCTTGCGGTAGGTATATACGGACTAACCCAGGCACTGCTCCAGATTCCCTTCGGATACCTTTCGGATAAATACTCAAGGAAGGGAGTTATAACCGTAGGACTTCTCATATATGCCCTGGGTAGCTTCCTCGGAGGAGTTGCCCAGAATATCTGGACCATGCTGATAGCCCGTTTCCTTCAGGGAGCGGGTGCCATATCCTCCGCGGCGATAGCCCTCTCGGCGGACCTCATAAGGGAGGAGGTGAGAACGGTAGCCTTCGCCCATATAGGTGCGGCAATAGGAATGACCTTCGCCTTCAGCATAGTAGCCGCCCCCGTTCTCGCGGGCAAGTTTGGAGTTCCCTTTATATTCTTCCTTACGGGAGCCCTCTCCCTTCTCGCACTCCTTTATCTCCTTCTCTTCATTCACGAACCAAAGAGACATGAAAAGGAGATAGAGCCCTTCTTAAAGCTCCTTCCCCAAATACTCACCGATAAAAATCAGATGGCGGTTGACCTCTCTATAGGTATTCTTCACCTCATTCTCGTATCCATATTCACGGTTATACCCATTGAGCTTATAGAAAACTACAACATACCAAAACCCGAGCACTGGAAGATATACCTACCCGTTATCCTTATATCCCTCGCTATAATGGTTCCCGCGATAATCTTTGCGGAAAAGAGGGGGAAGATAAAACCCGTTTACCTTTCGGGAATACTTCTAATCTCTCTGGGATTTCTTATTCACATTCTCCTTAAGAATATTTACGGAGTATTTTTAATGCTTCTTCTCTTCTTTATAGGTTTTCACCTCCTTGAACCAATTCTTCCTTCCCTTCTCACGAAGTTTGCGGGGCCCGAGAAAAGGGGAATAGCGGTCGGAGTTTACAATACTATTCAGTTTATGGGGGCATTTCTCGGAGGAATTCTGGGAGGTATATTCCTGAAGCTCGGAAAGGATTACCTTCTCATTACGGATTTCCTCATCTCCCTGTTATGGTTTATATTCGTAGCCCTCTGGATAAAAGGAGTTGAGATAAAGAAGAGGGAAGCTCAGCCGTAGAGGGATATTCTCGTTTCCTTTCTCTCCATGTATCCCTTCCTGAGCCTGTATCCCTCTTCTGGGTAAAGTCCGTAAAAGAGGTTCTGGACATGGTTTCCTTCAACGAAGAAGCACCACCTTTCTATAGCACTTCCCACGAGTATGGATAGGTAAATCGTTGACAGGAGAAACATATTAACGGTTCCCGTTATGTAAACGTATATAAGAAGAAATAGGGGAAGTATGAAGGTAAATAAGTATGCAAGTGGTATGAATGTGGGAAGCATCTGCTTTCCCTTTGCGTAGTAAAACTCGGTCGTGCAGTAATTGTCGGTCGTTGAGCTTTTGTCTATAACCCTTATGGGTCTGTTGTGAGGGAGGTTCAGGGCTTCGTTAAGGGTGGGACGTTTGATGTAAAACTGCCTTATGTTGAAGGCAAGTCTGAAGCCAAATCCGAGGAGAACGAAGAGGAAGGTGAGGAATAGGAATGTTCCCGTATAGGGCAGGTTATAGAAGTAGGATATTATCGTGAAGGCTGAAGAGCCCAGCATTAGATACATTAAGAGGTAGTAAATAACCGTTATTCCCGTGTTCCACTCAAGGACGAACTTGTTTGATGCATAAATCATAGCGGTTGAGAAACCGCTTAGAATTCCGAGAATCCAAGTTATTATTCCAAAGGTATGTTCAAGGAAGGGAGAAACCTCAAAGTATTTAAGGACGAGGTAAATGAGAAGTGTAAATCCGTAAGCTCCGCTGAATACCGCTTCCCTTGAGAGCCAAGAGGTGTTAAACCTCTTTATAGCCTTCCAAGCCCTCAGCTTGTGTCCCAGGTGGAAGGACGCTCCTATCGCACCTATACCTATGAGTATGAGACTTATGACTCCCGATAAAAGAACAACTTCCTTAGGAAGTCCCTGACCTTTTCCGAAAAGGGTGAGAAACTCAATGAAATAGGTGAAGATAAAGAGCCCTATGGAAGTTCCTGCGGTTAAAAAGAAGAATATAAGGGAAATCGGCGGGTGCATCTCTTACCTCCTTTTATGGTAGTTCTTCGTAAGCTTCCTCAGGTTTTTCCTCCGTCGCTTTCTGCCCTGCGGATGTGTGATGTCTTCTTAGAACCTCAAGGAATAGGGGGTTATCGGGTTTCAGGATGTGCTTTTCAAACTCCTCAAGGTTTATCTTAGTTTCCTGTCTCGGCAGGTAGTGGTTTGCGGGGTTTGTTCCCATGTCGGGGAAGAGAACAAAGCCGTTTCTCTCCTTGATTAGCTTGTAAACCTCGCTGTTCGGGTCCTCAATATCTCCGAAGAATCTTGCCCTTGCGGGGCACGTGAGAACGCATGCTGGCTGTCTGTGTTCGGGGGGAAGGGTTTCGTCGTAAATCCTGTCTATACAGAGGGTGCACTTCTTCATAACCTTATCCGCTTCATCAAACTCACGGCATCCGTAGGGGCATGCCCAGGAGCAAAGCTTACAGCCTATGCAGTCGTCGTAATTTACAAGGACTATACCGTCCTGCTCCCTCTTGTAGCTTGCACCCGTCGGACAGACGGGAACACACGGAGCGTCCTGACAGTGGAGACAGGACTTTGGAAGGTGGAACACCTGCGTTTCGGGAAACTCACCCATCTCGTAGGTGAATATCCTGTTATACCAAACTCCCGAAGGGTGTGCTCCGAAGGGGTCGTAATCGGATAAGGGTCCAAAAGCCGCCTGAGTGTTCCACTCCTTGCAGTTTGTAGCACAGGCGTGGCAACCAACACAAGTATTCAAATCTATAACGAGAGCATACTGGGGCATCTTTCTACCTCCTTACTTAAGGTTTATACCTTAAAAGTTCAACCCACCTTTCCTTAATGTAGGGGAGGGGCTCAACCTTAAACTCGGGATAGGTCTCGGGCGTTTGGTCTTCAGCTTTGTAAACCCTTACCTTCGTATCAAACCAGGCGAGGTGTCCCGTAATTGGGTCTCCGTAGTAGAACTCCCTTCCTCCCATTCTTATGGAGTGGGGTATTACGTGGTTGAGGAGGAATCCCTGGTGTCCCTCTTCCGCTTCGGGCTTGAGCCCCCAAGCTCCTATCATCTTACCGATAGCGTTCCAGGTCCATACGGAGTTTGGCTCGGTGCACTCGGTGAGGAATACCTGACACTTAACCTTTCCTATCCTTGACTCAACCCAGACCCAGTCAAGGTGCTTTATACCGAGCTTCTTAGCGGTCTTGGGGTTCATGTAAAGGTAGTTTCTCGTTGATATCTGCCTGAGCCATGCGTTCTGGGAGTCCCAGGAGTGATACATCCACTGGGGTCTTTTCGTGAATGCGTAAAGGGGATAATCATCACCGCTTACTTCTTCCTCAAAGGGAGGATACCAGAAGGGTAGAGGGTCAAAGTATCTGACGAGCCTTTCCCTGATTACGGGGTCATTGGGAGGCTGTTTTTCCCCTTCCCAGAGACCTTGTCCCGCGAGCCTGAACTTCTGGAGGGTTTCAACGTAGAAGTTCATAATTATGGGGTCGGTCCTCTTTACGAACTTAACGCTCTTTGCCCACTCAAGGTAGTCCTTGTTTGCATACCTGTAATAACGCATGTGCTCGGGAAGGGGATAGTAGAAGAATCCCTTGTTCTTTGCGTACATCTCAAGCTGGTTGGGGTTCGGCTCTCCCACAAAGTGCTTATCCCCGTTCTTTCCTCTCCATCCCGCAAGTGCTCCCACGCCGGGCTGGGGTTGCCAGTTTATGAGAAAGTCCTTCCAGTCCTTATACTTGGGAGTTCCGTCCTCGTTAACGAATCCGGGAAGTCCGAGCTTAGTCCCGAGTCTTACCATTATCTCTCCCCAGGGGAGAACATCAAGCTTTTCACCTTTGAGGTCCCTCGGCTCAACTATGGGTTGCCTAATCGCATCAACGGGTCCCGAGGCAACGGAGGGCGGTCTGTCAAGGAGTGAGAGGGCAAACCACTGTTCAAGGTAGGTCGCATCCGGCAGGACGAGGTCCGAGTAAGCGACCATCTCGCTGTAGAAGGCATCTATCGTAATTATCTTCGGAATTACGTAGTTTCCGCTTGCGTCCTTTGCGGTAAGGGCTTTAAGGATGTAGGGTATGTTCTGGGAGGAGTTCCAAGCCATATTTGCCATGTAAATCATGAGAACCTCTATGTCGTAGGGATTTCTCTCATAAGCGGCGGGTATCACGTTCTGTATAAGTCCATGGGCAGCTATGGGGAACTCCCAGCTATAAGCCCTGTCTATTCTGAGGGGATTTCCGTTCTCATCAACGAGGAGGTCATCGGGGCTTTGGGGTATTCCGAGGTGAGGTCCGTAGGGTTTTCCGAACTCAAGTTCATCAAGAGAGTTTATCTTCTTGGGTTTTGGAAGGTCCTCTATATGCTTGGGGTAGGGGGGTTTTGCGAGGTGTCCGCCGGGTCTGTCTATGCAACCGAGAAGCATCATAAGAACGAATACCGCCCTTGCTGTCTGGTATCCGTTTGAGTGGGAAGCTATTCCCCTCATTATGTGGAAGGAAACGGGTCTTCCCTTCATAGTCTTGTGCTTCCTTCCCCATACGTCGGTCCACTCTATCGGGAGCTCTATGGGGTCGTAGAGGGCGGTAACTCCGAGCTCCTTGGCTATCCTCTCTATCGTCTCCGCAGGTATGCCCGTAATCTTTGATACCTTTTCGGGGGTGTAATCCTTAACTATCCTTTCCGCGAATATATCAAAGGCGGGTCTTACCTTATAACCTTCTGGTGTCTCAAACTCACCTATGAATGCGGGGTCAAGGTTTTCGGGAACTATGCGATCCGCGGGCTTAAAGCTGTTTGATTTCTTGTCAAATACCATCGGTTTTCCTTCTTCGTTTCTGTAAAAGAGTCCGTCCTTGGGGGTTCCGGGTGCCTGAATGACAAGCCAGGGGGCGTTCGTGTACTCTTTCAGGAACTCCCAGTCTATGAGGTTGTACTTAAACAGAACGTGGGCAAGTCCCAGTATAAAAGCTCCGTCCGTTCCGGGCTTTATGGGAATCCACTCGTCCGCTATCGCTCCGTAGCTCCACCTCACGGGGTTAACAAATACGAACTTTCCTCCCCTTCTCTTGAGCTCCTGTATTCCGAGCTTGAAGGGGTTGGAGGCGTGGTCCTCCGCAACGCCTATCATCATAAAGTACTTGGTGTGTTCAAAGTCGGGGTCTCCGAACTCCCAGAAGGAGTATCCAACGGACATAAGTCCTGCTGCTGCGACGTTAACGGAGCAAAATCCCCCGTGTGCAGCCCAGTTTATCGTTCCTATCTGCCCCGCAAACCATCCGTTTATGGCCTGCATCTGGTCCCTTCCCGTGAAGAAGGCGACCTTTGCGGGGTTCTTCTGGGCAGCTTCCCTTATCCATTTGGCTGCAATCTCAAGGGCTTCGTCCCACTCTATCTCCTTAAACTGCCCCGAACCTCTTGGTCCTACCCTGAGGAGGGGCTTTCTCAACCTTGCGGGTGAGTATTCTTTCATTATTCCCGAGGAACCCTTGGCACAGAGAACACCTTTATTTAAAGGGTGGTCATCGTTTCCCTTTATGTATGTAACTCTACCGTTTCTAACGTAAACCTCTATACCGCAACGGCAAGCACACATATAACAGGTGCTGTAATACTTCTTTTCGTAAAAGCTTCCGCCGATTTCCATAGAAGTTCCCTCCTTAACTTCTTTTAAGAATAAATACTTCGCTTAAGATGTAGATGACACACTTCCTTAAGGTATTATAAGACTTACTTATAAGGCCTATAAGCTGGAAAGGGATTTAAAATCTCTAAGGAATGAGAATCGTCCTGAAGATAGGCTCAAACCTCCTTGAGACACCCGAAGGGGACATAGACCTCAGGTTTCTATCAAAGCTGGCGGAAGAGATAAAAAGGCTAAAAGGGAAGGGATACGAGTTCTTAATAGTTTCCTCGGGAGCGGTTCTCTCGGGAGCGAAAAAGCTGGGTATAAGGGAAAAGCCGAGGGATTTAATAACGAAACAAGCCCTTTCCGCGGTAGGTCAGGCATACCTTATGCATCTTTACGACACCGTTTTCTCAAACTACGGGCTTATGGTGGGACAGGTACTCCTCACGAAGGACGTTTTTTCCGCAAAAAATAAGGATAGGTTCACGAACGCTAAAAATACACTCAATAAACTCCTTGAGATGGGGATAATCCCAGTTATTAACGAGAACGATGCGGTTGCGGTGAGCGAGCTTATATTCGGTGATAACGATTTTCTCGCGGTATACGTCTCCTTTACCATTGGTGCAAACCTCCTCGTCATATTCTCAAGCGCGGGGGGGCTTAGGGACCACGGGGACAGGGTAATTCCCGTCGTTGAGAGTGTTGAGGAAGCCTTTAAATACGTAAAGGGAACGGGAACGAGCTTCGGAACGGGAGGCATGAGGAGCAAGCTGGAAGCAACGAGGCTCGCAACAACCTTAAACATTCCCGTAATAATAACTGGGAAGGAAGACTCCCTTGAGGATATAGTGAACTTCAAGACCAAGGGAACGCTCTTTAAGCCCTCAAGGAGGAAGCTGAGGAACGCTCTAAAGGTGATAGCAACACTTGAAGAGCCAAAGGGTGTAATAGTTGTGGATGAGGGAGCGGTAAAGGCTCTAAAGGAGGGAAAAAGCCTCCTCCCCGCGGGCATAAAGAGGGTTGAGGGAGTTTTCAATAAGGGAGATGTTGTGAGCGTTGTTAACGAGGAGGGGTTAATAGTCGGAAAGGGAAAGGTTAACTTCTCCTCTCAGGAGCTTGAAAGGATAAAGGGGTTGAAAACGAAAGAGGTCAGGGAGCTTCTTAAAACCACGAAGGACGAGGTGATACACAGAGATAACATGGTTGTATTCCTTTAAAGTCTTTAAAATTTATATCTATGTTTAAAACGGAGTTTGAGTTTCCCGAGGAACTCAAGAAAAAGCTTGAGGAACACATAAACTACTTTCCCAAAAAGCAACAGGCCATACTCCTGTGCCTTCACGAGATACAGAACTACTACGGTTACATACCCCCCGAAAGCCTGAAGCCTCTCGCGGATATGCTTGAGCTTCCCCTTAACCACGTTGAGGGGGTTGTTGCCTTTTACGATATGTTTGACAGGGAGGATAAGGCGAAATACAGGATTAGAGTATGCGTAAGCATAGTTTGCCACCTCATGGGTAAGAATAAGCTCCTTCAGGCCCTTGAGAAGATACTGGGCATAAAGCCCGGCGAGACCACTCCCGACGGGAAGTTTAAGATTGTTCCCGTTCAGTGTCTCGGTGCGTGTTCCGAAGCACCCGTTTTTATGATAAATGAGGACGAGTATAAATTTGAAAGTGAGGTGCAGTTAAATGAGGTCCTATCCCGCTATACCTAGGATTTACGCGGAGACAACCTTAAATATGCTTCTAAAGAGGGCTAAAAAGCCTCGTGTTCATACGATAGATGAATACATAAAAGATGGGGGATACCAGGCCCTTGAGAAAGCCCTTAATATGTCCCCCGAGGAGATAATTGACTGGGTTGATAAGAGCACCCTCAGGGGAAGGGGAGGAGCGGGATTCCCAACGGGTAAAAAGTGGAAGTTTGCGGTCCAAAATCCGGGCCCCAGATACTTCATCTGCAACGCGGACGAGTCTGAACCAGGAACCTTCAAGGACAGGATAATCATAGAGAGGGACCCCCACCTCTTGATAGAGGGGATAATCATATCTTCCTACGCCATAGGTGCTAACGAGGCATACATATACATAAGGGGAGAGTATCCGGCGGGGTATTACATACTCAGGGATGCAATAGAAGAAGCTAAGAAGAAAGGTCTTCTTGGGAAGAACATACTGGGTTCCGGTTTTGACCTTGAGATATACGTCGCAAGGGGTGCGGGAGCTTACATCTGCGGTGAGGAGACCGCACTCATAGAGAGCCTTGAAGGAAAAAGGGGACACCCGAGGCTCAAACCACCCTATCCCGTTCAGAAAGGTCTCTGGGGTAAACCCACCGTTGTTAACAACGTTGAGACGATAGCGAACGTTCCTTACATAATCTCAATGGGATGGGAGGAGTACAGGTATATAGGCCCGAGCGATTACGCGGGTCCTAAGCTCTTTCCCGTAAGCGGTAAGGTGAAAAAGCCCGGTGTTTACGAGCTCCCTATGAATACAACGCTCAGGGAGGTTATATTCAAGTACGCAGGGGGAACCCTCGGAAACAAGAAGGTGAAGGCGGTCTTTTCGGGAGCCCTTGACTGCTTCTCCCACGAGGAGCTTGACATTCCCATGGACTACTCCCCCCTCGGATTTGGGGGAACGGGAACGGTTATAGTCCTCACGGAGGAAGATGACATCGTTGAGGCGGCACTAAAGATTGCGGAGTTTTACGAACACGAAACCTGCGGTCAGTGCACCCCCTGCAGGGTTGGTTGTTATGAACAGGCAAACCTCCTTGAGAAGATTTACAAGGGGCAGGCGGACGAGAAGGACTGGGAAGGATTTGATTTCGTAAACAGAAACATACAACCAACATCCATATGCGGTCTCGGAGCAGTTGCGGGAAGACTGATAAGGCAGACAATGGAAAAGTTTCCCGAGGAGTGGGAAAAGTATAAGAAAAAGCTCCAGAAGGTTGGGGCTTAACGCCCCTTTACTTTTTTCCCTAACAGAAACAGAATAATTATTTATGAAGAAAACTTTTAAAAATATTGAGCTTGAGCTCCTTAAGGAGATTTCAGACCTTGAGTATTACGATGTAAAAGCTCCCCTAAACTCAAAGGAGTTCTGGAGGGAGTGGCAGGAGAAGTTCAACAGGGCAAACCTCACCCTGATAGCCCTCAGAAATATCCTGAGAAAGAATAAGCTAAACAGAAAAGATTTCAGGAAGGTTGTTAACCTTATAAAGAGTTATGAGGATATAATATCCTACCTGAACAGCCTTAAGGCCACCGCCCTCAACGCGAGGGGGTATTACGGAGGTTATTACATAGAGTTTGAGGAAGACGACGAGGACGAAAGTGAAGGAGGTTAATGATGTTTGAAGGATTCAAGGAGGTTACGGATAAAGACTTTTACAAGGCTGTTATGATGAACCCGAAGCCTTCTGTGGTTGTTTTCACGGACCCGAGCAACCCCGCAAACGAACAGATAAAACCTATACTTGAGAAGTTCCAAAAGCTTTACGGCGACAAGGTTGATTTCTTTTACCTTGACGTTACTAAAAACACCTCCTTTGAGGACTTCGGTATATTCAACTTCCCTGCAATACTCTACTTCAGGGATACTATGGAGCTTGACAGACACGACTTCATACCCACCGAGGAGATGGTAGAGCAGGCCATAAAGAGACTTTTAAGGATGGTGTGATGAGAAGGGGTTTTACGCTCATAGAGGTTCTCGTTGTCTTAATCATTCTCGGTCTTATCGCCGCATTAATCGTTCCGAGAATAACCTCAAGGGTTGACGAAGCGAGGGTAAATACTACAAAGCTTCAGCTAAAAGCCTTAAAGAACGCCCTTGAGCAGTTCAAGCTTGACAACGGCTTTTATCCGACGACGGAACAGGGGCTGAAGGCCCTCGTAGAGAAACCAACAGTACCTCCCGAACCCAAGAACTGGAAGCAGTATATGGAAAAGCTCCCAAAGGACGGGTGGGGGAACGACTTCATTTACGTATCGCCGGCGGGTTCAAGACCTTACGAGCTGAAATCCGCAGGGCCTGACGGCGTTGAGGGCACGGAGGACGACATAAGCGTCTGGGATTTATGAGAGGCTTTACCCTTCTTGAGACCGTTATCGCTTTAACCCTTATAGGCTTAACGCTCTCCGTCATTTTCTCTTTACTCTCTCAAGGAATAAAAATAGTTGAGGACATAAAAGGTAAATGGGAAGATTTCACATACCTGGACAGGGCCGTAAAGCTCGGGATAAGGGAGGGCGTAAATATAAAGGAGAGGGAGCTTGAGGAATACGGGGTAAAGGTAAGGATTTATAAAAAAGGGGAGATGGAGCTCATTCTTCTTGAATGATTTGCCCGTCCCTCAGGTAAACAATCCTTGAGAAGAAAGGTCTCAGCTCCTCGTTGTGGGTCGCAACTATAAAGGTTATACCCCTCTGGTTCATATCCTTAAAGAGGTTGAAAATCTTCTCGCCTTCCTTGCTGTCAACGTTTCCCGTGGGTTCATCCGCAAGGATTAAGAAGGGCTCAACCATAAGCGCCCTTCCTATCGCTACCCTTTGCTGTTCGCCTCCGGAAAGCTGGTAAGGTTTGTGGTTAATCCTGTGGGAGAGTCTCAGAAAGGAGAGTATCTCCAAAGCCTTCTTTTTGGGTTCTTTAATGCCCAGAAGCTCCCCTATAATCGTGAGGTTTTCAAGAACCGTGAAGTCCTCAAGGAGGTAATAAAACTGAAATATGTAGGCTATCCTCCTTCTTCTCAGTTCGGCGAGTTCGTCCTCACTCATGGAGGATATATCCCTTCCGAAAACCCTGACCTCACCCTCCGAGGGCTTATCAAGACCCCCTATTATGTGAAGGAGCGTGCTCTTTCCCGAGCCAGATGGACCCATAACCCCAAGAAATTCACCCTTCTTCACTTCCAGGTTTATGCCCCTGAGGGCTACCGTTCCGTTCTCGTAAACCTTCTTAAGATTCCTCAGCTCCACCAGATTCATCTTCCCTTACCTTCTCAACCATTAACCTTAGTCCCTTAATTCCCGTAACCTTTACCCTGTCCCCCTTCTTTATATCCTCCTTTGAGTAGGCGTCCCATATCTCCCCGTGAACGAACACCTTTCCCTTCCCCTTTTTAAAGTCCGTAATAGCCTCCCCCTCCTCACCTATCATCGCTTCCATTCCCGTTATCTTCTTCCTCCTCTGGGCTTTTATGCCGAGGTATCCCACGGTCAGGAAGAAAACCGCGCTGAAAAGGGAAACGCCGAAAATCAGCTGTTTTGGTATCTCTCCGTAAGGGGAGTTTTCCTCAATGAGGAAAAGAGAGCCGAGAACGAGGGAGATTATCCCTCCGATAGTCAATGCCCCGAAGGTCGGCGTTATGAGCTCAAGAACGAAGAAGAGAATTCCGAGGAGTATTAAAAGGAGTGCGAGCCAGTTAACGGATATGAGACTCAGCCCATAAAGGCCCAAAAGAAGGGATATGGCACCGACAACGCCCGGGATAACGGCCCCTGGGTTGTAAAGCTCAAAGAATATGCCGTAAAAACCTATCATGAGAAGCAGATAAGCTACCGTGGGGTTTGATATTATCTTAAGAATTTTCTCCCTAAGAAGTGGCTCAACCTTTACAACTTCCTTCCCTTTAGTTTTTATCTCATAAACCCTCCCGAGTTTCTTCACCTTCCTACCGTGGAGCTTCTCAAGGAGGTCTCCCAAATTGTAAGCTATTAGGTCTATAACGCCTTTCTTTAGGGCTTCCTCCGCGGAGAGGGAGAGGCTCTCTTTTACCATCTTTTCAATCACTTTTACGTTCCTCCCCTTTTCTTTCGCTATGGCTCTCACGAATGCGAGCATATCCTCAAGAGCCTTTTTTAACATAACGTCGTTCTTCTTATCCCTCTGGGGTCCCGCTATGACGGGGTGGGCAGCGCCTATGTTTGTTCCGGGGGCCATTGCCGCCACGTCCGCGGCTATCGTTATAATTGCACCGGCGGAAGCTGCCCTCGCACCCGGAGGATATACAAATACAACGACGGGGAGGGGTGCGGTGTTAAAAGCCTGAACAATCTTCCTCATACTCTCAACGAGTCCGCCCGGGGTGTTCAGAATGAGAATGTATAAGCTCCCTCCCTTTTCCTGAGCTTCTTTTAAGGAGCGCTCAACGTATCCCGCTGCGGTCGGGGTTATGGGCCCCTCCCACTCCGCAACGAATATCTTTGGGAATGCAAGGGAAACTAAAAGTAATAAAAAGGTTATAAGGGCTATCATAACTTATATTATGACCGTTCAGAGTGTAAGGGGTTTTCACGATATACTCGGAAAGGAAGCGAAGAAGTTCAGAAAGGTATCAAATACAGCAAGGAGGATACTCAAGCTTTATAACTTTGAGGAGATTATACTTCCCGTGGTTGAGTATGCGGAGCTCTTCCAAAGAAGCGTTGGGGAGACTACCGACATAGTCCAGAAGGAGATGTTCGTATTTGAGGACAGGAAAGGGAGGAAGTTGGCTCTCAGGCCCGAGGGAACGGCGGGAACCGTGAGGGCTTTTATTCAGCACAAGCTTTATGCCCTGAGACCTTACGTGAAGCTCTTTTACGAGGGACCGATGTTCAGGTATGAGAGGCCCCAGGCGGGGAGGTACAGGCAGTTTCACCAGATTGGAGCTGAGGTGTTCGGCGTCGCTGAGCCTCACGCGGATGCGGAAATAATAAAGATTACCTACGATATACTGAATGCCCTTGATATAAAAGACGTTGTTATAGAGATAAACTCCCTCGGATGCAAGAAGGACAGGGAGGCCTACAGGGAGGCACTCCTTAATTACCTGAGGGGTGTGAGGGAAGAGTTATGCTCCGATTGTATAAACAGGATGGAGAGAAATCCCCTCAGAGTTCTTGACTGCAAGGTTGAGACGTGCAGGGAAGCTGTAAAGGAATCCCCGAAGATGATAGACTTTCTCTGCGATGAGTGCAGGAAACATTACGAGAGCCTGAAGGAATACCTGAAGGCCTTAAACATTCCCTTCAGGGAGAATTACAACCTTGTGAGGGGACTTGATTACTACACGAGAACCGTTTTTGAGGCGGTATCCGACAGCTTGGGACTTACGCTGATAGCGGGGGGAAGGTACGATTACCTCGTTGAGGAGCTCGGAGGCCCACCAACTCCCGCACTCGGTTTTGCCCTTGGCGTTGAAAGGCTTATGCTCCTCCTTCCCGACGAGAAGGAAGAAGAGGAGATATACTTCGTCATTCCCTTCGGAAACGTTCACGCTTACGCTCTTAAGGTTGCGGACAGGCTGAGGAGTAAGGGAAAAGTTGTTGAACTCTCTTACAGGAAAGGAGGGCTAAAGAAACAGCTTGAGTTTGCGAATAAGCTCGGCGTTAAGTATGCGGTAATAGTGGGGGAAGATGAGGCATCAAAAGGAGAGGTAACGATAAAGGATATGGAGACGGGAGAGCAAAAGAGTGTTAAGTTTGAGGAGCTTTAAATTACCTTTACGCTTATATCTTCGTCCCCGTAGAGGTGAACCGCACAGGCGAGACAGGGGTCAAAGGAGTGAATGGTCCTCAGTATCTCAAGGGGCTCTTTCGGGTTTTTCAACTCGTGTCCTACGAGTGAGGCCTCATATGCGGAGGGCTGTCCCTTTGCGTCCCTCGGTGAGCCGTTCCAGGTTGTAGGAACAACCGCCTGGTAGTTCTCAATCTTTCCATTTTTTATGTGAACCCAGTGAGAGAGGGAGCCCCTCGGTGCTTCCATTATTCCAACACCCTTTGCCTCCCTCGGCCAGGTTGAGGGCTCCCATTTCTCGTCGTTGAACACGTCATAATTGCCTTCCTTCACGTTTTTAAGGAGCTTATCAAACCATCCCTTCATGGCGTTTGCGTATATGTATGTCTCAAGACCTCTTGCGAGGGTTCTTCCGAGCGTGGAAAAGAGGGCCTCTCTGGGAAGTTCCAGCTTCTTCAGGGAGTCCTCAACGAGCTCCCTCGCGTTGTGTAAATCCCTCGCATACATTGCCAGAATTCTTGAGAGGGGACCGACCTCCGCGGAGTGCTCCTTATACCTCGGAGCTTTCAGCCAGGAGTATTTCCCCTCAACGTTCAGGTATTCGTAGGGAGGCTCAGGACCCGTGTAATTCAATACGGTCTCCCCTTCCCAGGGATGCAGGGGCTTGTCGTCTCCGACGGAGTACTTATACCAACTGTGGGTTACGTACTCCTTAACCTCCTTTAAATCAACCTCTTCTGGTTCTTCAAGGTTTCTGTTTTTAATAAATGTCGGGGGTATGAACCACCTTCCTTCCCTGTGGGAATCCCCCTCGGGCTCTCCGAGGACGAGGAAGTTCCCGAGTCCCTCACCTTTAAAGAACCACTCTTTGTAAAAGCTTCCGAGGGCTATCAGGTCGGGAAGGTAAACCTTTTCCGTGAAGTAATTCATCTCATCAACGAGGCTCTTTACCCTGTTCAGCTTTTCCATGTTTATTGTAGTATCGCTTTCCGGATTTATGGGTGAGGGCATTCCTCCGACCGCAAAGTTGGGGTGGGGATTTTTCCCTCCGAATATGGTGTGAACCTGAACTATCTTCGCCTGCCAGTCAAGGGCATCAAGGTAGTGGGATATGAACATGAGGTTAAGCTCCGGAGGGAGCTTATACTCCGGATGGTTCCAGTAACCCTTGTTGAATATGCCGAGCTGTCCCCTTTCCACCTGTTTGAGTATCTTCTTCTGGACCTCTTTAAAGTATCCGGGTGTAGATTTCTCGTAATCAGACAGCTTTCTGGCTATTTCCGAGGTCTTTACGGGGTCTGCCTTTAACGCCTGAACGGGATTCACCCAGTCAAGGGCGTGGAGGTGGTAAAAATGAACAACGTGGTCGTGAACGAATATCGTCCCTATCATGAGCTTTCTTATAAGCGATGCGTTTTCGGGGATTGAGATGTTAAGGGCATCCTCAACCGCCCTTATTGAGGCAAAAGCGTGAACGGTTGTGCAGACTCCGCATATCCTCTGGGCGAAGGCCCATGCCTCCCTCGGGTCCCTTCCCTTAAGGATAATCTCTATTCCCCTTACCATCGTCCCGGAGCTGTAAGCTCTCTTTATAACTCCGTTCTTTACCTCCGCCTCTATCCTGAGGTGTCCCTCTATTCTTGTAACGGGGTCAACAACAACTCTCTTCATCCTTCTTCCTCCTCAAGGGCTTCCGCCACAAGGTCAACAATGCTTAAAAACTCGTAATCCCTGTTTAGCTCCTTTGAGCTCTTCTCAAGGGAGAGCACGCAGTTTGCGCAGTAGCATGCAACCTTCTTGGTTCCCGCCTTATCAAAGAGCTCAGCCTTTACAAGAAAGGCCTTCTGCCTGTGGTAATCCGCCTCGTGCTCAACGACTACGCCTCCGCCTCCTCCGCAGCATACGTTTTTCTCGGGAAACTCAACGGAATCCCTGAAGTCCTCCGCTATCAGTTTGAGAATTTCCCTCGGCTCCCTTAGAACGCCTCCCCTCCTTCCTATCTGACAGGAGTCGTGAAGGGTAATCCTGTCTATGACCTTCTTTGAGAGGTTAAGCCTTCCTTCCCTTACCATCTTGTGGATAAACTCAACGATATTGAGTATCTCAAAGTTCCACTCTCCCGGGAATATATTGGAGGCAACAAACCTCATTGATTGGTAAGCGTGTCCGCACTCGGGGGCTATAATCGTTTTTATCCCAAGCTCCTTTGCACCATCAAGAATCCTCTTCAGGAGCTCCCTCGTAACCTCCTTGCTCTGGACAAAGAGGCCGAAGTTTGTAGCCTCGTGGGCTTTCGTTGAAACTGTCCAGCTAACACCACTGTGGTTCAGTATCTTTGCGGCGGATGCGACCGAGGATGGATACTTCATTAGCTCTATGGAGGAGGGTATGTATAGGTATTCCGCTTCCTGGTCAACGGGAATATCAACCTCCCATTCGTCGGATATAAACTCAATACGGCTCAGGAATGTGGGTATATCAACACCCAGGGGGCTTCCCTTCTCTATTGCTTTATTTGTGGCTTTCGCAAGGTCCTTCGGCGTTAGCCCGACCTTTGTGAGCGCTCCCCTCACTATGGCAACGAGTCTCGGCGTATCTATTCCCATGGGGCATATCTTCGTGCACCTGTCGCACATGGTGCAGGTGTAGTATGCGAGCCTTACCTGTTCCTTTAGGTCCTCCGGCTTTATCTTCACTCCGAAACCGAGGAGCTTTTTTACCCTTCCGAGGAGCGTGTAATTTTCCTTGTATATCTCCCTGAGAAGGTCAGCCTTATACGCCGGTGTGAGTGTAGGGTCTATCTTCCCCGACACGTTCTCTCCCATGTAGAAGTGACAGGCTTCCGCACAAAGTCCGCACCTCACACAGGCCTCAAGGTATGCGGCAACCTCCGAGTTTATGGACTCCTTACAGAAATCGTAAAAGGCCTTTATATCCCTTTCTGTTATCTCTTCCTTGTGCTCAACTTTTACCATATTACTCCTCCTTCAGAAGGAAACGCCCCTCTTTCCTACGTTCCAGCCGTAGTAAAAGACGGAGACGAAGTAGTAAACGAAGTGGGAAAGCCTGCTGAAGGGTATGTAGATTATGAGTAAAACCGCGGATAGCATATGGATGTTTAGCATCCATACGTATAGGCCTCCTCCCGACCACCTCGTTGCAAATATACCCGTAAAGAGAACTATGCCTATTAAGATGTTAGCCACGTATTCGTCCTTTCCTGTGAGGAGCTTGAGAACGGGGTTAAACATCCTGTGAACTGTAAGGGCAAATAGGGAGCCCAGGGCAGCGTATGCGAGTATGTCCGCAACAACCTGGGGCATGTATGGAGGCTCAAAGCCTATAATCTCTTTCCAAAGAAAAGCGTGCTGAGGAACGAAGAAGGTAAGGCCGAGAAAGCCAATGTGAAATAAGAATCCGCCAACGTATTGAATACCCCTGTGGGCAAAAACCTCCCTGAAGAATCTCCAGGCTTGAGCGGGCTTCAGAACTATCTTCTCAACAGCCTTAAGGGGAGGATTTCCCTTAGGTTTTGCAAAATCCTTCGGAAGGCCGAGTATGAGAACCCTGAAGAACCTGTAAGCTATTCCGACGAAGAAGATAAGTATGGCAAACTTAAGGAGGGGACCCCTTATGAAGTCGTAAACCTGAACGTCAATAAGGCTCATCACTTTCCTCCCTTTAACTTCTTGTTTATCCAGGCGATTCCTGCACCCGCGGCAGCTCCTATGGCTACACCCGTAGCTATATCCTTGAAGCTTATTCCTTCTTCCACAACCGAGAGAGGCTTGTAAATGAATCCCCTGTCCCAGAAATCGGGCTCGGAGCATCCGAAACAGGGATGTCCAGACTGTATGGGGAAGCTCAGGCTTCCGTTCCACCTTATCGTGGGGCACGCGTTCCTCGTTATGGGCCCCTTACAGCCGAGTTTATAAAGGCAGTATCCCTTTCTCGCCTTTTCGTCGTCAAAGGATTCCGCAAACTTTCCGGCGTTGTAAAAGGCCCTCCTGTAACACCTGTCGTGAATAGTCTCCCCGTAAAAGGTCTTCGGCCTTCCGAGACCGTCAAGGGGAGGGAGCTTCCCGAGGGCAAGGTAATGAACTATGGTCGCAACCAATACGTCCCCTATGGGAGGACATCCGGGAACGTTCACAACTGTTTTATCCTTTATTACCTCGTATACGGGAACCGCACCAGTTGGATTTGGAGATGCCTTAGGAATGCCTCCCCAGGAAGCACAGCTTCCTACCGAAACGACGAACGCGGCATTCTCCGCAGCTTCTTTCAGGAGCTCGTAGTTTGACTTTCCTCCCACGGTGCAGTAAACGCCGTTCGGAGTCACAGAGCCCTCAACAACGAGTATATACTTGCCCTTGTACTTCTCAATGGCTTCCCTCTTTGACTCTTCCGCGTAATCTCCAGAAGGCGCCATAAGCGTTTCGTGATACTCAAGGGATATAAACTCAAGAAGGACTTCCGTTGGAAGCAGGGAGGTTGACCTTATGAAGGACTCTGAACATCCAGCACAATCCTGAAACTCAAGCCATATGACAACTGGCTTTGGCTTCGTTTCCAGAGCCTTTACCACTTTCGGCATGAGGGAAGGAGGAAGTCCTAAAACCGCGGTCGTTAAGGTTGCGAACTTAAGGAAATCCCTTCTTGTATAACCTTTATCCTTAAAGACTTCAAAAAGCGTCTTCAATTAAGCCCCTCCATATGGGGTAATATATTGTGATTTTTATCAGATGCAATAATAATTGATTTTCAGAAGGGAACGAATGCGTAACCCTCGTTCTGGAGCTCTATGAGCGTTATCCAGCTGTTCGGGACAACCTCTATAAACTTAGGGACATTTTTAATCTTCATCCTTTTCATAGCTATGTTGCAGGCCTTTATATCAACCTCGTAAAGCTCCTTTAACGTCTTCAGTTTAGACTGAATGAGCTTAATCTTCTCCCTTGTTTCCTTGGGATACCTATTCAGGTCTCCGTCAACAATCGGAATGCAGTAAGAGTGTATAGTTATAACGAATTTATAGGATTTCCCCTCTTTTATGAGCATCTCAGCAGTATTCTGAATAAGAGAGAGCCTGAGATTTATCCAGTCAAGGTCTCCAATAGCACAGTCAAAAACAGACTTTAAAACCCTTTCTCCAGAAAAGGAAAGGGAAAGGAAAAGGAATAGGAATATAAAAATTCTTTTCATAACTCACCTCCCTAAAACTTAATTTATGAAGAAGTAAAAGACGGGAGAAGAGAAGATGATTGCGTCAAACCTGTCAGCGAATCCTCCGTGTTCCCCAAAAATATTTGAGAAGTCCTTAATGTGGTATTGTCTCTTTATGAAGGATTTGAAGTAATCCCCTGCGACACCGAAGACTAGCGTAATCATTCCTATGAAGAAAGCCTTTAAAAAATCTTCAGGTAGAAGGAATCCGTAAAATAAGGATGCGGGAATTAAACCCCCTAAAAATCCCTCAAGGGTTTTCTTAGGTGAGATTTTAGGAAATAAAGGAGTTTTTCCGAAATACTTTCCCGTGTAGTAAGCGAAAACGTCGTTTATCCATATACCGAATATAAAAACGAGAGTTATGAAAACCCCCTTTTCCCTTATACCTATAAGGTAAGAAAGAAAGAGAGCAGGGTAAAAGCCGAGAAAAACAACTTTGAGAAAGGATTCAATTGACCATGTTTTATACCCCCTGTAAAGGGCAAGAAGACCGATTAAGGGATAAGTAAGTGGACTTAGAAGATAATGAACAAGCAGTATAAGGGGTGAGAATAAAGAGATATCTTCTTTAAAAACCTTTGAAACTTCCTTTGATACAAAAAAGGAAAGAAGACATACGAAAAAAGCAAACAAGGGAAGGGGTAAAAAGGTAATGAGTATAACGATAAGGCCTATTGCCAATCCGTAGGATTCCCTACTCATCAAGCACCCTTCCGAACTTCCTCTTTCTCCTTGAGAAGTCCTCGAGGGCTTTTAAGAACTCCTCCCTGCTGAAGTCTGGCCAAAGTGTTTCGGAAAAGTACAGCTCTGTGTAAGCGAGATTCCAAAGGAGGAAGTTTGATATCCTTTTTTCACCCGCAGTTCTTATGAGGAGGTCGGGGTCGGGGGAACAGGAGAGATCAAGAAGGCTAGAGAATAGCTCTTCAGTTATCTCCTCCCTCTGGAGCTTTACAGCTTTCTTTACCGCCCTCAGTATGTCGTCCCTTCCCCCGTAATCAACAGCGAGGTTCAGAAACAAATTTTTAAACTTCTTTGATTCTTCCTCTATCTCCTGCATTAGCTTCACAAGTTCCTTGTTTATCCTGTCCCTCCTCCCGATGAAGCGAACTCTTATCCCGAGTTTATAAAGCTTATCCTTCTTTGTCTGGAGGTATCTCCTCAAAAGCTCAAATAAAGCTTCAACTTCCTCTTTCGGTCTATTCCAGTTTTCCGTTGAGAAGGCGAAGAGCGTTAGATGTTTTATACCGAGCTCAATTGCAAACTCAACTATATCCTCCGCAACTTCCGCACCTTTGTAATGCCCGGCTATACGGGGGAGCCCCCTTTTCCTTGCCCACCTTCCGTTTCCGTCCATTATTATAGCTACGTGCTCGGGAATTTTAAGACTCATTACTCATTTTTGTATAAAACCTTCTCAGCCTTTTCAATAAGGGGCGTGTCCGGGAACTCCTCTTTTAATCTGTTTAAATACCTTTCGGCTTCGCTTTCGTTTCCTTCTTCCGCATAAATCTTTACGAGCATGTAATAGGTGTCGGGGAGCTTATTGCAGTCGGGAAGTCTACCTTCCTTACACTTGCTTATAAGCGTTTTGAGTATCTGAAGGGCTCTCTCTTCGTTACCGAGCTCATAGTATATAGTTCCGAGCCAGAAGTAAGCGTTATCCGTTAAGTTCGTTTTGGGATACTTTTTGATGAAGTTCACAAAGGCATCCCTTGCCTCGTTAAGTCTTTTCATCTTGTAAAGGTTTAGGGCTTCCCTGTACTCTTCCTCCGGATTTTCCTCAATCTCTTCTAAGGATTTAGAAGTTTCCTCTTCAATCAACTCTTCTCCTTTTTCCGTTTTTAGGTAAATTCTCCTCTTTATCTCCCCGACCTCTTGCGCAATTTTGTCTACCCTCTCGTTAATTATTTCCAGTTTCTCGCTCGTTTCCTCCTGCCTCTCTTCCAGTTTAGCGACGCGTCCCTCAAGCTCGCTTATCCTCTTTTTCATAATTTTTATTTCCTTTTCCGAGACGGGAGCACAGGCAATAATTAAAATTGGGAGTAATAACATCCCCTTTCTCATGACCAGTATTATATTAACAGATACCATGGAAAAATTTCTGATAATAGCGGGACCCTGTGCAATAGAGAGCGAGTCTCTTGTTCTGAGAGTAGCGGAGAAGATTAGGGAGCTTCAGGATAAATTCAGGGACGTTGAGTTCGTGTTTAAGTCCTCCTTTGATAAGGCTAACCGCTCCTCCATACACTCTTTCAGGGGGCACGGGCTTGATTACGGCCTGAAGGCTCTTAGGCGTGTAAAGGAGGAGTTCGGGCTGAAAACGACGACGGATATCCACGAGAGCTGGCAGGCGGAGCCCGTCGGGGAAGTTGTTGATATCATCCAGATACCCGCATTCCTGTGCAGACAGACGGACCTCCTTCTTGCCGCGGCAAAAACGGGAAAGCCGGTAAACGTTAAGAAAGGGCAGTTTTTAGCCCCGTGGGATACAAAGAACGTTGTTGAGAAGCTTAAGTTCGGAGGAGCTAAGGAGATTTACCTCACGGAGAGGGGAACGAGCTTCGGATATAACAACCTCGTTGTTGATTTTCGCAGTCTCCCCATAATGAAACAATACGCTAAGGTTATTTACGATGCGACACACAGCGTTCAGCTCCCCGGAGGTTTGGGAGACAAATCCGGAGGAATGAGGGAGTTTATCTTCCCTCTACTCAGGGCAGCGGTCGCGGTCGGTTGCGACGGCGTTTTTATGGAGACACACCCCGAGCCCGAGAAAGCCCTATCGGATTCCGCAACCCAGCTTCCCCTCGGAGAGCTTGATGGGATAGTTGAGGCTATACTTGAGATAAAACAAGTGGCTGAGAAGTATTACGAAAAACCCGCTAATGTTTGAGGCCCTAATCGTAAGCCTTAAGCTTGCCTTCCTCACAACCATAATCCTTATGCTTCTTTCCCTAATAATCTCACCCCTCATCTCCTTTAAGGAATTCAGGGGAAAGGGATTTCTCCTCTCCCTTTTTACCCTACCCCTCGTCCTTCCACCGACGGTTCTCGGTTTTTACCTTATTCTCCTTCTCTCCCCCGAGAGCCTTCTCGGGAGGCTTGCCAAGAAACTTTTCGGAACGTCTCTTCTCTTCACCTTTGAGGGAATTCTCCTCGCATCTCTCGTTTACTCCTTTCCCCTCGCGGTTCTTCCCGTAATTAACGTTATGGAGAAGGTTAAGAAGGAGTATATGGAGACCGCTTACATATTCGGCTACTCACCTATAGAAACATACGTTAAGGTTGTTCTTCCCCTCTCCCTTGAGGGCATCATAACCGCCTGCATACTTGTTTTCGTTCACACCCTCGGGGAGTTCGGCGTCATTCTTATGGTTGGCGGGAACATACCCGGGGAAACCCAGACACTCTCCATATACGTATACGACAGCGTTCAGGCCCTTGACTACAGAAGTGCCCATATAGCGAGTCTTATACTCCTTTCTATTGCCCTTATATCAACGATTCTCGTATACCTTTTTGGTAAAAGAAAAGGCCTAAAATATTAACGTTATGAAAACGTATGAAGGAGAGCTGATAGCGGAAGGTTTAAGATTCGGCATAGTCGCCTCCCGTTTTAACCACGCACTCGTGGACAGACTCGTTGAGGGAGCTATAGACTGCATACTGAGACACGGAGGAAGGGAGGAAGACATAACACTCGTAAGAGTTCCCGGTTCCTGGGAGATTCCCGTTGCGGTAGGGGAGCTCGCAAGAAGGGAGGAGATAGACGCGGTAATAGCCATAGGCGTCCTCATAAGGGGAGCCACTCCCCACTTTGATTACATAGCTTCCGAGGTATCAAAGGGGCTTGCGAACCTTTCCCTTGAGCTGAGAAAGCCCATAACCTTCGGCGTTATAACCGCGGACACCCTTGAACAGGCTATAGAAAGAGCTGGAACGAAGCACGGAAATAAAGGCTGGGAGGCTGCACTCTCCGCAATAGAAATGGCTAATTTATTTAAGAAGCTGAGATGAGATATCGGAAGAGTGCAAGGGATACCGCTTTCTTAGTTCTTTACAGGTGGGACCTGAGGGGAGATAAGCCCTCAGAGATATTCAAAGAAGTTGTTGAGGAGAAAAACATTCAGAATAAGAACACTTACGAGTACGCTAAGAAACTTGTTGAGACAACCGTGAACAACATAAGCGAGATAGACGCGATAATAGAGAAACACTTAAAAGGCTGGAGCATAGACAGGCTCGGATACGTTGAGAGAAATGCACTGAGGCTGGGAGTGGCGGAGCTCTTGTTCCTCAAATCTCAGGAGCCGGGAAGAGTTTTCATAGACATAATAGACATAGTGAAGAAGTTTACCGACGAAAAGGCTGCAAAGTTCGTAAACGGAGTCCTTTCCGCAATTTATCGCTCATTTCTTGAAAAGAAGAAAGAGAAGGTTAAGAATTAAGGTGAGGATAATACTCAGAAGTATAGAGGTTACTATCGGTATGTAAATCGTAAAGTTATCCCTCTTTATGAGTATGTCCCCGGGCAGTTTTCCGAGTCCGAGGGGAAGTTTCTCAAAGAGCATTAATAGAACACCGGTGATAACGAGAATCAGTCCGAAGATTACCAGAAGCTTTCCAATTTCACCCATCACTTAAATTGTAGTTTATGAGACAGATTTCCGTAATAGGTTCCTCAAGGGCAAATGAGGAGGAGTATGAGGTAGCCTACGGGCTCGGAAAGGAGCTTGCTAAACTCGGTCTCGTTGTCGTGTGCGGAGGGAGAACCGGCGTCATGGAAGCGGTGTGCAAAGGTGCAAAGGAGGAAGGGGGCCTCACGGTAGGCATCCTCCCTTCCTACGACGGGCACGAGGCAAACCCCTACGTTGATATAAAGATAAACACGGGCCTGAGCTGGAACAGGAATCCCCTCGTTGTTGCGAGCGGTGAGATGGTCGTTGCCATAGGCGGGAATTACGGAACCCTTTCGGAGATAGCTTACGCCCTAATACTCGGAAAATATGTCGTCGGATACAAAACCCACAAGGTTGATGGCGTGAAACAGGTCAGCTCCCTTAAGGAGATTCTTGAAGAGGTAAAAAAATTCTTCGGGAGGGCTTAAATGAAGGTGTTTATAACCGGCTCAACGGGATTTGTAGGGAGGCATATAACGAGAAAGCTCCTTGAGGAAGGGCACGAAGTAGTTGCCGGCGTGAGAAGCCTGGAGAAGCTGAGAAACCTTTTCGGGGACTCCGTAAGGGGCATAAAACTTGACTTTGAAAACAGAAAAGAGGTTTTTTATGTGTTAAATAGGGAAAAGCCCGACGCGGTAATCCACCTTATAGGCATACTTTACGAACTCCCATCAAAGGGAATCACCTTCTTTAAGGTTCATTACCTCTATACGAAATACCTTGTTGAGGCATCAAAGAATGCGGGAGTAAGGAAGTTCCTCTTTATGAGTGCCCTCGGAACCCATGACCTTGCGCCTTCCTGGTATCATCAAACGAAGAAGTGGGCGGAAAAGGAGGTTATAAACTCGGGCCTTAATTACACCATTTTCAGACCCTCTATAATTCTCGGTCCAGAGCAGAAACTCTTTTACGATATGAACAAGATTACAAAGCTCCTTCCCGTTGTAGCCCTCCCCGACTTCGGGAAGTATCCCTTCCAGCCTGTTGATGTAAGGGATGTCGCCTGTGCCTATGCGGAAGCCCTCAAAAACCCGGAAACCGACCGAAAGATTTACGAGCTTTGCGGAACAAAGGTCGTGAGCTTTAAGGAACTTCTCTCCGATATATTCTCCCACTGGAAAAGAAAGGTTTTAATGATTCCCCTACCCAAAAGCCTCATGTATATACCCGCATACATACTTGAGAAGATACTTGAGCCCCCGCCCTTCTCAAGGGACCAGCTGAGGATGATGTGGAAGCCAAACGTTTGCGGAGCACTGGAGGACGAAGCGGTAAAGGAAGGTATAAAAGCCATTTGCAAGAGAAATCCGATTTCTTATGAAGAGAGTATCAAATGGAGCTTAGAGCAATTTGATATAATATTTAATAGATAACAATTCTCAATTAGGAGGTGGAAAAGATGAGAAAACTCGCTTTGGCGCTCGCACTCTTCAGCGGTTTTGGACTCGGGGCAAGCGAGAAGGGAAACTCCGAGGATATGAAGCTCCTTGAGATGGCAAAGCAGTATTTCAAGCCCCTTCCAAAGGTAGCGGAAAATCCCGAAAATCCCGTTACGCCCGAGAAGGTTAAGCTCGGGAAGATGCTTTACTACGACCCGAGACTCTCAAAGAGCGGACTGATAAGCTGTAATACCTGCCACAACCTTGCGAGATACGGAGTTGATAACCTTCCGACCTCAATAGGGCACAGGTGGGCAATAGGACCCAGAAACGCACCCACCGTTTACAACGCAGCCATACACATAGCCCAGTTCTGGGACGGAAGGGCTAAGGACGTGGAAGAACAAGCCCTCGGACCCATAGTAAACCCCATAGAGATGGCAAACACCGAGGAAAACGTTGTAAAAACCCTGAAATCAATTCCCGAATACGTTGAGCTCTTCAAGAAGGCATTCCCCAACGAGAAGGACCCCGTTAAATACGTAAACATAGGAAAGGCAATAGGTGCCTTTGAGAGAACGCTCATGACACCCTCAAGATTTGACGAGTTCCTGAAAGGAAATACCGATGCCCTCACCGAACAGGAAAAGAGGGGACTCAAAACCTTCATAGAGGTGGGATGTGCGGGATGCCACAACGGTGCGGGAGTCGGCGGACACATGTTTGCGAAGTTCGGAGCGATAACCGAGTACTGGAAAGTAACCTACCCCTACGTTCTTAAGGAAAAGCCCACCATAAAGGTTGACTTCGGTAGGTTCGGTGTGACAAAGAACGAGGCGGATATATTCGTATTTAAGGTTCCCTCCCTCAGGAACATAGAACACACCTACCCCTACTTCCACGACGGAAGCGTATGGAGCTTAGAAGATGCGGTCAGGATAATGGCTAAAACCCAGCTCGGGAAAGAGCTTACGGACCAGCAAGTTAAGGATATCGTTGCCTTCCTGAAGGCACTCACGGGAGAAATACCCAAGCACGCTTTAGAAGTTCCTGAACTTCCTCCTTCAAGGGAAAACACTCCCAAGCCCCAGTTCTAAGTCCTCTTCCTTTTTCCCCTTAAATTTTTTTGCCTTTTTAAACCCTTAATAATATTAGTCATACAAAACTTGACATAAATTTACTAAATTTTTATAATAAAGAGAGAAAAAAAGGAGGTGATAAAATGGCGGAAAAGAAAGAAAAAATAATCGGTATAGACCTCGGAACGACGAACTCAGTCGTAGCGGTTATGATGGGAGATGAGGCGGTTGTAATTCAGAACCAAGAAGGTTCAAGGCTTACCCCCTCAGTCGTCTCCTGGACTAAGGAAAAGGAGGTTCTCGTAGGAGACCCCGCAAAGAGAAGGGCTATCCTTGACCCCGAAAATACGGTATACGAGAGTAAAAGGTTTATAGGGAGGAAGTTTGAAGAGGTAAAGGAAGAGGCAAAAAGAGTTTCCTACAAGGTAGTTCCCGACGAGAAGGGAGACGCAGCCTTTGATATACCCAATGCTGGAAAGCTCGTAAGACCCGAGGAGGTGGGAGCTCACGTCCTCAGAAAGCTAAAGGAAGCAGCGGAAGCCTTTTTAGGTGAGCCCGTAAAGAAGGCGGTAATAACCGTTCCCGCATACTTCAACGAGAGACAAAGACAGGCAACAAAGGACGCGGGAAAGATTGCAGGTCTTGAGGTAGTGAGGATACTTAACGAGCCGACCGCTGCCGCAATGGCTTACGGACTCCACAAGAAGGAAAACGTAAGGATACTTGTTTATGACTTCGGTGGCGGAACCTTTGACGTCTCAATACTTGAAGGCGGAGACGGTGTTATAGAGGTTAAGGCGACCGCGGGAGATACCCACCTCGGTGGAGCTAACATAGACGAGAGGATAATGGAATGGCTCATTGAAGAGTTCAAAAAGGAACACGGCATAGACCTCAGGCAGGACAGAACCGCACTCCAAAGGCTGAAGGAAGCAGCGGAACAGGCTAAGAAGGAGCTTTCCTTCAAGATGGAGACCGAGATAAACCTACCCTTCATAACGATAGACCCCAATACGAACCAGCCCCTTCACCTCCAAAAGAAGCTAACAAGGGCAAGACTTGAGGAAATGATAAATGACCTCATAGACAGGACCATAGACATAGTCAAACAAGCTCTTGAAGATGCTAAGCTAAAGCCCTCGGATATAGACGAAGTGGTTCTCGTCGGAGGTTCAACGAGAATACCCCTCGTTCAACAAAAGATTAAGGAATTCTTCGGAAAGGAACCCCACAAGGGATTAAATCCCGACGAAGTTGTCGCAATGGGAGCGGCAATACAGGCGGGCGTCCTTGCGGGAGAAGTAAAGGAAATTGTTCTCGTAGACGTAACACCGCTATCCTTGGGAGTAGAGACCTACGGAGGCGTTATGACCGTTCTTATACCCAGGAACACACCCATACCCGTAAGGAAGTGCGAGGTATTCACGACAGCCCACGACTACCAGACCGAGGTTGAGATACACGTCCTCCAGGGAGAGAGACCCCTCGCAAAGGATAACAAATCCCTTGCAAAGTTCTATCTTACGGGAATACCTCCCGCACCGAGAGGCGTTCCAAAAATAGAGGTTTGCTTTGACATAGACGCGGACGGAATACTCCACGTTACAGCTAAGGACCTCGGAACGGGTAAAGAGCAGTCCGTAAGAGTAGAGATATCCTCGGGACTCACACCAGAAGAGATAGAAAGGATAATAAAAGAGGCGGAAGAGCACGCGGAAGAAGACAGGAAGAAGAAGGAGCTCATAGAGGCTAAGAACCAGCTTGACCACCTCGTTTACCAGCTTGAAAAGACCCTAAAAGAAGCGGGGGATAAAGTTCCCGCGGATGTAAAGCAGGAAGCGGAAAAGGTTATTGAAGAGGCGAAGAAAACCATAGAAACCGCAACGGATATAAACGAAGTCAAAAGAGTTACAGAAAGAGTTCTCCAGGTATCCTCAAAGCTCGGAACAACCCTTTACGGGGAAGCGGGTAAGACCGAGAAGAAGGACGAAGGCGGAGAGGGAGAGGTAGAGGCAAAACCCGTTGATTAATCCCCCTCCCCTCCCTATACTTCTTTTTTAATGAACGAAGACGTATTAAGAATTATCAAAGAACCCGTTATCGTCTTTTTTATCTGGTTTGCCTTCCTATACTTAATCGCTTCAGTATTTTTACCAAAGAGGTTTTCCTTCTGGATTTCCTCCCTTGGAACAACCTACTTCTGGCTGAAATACGGAATGGATAAGCTTGAGCTCTTAAAGGCATGGTTTGTTATATTTGCAGTTCTTTTTCTTTACTATTTCGGGAAGGTTCTCTCAAATACTACTCCATTTCTATTCCTCACGGGAAGGAAAATATGCCCCCTTTGTTGTATGGTAATACCGAGAAAGGCAAAGGTTTGCCCTCACTGCGGTTGTGAGCCCAAAGCCTCGTAAAGCTTCGGTCTGTATCCTCTCATGAAGTCCTCACCGCTCATCTTCTTACCTTTGGGTGAGATTAGCTCGAGTATCTCAATGCTTCTTTCCCCACAGGCAACGATGAACCTTCTTTGGTCCTGAACTTCTCCGGGATACCCGCTTATATCAACAACCCTTGCCTTAAGAATCTTTATCCTTTCCCCTCTAAAGAGTGTATATGCGTTGGGATAAAGCCCCCTTATGCGGTCCCTTACGCTTTCCGCGGAAGCTTTCCAGCAAATCCTGTATTCTTCCTTCCGAACGGGAGGGGCATAGGTTGCTTCCCTGTGATTCTGGGGAACGGGTTTTATTCTTCCTTCAAACCACTCCTTAAGGGTATTTACGAGGAGCTTAGCTCCCCTGTTTGCGAGCTTTTCCGAAAGGGTTAAGAAGTTATCCTCCTCCTCTATCTTTACCTTCTCCTGGGATAAGATATCTCCGGCGTCCATCTCCTCGTTCACGAGCATTACCGTGTTTCCCGTTTCCTTCTCACCGGCCATTATTGCCCTCTGAATGGGTGCAGCACCTCTGTATTTCGGGAGAAGGGATGCGTGAAGGTTAATCACCTTAAAAGGCGGTATATCAAGGACTTCCTTCGGGAGAATCATTCCGTATGCGACAACGACTATACACTCGGGCTTAAGTGCTTTTACGATTTCCGTAAGCTCCCTTTTGTTCTCAGGCTGGTAAACGGGAATTCCGAGCTCTTTGGCGACAACCTTTGTGGGAGGGGGCTTTATCTTTTTCCCCCTTCCGGCCGGTCTGTCGGGCTGGGCAACAACACCTATTATCTCAAAATTTTTTGCGAGCTCCTTCAGGCTCGGTACCGCAAACTGGGGCGTTCCCATAAAGAGTATCTTCCTCACACCTCAACCTTCCAGTTATCTATAAGTCTCGCATTACCCACTCTTACCGCTACGAGTATCCTGTCTCCCTTCTCAACGGTCTCTTTCGGCTTTAGGTTCTCGTCCGTTATCTCAACGTAATCTATTCCCTTAACGTGGGGGTGTTTCTCAATAAACTTCCTTATAGCTTCCTTTATCCTATTTGCGTCCCTCTCCCCCGCTTTAATCATCTTCTGGGCAAGCAGGAAGGATTTGTATATGGCGAGTGCGGACTCCCTCTCTTCCGGGGAGAGATAAACGTTCCTTGAGCTGTAAGCGAGTCCGTCCTTCTCCCTTACTATTGGAACGGGAACAATCTCAACGGGTATATTTAGGTCCTCAACGACCTCCTCTATTATCTTAAGCTGTTGATAGTCTTTTTCCCCGAAGTAAGCCCTGTCGGGCTGAACTATGTTAAAGAGCTTCACAACAACCGTCGCAACACCGTTAAAGTGTCCCGGCCTGAAAGCCCCCTCCAATACGTTCCCGAGCTCACCTACGCACACCTTTGTCCTGTATCCCTTAGGATACATCTCTTTAACGTCGGGGGCGAAAACTATGTCAACACCTTCTTCCTCGCATACGGCTAAATCCCTTTCCAAATCCCTCGGATACCTCTCGTAATCCTCTCCTTCCCCGAACTGGGTAGGGTTTACAAATATGCTAACGACGACTATATCGTTCTGCATCCTTGCGAGCCTTATTAAAGCTCTGTGTCCCTCGTGGAGGTATCCCATTGTAGGAACGAAACCTATCTCCTTCCCTTCACACTTCTTGCTCTTAAGGAAGTTCCTCAAGTCCTTTATTTTCTTAAAAAGGAGAGGCATGGGATAAATATTTTAATAGAATTAAGCTTATGGAAGGCAGAGCCACAACCATACTGGCAGTAAGGAAGAACGGAAAAACGGTTATGGGCGGGGACGGTCAGGTCACCTTCGGAGATGCTGTTTTAAAGCACAAGGCAAGGAAGATAAGGAGGCTGTATAAGAACCAGGTTCTCGTCGGGTTTGCGGGAAGTGCCGCGGACGGACTCGCTTTGATGGAGAGGCTTGAGGCAAAGCTTGAGGAGTTCAGGGGAAACCTCATAAAGGCTTCCGTTGAGCTCGCAAAAGAATGGAGAATGGATAAATACCTGAGGAGGCTTGAGGCACTCCTCCTCGCTGCGGACAGGGATAGATTGCTCCTCATATCGGGAAACGGGGACGTGATAGAGCCCGATGAACCCGTCCTCGCCATAGGTTCAGGGGGAAACTACGCAAAAGCCGCGGCCCTGGCCCTTTACAGAAATACCGATATGGAGGCAAGGGAGATAGTGGAAAAGGCCCTAAAGATTGCTTCGGAGATATGCATATACACAAACGACAGCTTCACTATAGAAGAGCTTTAGTGGAGGAACTTAAAGTAACAAATTCTGTTTTCGTGGTCCCTTTCTTTCCACTCTATACCCTTTACCCCTTTTAACTCCCTGACGAAGCCCTCAATAAATCCCCATCCGCACCAGCAAACCGCGTGCTCCACGGGCTTAAAACCGTTTGATGCGAGTAGGTCGTAAAAAACACACCTGCATATGCCTGCCCTATGATTGCGTAAGAGCCTTTATCCCCGTATAGCTTCATCATTTCTTCCGCAAAGGTGTAAACGAGCTCCCTTCCCGAAAGATTCCCCTCAAGCTTTTTCATTACGGTATTTACTCCCCCTTCCCCTACGACTCCTTTCATGAGCTCAATTAAGGTGTTTATCGTCTCCTGCGAAATCTCCTTCCTCTCCATAAGGAATAAGATAGAAAATCAGCCCGCGAGGGAAAGGATATCCTTAACTATATCCTCTTTAAAGGTATTGAAATCCTTCCTTATCTGGGAAAATCTCTCAAGGAGTGAGGTGTTAAGCTTTACCTCCTCACCTTCCCTTATAAATAATTCATACCTTTCCGCAAAGCTATCTATCTCGTCGTAATATCCGGGGTTTTTGTAAAGGTAGAATATCTCGGGGAAGTATTTTGAGAGCTTTAGGAATACCTTTTCCATATCAACGTGCTTGTGGTTAACGTCAACGTCTATAAATCCCCTCTTCTCCTTCAGTCTAACTCTGTTTCCCGCCTCTTCAACAGCCATAAGGCTTGCAAAGACCAGGGCGAGCGTGTCAACTAGGTCTATGTTTATGAAGTCATCCCCGAGGAGGTCCCTCTTGAATGCGTATGTAAGGTCTCCTTCCTTTTCGTCGTAGTAGTATATGTGGTTAAGACCTTCGGTGAAGGTGGCGTAATGCTGATACTCAACGTGGGCTATCCTCTCACCCGTTCTCCCGAATACGCTGAAATGGGTTGATGTGAGAACGTAGGTCTGGTATGCCCCGTGCTCTCCCTTTATAAACTCTCCCTCGTAAAATCCGTTTGAGAGAACCTCCATCTCATCGGTAAGATAAAGAACCTTGTCCTCGGTAATAGCAACTGGTCCCTCGTAATCCGCAAGAACCTTCCTTATATCAACGAGGGCCTTCTCCCCTTCCTTTCCTCCGTCCTTCTTTATTTTGTAGAGCCAGTTTCCGGCACCAACGTAAAGGTAATCCCCTATCAGGTCCAACGTCCTTATGGGCTTCTCAAGTATGTCGGACACGGGCAGCCTCTCTATCCTCGCCTTCTCAAACCTTTCCGCGTCAAGCTTGTATATACCCTCGTGGGTTATGAAGTAAACATCCCTGAGGTCAGATGTGAGGTCTATTATCTCCTTCTCAAAGTCTATCTCCTGGGTTTCCCCGTTCCTCCTGTCCATTCTCATCAGGTATGTCTTTCCCGCTCCGAAGAGGTAAAAGCGGGTGTTCGTGAGGAGCGTGGGCGTTTCAGAGAGCTTTGCGGACTGCCACACAACCTTTTTCTCACCCTTCTCAAGGAGCTCCTTCTTGCTGAACCCCTCCACTCTGTAATCCTTTGCAAGGAAAACTCTTTCTCCGTCGGTATACATATTCATGGTTATTGATTATAACCGAGTAATGAAGTTGACAGAAAACTAAAACATTGGTATATCTTTAGATACCTTTTTCTTTCGGAGGGATTGTATGGAGTACATTGCCCTCGGCATTGCATTTATTGTTGCCCTTGCGATAGCTCTCGGGCAGGCTGTAGTTAACGATATACTCGGCATGAGAAAGAAGGACCCCCTTGAGGATTATCCCTACGAGTGCGGTGTTCCCCTATACGATAAGGAGGCGAGGGGAACCTTCAAGCAGGGATATTACCTCCTCGGGCTTCTCCTGATACTCTTTGATATAGAAGCCGCTTACCTCTTCCCATGGGCTGTTGTGTTTAAGGATATAGGCATTTACGGTTTAATAGAGGTCATTGTATTCGTGGGGATACTTACATTAGGTTTTATATACGCTTGGCGTAAAGGTGCTTTAAACTGGGAGATGTAGGAGGTAAGTGCCATGGTTGCTATAAATTCTAACGGATTTGTTACAACAACGGTAGAAGAGCTTCTCAGATGGGGAAGGAGGAACGCCCTCTGGCCCGTGACGATTGGTCTCGCTTGTTGTGCTATAGAGATGATGCACACCGCTGCTTCCCGTTTTGACCTTGACAGGCTCGGTGTCATATTCAGGGCTTCTCCGAGACAGGCGGACGTTCTCATAGTTGCGGGAACGGTTGTTAATAAGGTTGCCCCGATGCTGAAGCTCATATGGGACCAGATGCCTGACCCCAAGTGGTGTATATCCATGGGAGGATGTGCTTCCGCAGGAGGACCATTCCCCACATACTCAACCCTTCAGGGCGTTGACCGTATCATACCCGTTGACGTTTACATACCCGGATGTCCTCCAACACCCCAGGGGCTCATATACGGAATACTCCAGCTCCAGAGGAAGATTAAGGAACAGGGTATAACCAAATATGACAAGCTCTTTGCTGACTTCAACAGGGAGATAGAGAAGGAGGGAATATTCGTTCCCAGAGAACTTAAGGTGTGAGGATAAATTATGAAATGGATTAACACCGCGAGCGTAGAGAGGGTAAGGCAGGAGTTCAAGGACAGGGTAAAATTTATAGAAACTCAGCACACAAGGGGATTTGAGACGGACTACAACACCCTGAGAAAGCTCCTCACATACCTGAGGGATAAGGAAAGATTTCTTCACTTTGTTGACCTCACCTGCATAGATTTTCCCGAACACCCCAAACGCTTCCAGGGTGTTTATATACTCTACAACCCCGAGGAGAACGAAAGGGTAATAGTAAAGTGCTGGGCTGAAAACGGAAAACTTCCGACGATAGAGGACCTCTGGCCCGGTGCAAAGTGGGCGGAGAGAGAAGCCTACGATATGTTCGGGGTCCTTTTTCAGGGACACGACAACCTGAGAAGAATGTTCATGTGGGAGGGATATGAACACTTTCCCCTTAGAAAGGATTTCCCCCTTCAGGGCATACCCGAGGTTGAACTTCCCTCCCTTACCGAAGTCATGCACGGAAGAACCGACCCACCCTCCCACGACTTTGAACTCGTTCATACTAAGCTCCCCACACTTGAGGACCTTGAAAGGACCGAAAAAGCAAGGCTAAAGAAAAAGGCTGAGCTCGTTCTGAACTGGGGCCCCCTTCATCCCGGAACCCACGGAACTATCTGGTTTTTATTTGACCTTGAGGGTGAGAAGGTCGTTCAGAGCGATGTAATACTCGGGCAGCTCCACAGAGGTATGGAGAAGCTCGCGGAAAACCTCCATTACTTCCAGTTCATACCCTACACGGACCGGATGGACTACATATCCGCCATATGCAACGAGCTTGCATACGTTGAAGCGGTTGAGAGGCTCCTCGGTGTGGAAGTTCCCGAAAAGGCAAGGTATATAAGAACGATGTTTGCGGAGCTCCAGAGGATTAACTCCCACCTCCTCTGGCTCGGAACGGGAGCCCTTGACCTTGGAGCCCTTACCGTTTTCCTTTATGCCTTCAGGGAAAGGGAAAAGATAATGGACATAATAGAGGGAAATGCGGGATACAGACTCACCTCCTGTTTTCTCAGAATAGGGGGAGTTCATTACGACCTCGCTGAGGGAACCCTTGACGTTGTGAAACACTTTATAAAGGACTTTCCCCAAAGGCTGAAGGAGTATCACACCCTTTTGACGAGAAACAGGATTTGGCTCAGAAGGACGAAAGACGTGGGAATTATAACGAGGGATGACGTTCATAAATACGGGCTTTCGGGACCCGTTGCGAGGGGCTCGGGCGTTCCCTACGACCTCAGGAAGCTCCAGCCCTACGCAGCATACGATGAGGTTGATTTTGACATACCCGTGGGAGAGGTCGGGGACGTTTACGACAGGTATCTCGTGAGAATGGAAGAGATGGCCCAGAGCGTAAGGATAATAGAACAATGCGTTGAGAAACTTGAGAAATTACCAAAAGACGCTCCCTATCTCAACAAGGAGCATCCCGCAGTAATCCCTCCGAAGGAGGACGTTTTCCACGACCTTGAGAGCATGGTGAAGTCCTTCAGGGTTGTCGTTCACGGGGAGAGTGCTCCACCCGGCGAGGTTTACTTCAGCGGTGAGAACCCGAGGGGTGAGCTCGGTTTTTACATCTACTCAAAAGGCGGAGGAAATCCCTACAGGCTAAGGATACGCTCGGGAGCCCTCTATAACCTATCCATATTCCCCAAGCTGATTCAGGGAAGAACGATAGCAGACGCTATAGCACTTCTCGGGAGCCTTGACCCAGTCGTAGGTGAAACGGACCGTTAGGAGGGTGGTATGGAAGGCTATCTCCTTTCGCTCGCGCTTATGTTCGTAAAGGTTCTTACCGTTTTCCTCATAGCCCTCGGTGTCGGTGCTTACCTCACATGGTTTGAGAGAAAGCTCGCGGGACACATACAGAACAGGCTCGGTCCCACTGTTGTAGGTCCTTTCGGACTTCTCCAGCCCATAGCGGATGCTATAAAGCTTGCTACTAAAGAAACCATAATTCCCCGCGGGGCGGATAAGCCCGTTTACTACATGGCTGTTATAATGGCCCTCGTTCCATCAATTCTGCTCCTCGCTGTTGTCCCGTGGGGACCCGGTTTCAGGATAGGAAACACCTACGTTGAGCCCATAATAGCGGATGTGAATATAGCCCTGCTTCTCGCCTTTGCCTTCGGTTCTCTATCGGTTTACGGAACCATATTCTCGGGATGGGCATCAAACTCAAAGTATGCCTTTATAGGCTCCCTCAGGAAGGCAGCGGTTGTTATAGCCTACGAGGTGGTTCTCGGCTTTTCCGTGCTGGGTGTTATACTCCTTGCGGGGACCCTGAGCACAGTCGGAATAGTTGAGGCCCAAATTCAGAAGGGAGTTTGGTTCATAGTTTACCAGCCCGTCGCCTTCATACTTTACCTCTACTGTATGCTTGCGGAGAGCGGAAGGGTTCCCTTTGACATACAGGAGGCGGAGGCTGAGCTCGTAACTGGTTATAACGTTGAATACGGGGGAATGAAGTTCGGAGCCTTCCCCCTCGCGGAGTGGTATATAAACGTGATAGCCCTTTCGGCCATAGCGGTTGTCCTGTTCTTCGGAGGATGGGACGGCCCCAACATCCTCGGACCCCTTTCCCCCTACTTCTGGTTTGTGTTCAAGACATTCGCACTCGTTTTCTTTACCCTGTGGCTCCACTGGACCTTACCGAGATTTCAGGCAAAGGACGTCACGGAAATAGCCTGGAAGATACTCCTTCCCATAGCCATTCTCAACGTTATAATTACCGCAGTTGTTGTTTACGCCTTTTAAAGGAGGGATGTTATGAAGGTAAAGAGACTGAACAGAAAGGATTACCTGAATATCCTTGAGGCAATATTCTTTATAGACTTCCTTAAGGGTCTTTCCGTCACCTTAAAGAATCTCCTCAGGAAACCCATAACAACCGAATACCCTAAGGAGAAGCTCACTCCTCCCAAACGCTTCAGGGGAGCCCACGGACACTACGTATGGGACGGAACGGAGCCTGACTCCCTGAAGGCTATTGAAAAGTTCATGTCTTACGAGAAGGCAAAAAGCAGGTGCGTTGCCTGCTACATGTGTCAGACCGCCTGTCCCATGCCGACCCTATTCAGGATAGAGGCTGTTCAGCTTCCCAACGGAAAGAAGAAGGTCGTCAGGTTTGATATGAACCTTCTTAACTGCCTTTTCTGCGGTCTATGTGTTGACGCCTGTCCCGTCGGTTGCCTTACCATGACCGATATATTTGAGCTTGCGGGCTACTCAAGGAGGAATGAGGTTCTCCGCATGGAGGACCTTGAGAGGTTTGCTATAGACTTTAAGCAGAGAAGGGGCGATGAGCCAGACAGAATATGGCCTAACGATAAGGAAAGGGAAAAACTTTGGGGGAAGATAGAGTGGAGTGGATAATATTCTCGGTTCTGGGAGCTTGGTTGATAGTTTCCGCCCTCGGTGTTGTTTTTGTAAAGAGCCCCATTCACGTTATTCTCTTCTTCCTATCCTCACTCCTTGCGATGGCTGGACTATTCCTCTCCCTCGGGGCGGAGCTCCTTGCGGGTCTCCAGCTCATCATTTACGCTGTCGCCATAGTGGTGTTTTACGTCCTCGTCATAACTACTATCCCGTGGGAGAAGATTAAACGCTTTGAGGGTTTCTACAAGGCGGAACTCCTAACAGCTTCCCCGATTCTCCTTGTACTCTTTGTCGTTATGAGCTACATGGTAATTAAAGGAAAGTTAGCCCAGCCCGTAGGGGTTGTTAAGGACAACGTGAAGGAGATAGGAAAGACTTTATTTACGAGCTATCTCTTTCCCTTTGAAGTTGCGTCCGTTATTCTGCTCGTTGCTATGATAGGTGCTATACTTCTTGGAAGAAGGGAAGAGTGAAAGAGGTGGGGAGTATGGATATAATCAAGGCTTATATAATCTTAAGCATCGCTTTATTTTTGATAGGCCTTCTCGGTGTTATAGTTAGGAAAAACTTAATAACCATTCTGGTTAGCACGGAGCTTATGCTAAACGGGATTAACCTTGCTCTTGTTGCGGTTGATAAAGCCCTCGGAAGGGTTGATGGGCAGATTTTTGCCTTCTTTGTTCTGACCGTTGCCGCTGCGGAGGTTGCGGTGGGGCTGGGGCTGATAGTTTCCATATTCAGGCTAAAAGGTTATGAGGCTTCCCACGAAATTTCTCAGCTGAGGGACTGAAAATGATAGAGCTGGGAGCTATTCTGACACCAC
>NZ_BAAHXJ010000015.1:0-84960 GCF_054656935.1 Aquifex pyrophilus | reverse complement strand
TAATAGCCTTTATGGTGATACTGGTTTTTGGAAGGAAGATAGGAGACCTCGGAAGCGGAATAATAGCCTCTGTGGGAGCTGGTCTAACAACTCTCTTTTCCCTCGTCGTCGCCCTCAAAGCTATACACGAGCCCATTCACATAAAGCTCTACTCATTCCTCCCTATCTCCGACTACACCCTCAAGCTCGGATTTTACTTTGACTCCCTCTCCTCTCTGATGGCTCTTGTTGTCTCCTTCGTCGCCACGCTCATATTCGTTTACTCAATCGGATACATGAGAGACGAGTTCGGGAAATGGGTCTTTAAGTTCTACGCTTACCTCTCCCTCTTCCTCTTTGCTATGCTCCTTATCGTCCTCTCGGATAACCTCCTTGGTATCTTCTTCGGTTGGGAAGGTGTTGGTCTCGCTTCATACCTCCTGATTGGCTACTACCACAACCAGAAAAAGGCAACAAACGCCTCCTTTGAAGCCTTCGTTATGAACAGAATAGGTGACTGGCTCTTTATCTTCGGTATCATTTACACCTTCTACCTTTTCGGCTCCCTTGACATACTTGAGATATTCCCGAAGGTTGAAGAGGTAAACAAGTATGCCCTCGGAGTAGCTACGATGCTCCTCTTTGGGGGAGCTGTAGGAAAGTCCGGTCAGTTTCCCCTTCACACCTGGCTTCCAAACGCGATGGCAGGTCCCACTCCCGTGAGTGCACTCCTTCACGCTGCAACGATGGTAGCAGCGGGCGTTTACATGGTCGCAAGGCTATATCCCATGTTTGAGGCAACGCCTCAGACCTTAAAGCTCATAGTAGTGATAGGAGCCCTCACGATGACGATGGCTGCCCTTGCGGGAGCAGTTCACAACGACATAAAGAAGATAATAGCCTTCTCAACGATGTCCCAGCTCGGATACATGTTTGTTGCTCTGGGAGTGGGAGACAAGGGAGGAGCGATGTTCCACCTCACGACACATGCATTCTTTAAAGCTCTCCTCTTCCTTGCGGCGGGAGCTGTGATAACTGCATTCCACCACCACCTTTACGACATCTTCAAGATGGGAGGGCTTAAAAAGTATATGCCCATAACGTATGTAGCGTTTATGGTAGGAGCTCTCAGCCTTGCGGGAGTGTTTCCCTTCAGCGGATTCTGGAGCAAGGACAGGATAGTTGCGAGCATGTATGAGTGGAGCGGAGTTTTGGGGATACTTGGGACGATAGTAGCTTTTGTGACAGCGTATTACAGCTTCAGGGAAGGATTTTTGGTGTTTCACGGGAAAGAGAGGTGGAGGGAGTTTTACAACAAGGAAGTACATGAGGTTGAGGGAGTTATGACCGTTCCTATGGGGATACTTGGATTTGTGACCGTGTTGAGCGGATTGTTTGGGCTGTGGCTTGAGCACTGGTATGTTGGATTGATAGGAGGTGAGGAGAAGGGGATACATTTGAGTGTTGCTCTTGTTTCTCTTGGAGTTGCGGTAGGTGGGATATGGCTTGCATGGGCAGTGTATGTGAAGGAGGTAATAGATTACAGGAGGGCTTACGAGTCTCTCAAGTTCATTCACACAACCTTTAAGGAGCAGTTCTTTACTGAAAAGCTGTACCACAACGTAATAGGGGGCGGATACCTTTCGGTCTCAAGGCTTACCTTTAAGGGCGTTGACAGGGGACTTATAGACGGATTTATAAACCTCCTTTATAAGAACTTCTTTAAGTTTGTGAAGTTCCTGTGGAAGAACCTTGATATAAAGATTATTGACCTTCTCATTCACGAGAGCGTTCTTTCCGCCTTCAGGATAGGAAGGGTTTCAAGACAGCTCCAGACAGGGCTTCTAAATCATTACATAATCTTTTTAACGCTCGGCGTTGTGGTTATGCTCGGAGTTATGCTTTACCTCCTTGAGAGGTTTAAGGGGTAAGTGAGATGGAAAAGGTGGGGTTTGATTTTCCCTTTATATCGGTATCCATAATAACGCCCGTGGTTTTCTCCCTCCTGATTCTCTTCTTTAAGGAGAAGTATGCAAAGTATCTCGCTCTACTCGGGACGGGGCTCACCCTTTTAATATCCCTGATAGCACTCTCGTGGTTTGATTTCTCAAAAACTGAAGTTGTTCAGTTCTACGAAGAATATACGATACTTGAAGAGCTCGGTGTAAAGCTTTCCCTCGGGGCGGATGGGCTCTCCATGCTTATGTACATACTCACAACCCTCGTTTCCCTCGTTGCGGTTATATGGTCCATGGGAGACGAAGCGATAAAGAGCCGTTTGAAGGAGTATTACATAGCTTTCCTCCTTACGGAGGCTTTTGTTATCGGTGTTTTCACGAGCTTTGACCTGATAGTGTTTTACGTGTTTTACGAGCTCACCCTTCTTCCCATGCTTTTCGTTATAGGGATATGGGGTTATAAGCTGAGGCTTTACTCCGCTTACAAGTTTTTCGTATACATATTCATATCCTCCCTTTTCCTTCTTCTCGGTATAGCTTCCCTTTCGGTTTATCACTACAAAGTAAACGGTTCCTTTACCTTCAGCTACTTTGAACTGCTTGGTCTAAACATACCGAACGGTTTTGAGATATTCCTCTTCCTTCTCTTCTTTATAGCCTTTGCTGTGAAAACGCCTATCGTTCCCTTCCACACGTGGCTTCCCGATGCCCACGGAGAAGCACCTACAGCGGGTTCCGTAGTTCTTGCGGCTATACTCCTTAAGATGGGGACTTACGCTCTTCTCAGGTTCAACATAGGGCTCTTCCCCGATGCGGCAAGGGAGCTTGCTCCCTACCTCGTTGCCCTTGGTATCTACTCAATAGTCATGGCCTCCTGGATGACGATATCCCAGACGAATATAAAGCGTTTCGTTGCCTACTCATCCGTTTCCCACATGGGTTTTGTTGTTGCGGCGATGTTCCTCCTTAACGTGGAAGGCATAAGGGCCTCCGTTATAGAGATGTTTGCCCACGGGCTCACGAGTGCGGGCCTCTTTATGGTTGCTGGTTTTGTATATAACAGGCTTCACACCTATAACTTCTCAAGCCTGAGGGGTGCTATAAAGTTCATGCCCCTTTTTGCCACGATTACCGCAACAATAGCCTTTGCAGCAATGGGGCTTCCCGGCGGTTCCTCCTTCTGGGGTAAGTTCCTCACGGTTGTCGCATCAAGGGAGTACTCAACGGTTTTAGCCCTTCTCGTTCTCGTCGCCGCCTTCTTCAGCGGAGCCTACGTCCTTTACTTCATGAAAACCCTTTACCTTGACGTTAGGGAGGAGAGCGTTCTCATTCACTTCAGGGACGTAAACGGTTATCCCCTTGTAGCTTTTGTTCTGATAGTTATTCCCGTTCTAATGGTTGGACTTCTTCCCTTTATATTCTTTGCCTTTTACGAGGGATACATTTTCCACCTTCTTAAATACGTTCTAAAAATTCCGTTCTGAGGGGAGTGAAAGATGGATTTAAGGGCACTAATAGGAGCGATAGAGATTCCAGACCTCAAGAAGTTCCTTCCCGAACTCATACTTCTCATTCACGCCTTCGTTCTTTTTACCCTTGAGCTTGTCCTGAAAAAGGAAAGTAAGAAAACGGTTCTCTCAATAGTTAGTTACGTAGGTTATTTTGCGGTTTTACTCTCTCTTCTCGTTCCCTGGAATTATCCCGGGGATACCTTTTACGGGAACTTTACAAATGACCCTCTCGCTATAACGGTAAAAATTTTCTCGTTGATAATAACCCTCGGCATACTCACGGTCGTTAATAACTATTACTCCTCAAAGAAATCCTTTTACGGGGAGTTTTACTACATTCTCGCCTTCACGCTTCTCGGAGTTTTCGTTCTTGCCTCTTCCTACAACCTGATAATCCTATACGTAGCACTTGAGCTCGTTTCCGTAGGATTTTACATTCTAACCGCTCTTTTGAGAGGCTCAACCATTTCAAAGGAAGGTGCGTTCAAATACTTGATTTTAGGGGGACTTGCTATAGCCCTCGCTTCCTACGGTGCAGCCTTCATGTATATATACTCGGGAAGTATAGACCTTAGGGAGATACTCACCTATAAAAGCCAAGATATTCATTACCTTATCCTCGGGCTTGTATTCTTCCTCATAGGTATAGCGGTTAAGATAGGGGCTGTTCCCTTCCATTACTGGCTTCCCGACGCCTACCAGGGTGCTCCTACCCCCGTTACGGCATTCATGGCATCCGTAGGAAAGCTCGCCTTCTTCATACCCCTCGTGAGGGTCGTTCCCCTGCTTGAGGAGAAGTTTGCAACGGTCTGGACGATAACCGTGGGTTTAATAGCCGCTGTTACGATGCTTTACGGTAATTTCGTTGCCCTCGTTCAGAAGGACGTTAAGAGACTTCTCGCTTACTCCTCAATAGCCCACTCGGGTTATATACTCGCTGCGGTTGCTGTATCTAAGGTAATAGGTCTTAAGGCTGTTATATACTTCCTGATAGCTTACGCTATAATGTCCGCGGGAGCCTTTCTCGTCCTTGCACTCATGGAGAGGAATCCCGAATGGGAAAACAGCATGGAGAACTTTATGGGCTTCAGGTTTAACATGCCTTACCTCGCCTTTGCCTTCCTCGTTTACATGGTTGCACTCCTCGGTGTCCCTCCCACCGTTGGATTTGTCGGTAAAGCCCTCGTCTTCATGGCCCTATCCTTTGATAAGCTATGGTGGCTCGCCTTCATTATGATTCTCTCAACCGCTGTGTCAACGGGTTATTACATAAGGCTCGTCGTCCTGATGTATATGCACAAAAACGAAAGGGAGTTTAAGGTTGAGGGTATAAACCCCCTTGAAGGCTTATCCTTAGTTGTGCTCACGGTGGGAAGCGTTCTCCTCGGTGTTCTTCCCTCCATAATTTGGTTTTTAATAAAGGCCTCTGTGGAAAGTTTATTTACGGGGTGAGGAGCGATGGAGTACTTCTGGATTTTGGTATTCGCCTTCATTCTTATAGTCATAGGGCTTGTTATGATATCCCTTAATTCGCTTTTGGGGCCTAGGGAGCCCCAGCTTTACGAGGACTACCCTTACGAGTGTGGTGTTCCCCTATACGATAAAGACGCTCAAACGACCTTCCACCAGGGTTATTACCTACTCGGACTGCTTCTCCTCCTCTTTGACATAGAAGCGGCCTTCCTCTTTCCTTGGACAGTTGTTTACAGATATCTCGGGGTATTCGGATTCATAGAGATGTTCATCTTCATATTCATACTCACCTATGGGCTTCTCTACGCCTGGGTAAAGGGAGCTCTGGACTGGCAGTTTGAGATTGAGGAAATTTGAAGAGATAAACCTCGTTCTTTCGGGAGGAGCTGCAAAGGGCATAGCCCACATAGGTGTTTTGAAAGCTATAAACGAGCTCGGTATAAGGGTGAGGGCTTTAAGCGGGGTGAGCGCCGGGGCAATCGTTTCGGTCTTTTATGCCTCAGGCTACTCCCCTGAAGGGATGTTCAGCCTTCTGAAGAGGGTAAACTGGCTGAAGCTGTTTAAGTTCAAGCCACCTCTGAAGGGATTGATAGGGTGGGAGAAGGCTATAAGATTCCTTGAGGAGGTTCTCCCTTACAGGAGAATAGAGAAACTTGAGATACCGACGTATATATGCGCGACGGATTTATACTCGGGAAGGGCTCTATACCTCTCGGAGGGGAGTTTAATCCCCGCACTTCTCGGCAGCTGTGCAATTCCCGGCATATTTGAACCCGTTGAGTATAAGAATTACTTGCTCGTTGACGGAGGTATAGTTAACAACCTTCCCGTTGAGCCCTTTCAGGAAAGCGGTATTCCCACCGTTTGCGTTGATGTCCTTCCCATAGAGCCGGAAAAGGATATAAAGAACATTCTTCACATCCTTTTGAGGAGCTTCTTTCTTGCGGTCCGCTCAAACTCCGAAAAGAGAAAGGAGTTTTGTGACCTCGTTATAGTTCCTGAGCTTGAGGAGTTCACACCCCTTGATGTTAGAAAAGCGGACCAAATAATGGAGAGGGGATACATAAAGGCCTTAGAGGTACTTTCTGAATAGCTCAGCTTTTCCCTGGCTTCCGTAAAGCCTTATCCTCCTCTTTACGACCTTCTTAACCTCTTCCATAGCAGGCTTCAAAAGCTTACGGGGGTCTATCACCTTCTTCTCTTCCGCCATTAACTTCCTTAAGGTTGCGATGAAGGCGAGCCTTAAATCGGTATCCGTGTTTACTTTGTTTATTCCGAGTTCAACAGCTTTCTTTATATCCTCGTCCGGGACACCCCTTGCTCCCTTAATATCGCCCCCGTAGGCATTTATAGTTTCAAGGTATTCCGTGTAAACACCGCTCGCCCCGTGAAGAACGAGCGCGACGTTTGTGAGCTCCTTCACCTTCTTCAATCTTTCAAAATCAAGCTTCGGCTCTCCTTTGAACTTAAAGGCTCCGTGTGCGGTTCCTATCGCTGGAGCAAGGGCATCAACACCCGTTTTATCCACAAACTCTTTAGCCTGGAGGGGGTCAACGAGAACGCTCTCCCTTGATACGACATTATCCTCAACACCCTCAAGCCTTCCGAGCTCCGCTTCCACGGATATGCCGAGGGGAGCACAGAGGGAAACAACCTCTTTAGTAATTTTCAGGTTCTCCTCGTAAGGCTTATCCGAGTAATCAATCATAACGGAGGTGTATCCGTGCCTTATGGCGAGGAGTATCGTCTCAAGGTGCTTCCCGTGGTCCAAGTGAAGGGCAAAGGGAACTTTATACCTGTCCTTAACCGCGTGAACCATTCCCGAGAGGAAATCTATCCCCGCATACCTTATTGCGCTCTCCGTTGTCTGGACGAATACGGGAGCTTCCTCTTCTTCCGCTGCTTCCAGGATAGCATTTAAAAACTCAAGGTTGTTAAAGTTAAAGGCGCCTATCGCAAAGTTATACTCATTTGCAACCTCAAAAAGAACCTTTCCGCTGAGCAATGTCATACCTATAATGATAAGTAAGGAGGTGGGAAAGAATGCCCGTATTTGTTATGTTAACAACCTTAACCGACGAGGGTGCAAAAACCCTCAAAAACAACCCAAAAAGGATAAAAGAGGTTGATAAGGAAGTTATGGACAAGTTCGGGGTTAAGATTCTCGCTCAGTATGCGGTTATGGGGCCTTACGACTTTGTAAATATAATAGAGGCTCCCGATAACGATACCGTTGTTAAGATGGCGGTTGAGCTAAACTCAAGGGGAACGATAAGAACGCTCACCATGCCCGCCATAGACATAGAAACGCTGATAAAGGACCTTGAAGAGATGCCAAAGTAAGGCTTTAGAATATCCTTCATGGAGGAAGGGAAAGAAGATAAGGGGGAAGTATATTGCCTTGCCCAGGCTTACGGATGGGGAAAGTTAGTAGGAATGACCATTCCCTGGTGGATAGACTTCGGAAATAGAGCCTTAGGGGGTAAACGTTTACGGCTGGGTGGGTTTTTACATTCCTTATTTTTACGCTATGAGCGACCGGATAGGTGCTAACGTCTCGGGCTTTATCTACTTTTACAGGAAGGGAAAAGCTTTATAGAAAAGAGAGAAAAAACATAGGTTTAACCTTTCCTTCGTTATACCTTATTTTTTTATGATTGAGAGAAGGAAGACCCGTCAGATAAAGGTCGGGTGGGTGAAGATAGGCGGAGACGCTCCCATAGTCGTCCAGTCCATGACCTCAACGAAAACCCACGATGTTGAGGCAACCCTTGACCAGATAAAAAGACTTTACGAGGCTGGTTGTGAGATTGTGAGGGTTGCTGTTCCCCATAAGGAGGACGTTGAAGCCCTTGAAGATATAGTAAAAAACAGCCCCGTTCCCATAATAGCGGATATACACTTCGCGCCTTCTTATGCGTTCCTCTCAATGGAAAAAGGCGTTCACGGGATAAGGATAAACCCCGGAAATATCGGTAAGGAAGAAGTAGTTAGGGAGATTGTTGAGGAAGCTAAAAATAAAGGTGTAGCGGTAAGGATTGGGGTAAACTCGGGCTCCCTTGAGAAGGATTTGCTTGAGAAATACGGATATCCATCTGCGGAAGCCCTTGCGGAAAGTGCCCTGAGGTGGTCCGAAAAGTTTGAAAAATGGGGATTTACGAACTACAAGGTATCAATAAAGGGTTCGGATGTTCTTGAGAACGTAAAGGCAAACCTCATATTCGCAAAGGAGACGGATGTTCCCCTCCACATAGGTATAACGGAAGCAGGTATGGGGAACAAAGGGATAATAAAGTCCTCCGTGGGAATAGGTATTCTCCTCTACCAGGGAATAGGGGATACGGTGAGGGTTTCCCTCACCGACGACCCGGTGGTTGAGGTTGAGACCGCTTACGAGATTCTGAAATCTTTGGGGCTCAGAAGGAGAGGAGTTGAGATAGTTGCCTGTCCCACCTGCGGAAGGATAGAGGTTGACCTTCCGAAGGTAGTTAAGGAGGTTGAGAGGAAGCTCTCGGGAATAAGAAAGCCCCTTAAGGTTGCGGTTATGGGCTGTGTTGTAAACGCCATAGGCGAGGCGAGGGAGGCGGACATAGGTCTCGCCTGCGGGAGAGGCTTTGCATGGCTCTTCAAGGAGGGGAAACCAATAAAGAAGGTTGACGAGAAGGATATGGTTGACGAGCTTTTAAAAGAAATAGAAAATATGGTAGGAGATGGACGAGGAGAAGGTTAAGGAGGAAAAAGAGGAGAAGGAAGAGAAGAGGGAGAACCTCATTGAACTCATACAGCAGTTCTCGGACATACCCGTAGATATAGAAGTTGTTGTTGGGAAAGCTCAGAAAACGATAGGTGAGCTCCTCGGTATGGGCATAGGCTCGGTTATAGAGCTCGACAGGGAGGTTAAAGACTTTGTAGATATAAAGGTAAACGGAAAGCTCATAGCAAAGGGTGAGCTCGTCGTTATAGACGGAAAGATAGGGGTGAAGATAAAGGAGGTTGTGAGGGAAGAAACCTAAAGGGTCTCAAGGACTTCCTTTATTCTCCTTATGCCTTCAACGAGTTTATCCTCGGAAAGGGCGTAGGAAAGCCTTAAAAACCCTTCCGCACCGAAGGCTGAGCCCGGAACAACCGCAACTTTTCCCCTCTCAAGGAGAATTTCCGAAAGCTTCACATCCCCTCCAAGCTTCCGGGAGTATGAGGAGAAATCGGGGAATATGTAAAAGGCACCCTCCGGTTTAAAAACGTCAACTCCCGGGATTTCCCTCAGCATCTCGTAAGCTTTATCCCTTCTCTTTCTGAAGGTTTCTCTCATACTTCTTATAAACTCCTTTGATTGAGGATTTCTAAGAGCCTCAAGGGCTCCGTACTGGGCAAAGGTCGTCACGTTTGATACGCTCTGACTGTTCAGGCTCGCTATCACCTTTGCGTAATCCTCGGGACAGGCAACGTAGCCGACCCTCCACCCCGTCATTGAGAAGGTCTTTGAGAATGCGTTAACGGTGAAGGTTATTCTTTTTACCTCCTCGGAGAGGGATGCAACGCTTATAAACTCCGTGTCATAGGTGAAGTGTTCGTAACACTCGTCCGAAATAATGAGAATATTTCTCTCAAGGCAGAACTCCGCTATCCTCTCAAACTCTTTTTTGTCGTAAACCGCTCCCGTTGGGTTGTTCGGGGAGTTTATAACAATGGCTACCGTTCTCTCGGAAACCTTTTCCTTTATATCCTCAAGGGTGAGTTTAAAGCCCCTTTCCTTCTTTAAGGGAACTTCTACGGGCACACCCCCGAAAAATCTTATCTGCTCGGGATAGGTTACCCAGTAGGGGGATGGGAGCAATACCTCGTCCCCCTCGTCAAGAATCGCCATAAAGATAAGGAATAAAACCATCTTAGCACCGGCGGATACCACTATTTCGGAAGGCTTGTAAGAAATCCCGTTTTCCTTATAAAGCTTTTCCGCTATAGCTTCCCTGAGTTCGGGAATGCCCGCGGAGGGTGCGTATTTTGTCTTTCCCTCTTTGAGAGCCCTTATGCAGGCCTCTTTTATAAACTCAGGGGTGTCAAAGTCAGGCTCTCCCGCCCCGAAGCCTATCACGTCTATACCTTTAGACCTAAGCTCCTTTGCCTTTGCGGTTATCTGGAGCGTTGGAGAGGGCTTTAGATGGGCTATTCTTCTTGCCAGTTTTTTACCCATTTCCTAAAATTTTAATAAAAAAGGAGGTGGAGCGATGATTGGAGTAGGGGAGAGGATAAGGAAGGTAAGGGAAGAAAGAGGACTTTCCGTAGAGGAGTTCGCAAAGGCTATAGGCATATCCCCCAAGAAGCTTGAGGAGTTTGAAAAGGGCATATCAAGGCCTTGCGATGCAACGCTCGTTTTCATAGCCAAGCGGTTTAACGTTGATTACAGGTGGCTCGCACTCGGAGAAAAGGAGGCTGTTGCGGTCTGATTACTTGAACCTCCTTATCAGCTCCTCCATTACCTCCTTCACGTCTATTCCTTCCATCTCAAGGGAGAGGATTAAGGTATAAAGCATATCCGCTGTCTCGTAAATAATCTCTTCCTTCTTCCCCTTCATTAAAGCGATAAGGGTCTCAACGGACTCCTCTCCAAACTTCTGGAAAACCCTTTCCCTTCCCTCCGAGGCAAGCTTTGCGGTGTAAGAATTTTCGGGCTTTTCCTTCAGTCTTTCCCTTATAACCTCCTGGAGTCTCGGCAATACCTCAAAGGGAAGAGGTTTCTTAACAGACTTTCCGTCAATGGTTCTGAAAAAGCAGTTCCTCTCTCCCGTGTGGCAGGCCCTGTTTTTCTCCTGCTCTATTACGTATATGAGAGCATCGCCATCGCAGTCAACCCTTATCTCCTTTACCCTTTGTAGTTCTCCCGAAGTCTCCCCCTTCTTCCATATCCTCTTTCTGCTCCTTGAGTAGTAGTGAGCGTATCCCGTCTCAAGGGTTTTCTTTATGGCTTCCTCGTTCGCGTAGGCGACCATTCTAATTTCTCCCGTTCTATAGTCCTGAGCGATTACGGGAATGAGACCTTCCTCGTTAAACTTAAGCTCAAGCATGAGGATTTATCATACAAAAAGAATAATCCTTGTTCTATAAATTTCCTGTTATGAGAAAACCCGAGATACTCGCGCCTGCGGGAAGCTGGGAAGGCTTATCCGCTGCAATAAAAGCGGGAGCGGAGGCTATATACTTCGGACTTGATAAACTCAACCAGAGGTCCCTGAAGAAGAACTTCTCAATAGAAGAGCTGGAAGATATAAAGGAATTTTGCGGGGAGCACAACGTAAGGGCATACCTTACCCTCAACTCAATTGTTTACGATGAGGATATACCTTACGTTGAGGAGGTTCTCCACAGGGTAAAGGAAAGCGGTATAGATGCGGTGATAGCCTGGGACTTTGCGGTCATGACGAAAGCCCTTGAGCTTGGCATAGAGACCCACGCATCGGTGATGACGGGTATAGCGAACTCGGTAAGTGCCAAGTTCTTTGAAAATCTCGGTATAAAAAGGATAGTTCCCGCAAAGGAGCTCAACCTATACCAGCTTAAAAAACTGAAGGAGAACACGAATCTTGAGATTGAGGCCTTCGTTCACGGAGCTATGTGTATGGCTATATCGGGAAGGTGCTTCCTCAGCCACGAGGTGTTCCAGAAGTCTGGAAACAGGGGGGAATGCTTCCAGGTTTGCAGGCACGAGTTTCAGGTCGTTATAAGGGACCTAAATCCCAACGCAAAGGGGGCTGAATACATTCTTGGAGAGGACTACGTTATGTCCGCAAGAGACCTCATGACCCTTGATATAGTTGAACATCTTATGTTCCTTGACGCCTGGAAGATAGAGGGAAGGAGCAAGAACCCCGATTACGTTTATATGGTAACGAAGGCTTACAGAACCGCAAGGGACGCACTACTTGAGGGAAGCTTTACCGATAAGCTGAGGAGCGAGCTGATAGATATGGTGAGCAGGGTTTACCACAGGGAATGGGACAGCGGTTTTTACTTTGGTAAGGCAAGCTTCGGAATAAACGAAAGTATAGCAAAGGAAAAGAAGGTTTACGTCGGAAAGGTTCTCAAGTTTTATCCGAGAATAAGCGTTGCGGAGGTAAAGATTGAGAGCGGGGAGCTAAAGGTTGGGGACATAATCCACATAATAGGCAAGAAAACGGGTGTTGTAAGGCAGAAGGTGGAGAGCATGCAGATTGATAAAAATCCTATAGAAGTAGCGAAGAAAGGGGACGTTATAGGACTTAAAACCATTGAAAGGGTAAGGGAGGGAGATAAGGTTTACGTAATGGTTGAGGTTGAGAAGGAAGCGAAAGCTTTAGGTTAAAATCTCCTTTTATGGAAAAAAGGGTTTTTGTTCTTCTCGTTTTATTCTCCTTCCTTTCCCTCTTTCCCTACATAAACGATTTTCCCTTCAGGGGAGAGGAGGCAACGAGAACGGTAGTAGCCTACGAGATGGCTCACTTCGGAAACTACTTCCAGCCTACAATACTCGGAGATAACTACTACAACAAACCCCCTCTTTTCAACTGGTTTATAGTTCTTTCCTCAAAACTCCTCGGCTGGGACATTATCACCCCGAGAGCGGTAACTATAGTGTTCACGCTTCTGAACGCATTGCTCGTTTATCTCTTTGCAAGAAAGATACTTGATGAAAAAACCGCTTTTCTTTCCGCGGGCATATTCATAACCTTTTCCGACGTTCTTTTCTGGTATGGATGGCTTGCGGAAATAGATATGGCGCTTTCCTTCTTTGTAACCCTTCTATTCATACAGGTTTACGAGTTCTACAGAACCGAGAAGCCGATTTATCTATACACTTCTTCGCTCCTGACGGGCATAGCTTTTATGATAAAAGGTTTTCCCGCCCTTGCCTTTTTTGGTCTCAGCTTAATTGCGGTGGCACTCTTCAAGAGGAAAATCTCATTACTTTTTAAACCACACGCTCTTTTTTCCTATGTGCTTGCCATTCTCTTCTCCCTATGGTGGCTTCCCTTCTCGGAGAATCCGACCTTTTACATAAGAAGACTCTGGGAGGAGAGCTTTAGCAGAGTTGAGAGCTCAAAAAATATAGGGAAGTTTATAGAACATCTCATCACATATCCGCTTCTAAACCTAAAGCAGACGCTTCCCGCTTCCGTTTTCGTTTTAGGAATAATCCTTTCAAGGAACGTAAAGCTAAGAAATGATATAAAGTTTCTTTTATTTCTGCTTTTTATTAATTACATTCCCTATCTCATATCCGCAACGAGCAGGGGGAGATACGTCCTTCCCCTCTTTCCTGTTCTTGCGGTTATTTTCGGATACCTGATAAAGGAGTTTCTCTCGGATAAATGGAAAAAAGTTCTCGTTTTTACGATGTTTTTCTTCGTGTTTATCCGTTTTATTTACGGGTTTCTTTACCTTCCCTACCTTGATGAGAGGAGGGGAAAGCCGAAAGAGAGGGCAAAGGAGGTTTACGAGCTTGTTAAGGACTCAAGGGTTGCCTGTGATTGTCCCCACATAAAGGATTTTTGCCTATACGTGGGCTTTCTGAAGGGTGAGGCACTCATTAAGAGTAAGTATGTGAAGGATTGGGAGTATTTAATTGACTGCAGGAAGAGAAACTTTCCCCTCGTTGAGAGCTTAAAGGTGAACCATAAGGATGTATACTTGTATAAGAGGCATGGTAGCGTTTACGCTTATACTGGTGAGTTTTCTCTTTGCCCAGCCCTGGTATTTGAGGGACTGCATAGATAAGGTAGTTGACGGGGAGGTTGCCCTCAGGGAGGCAAAGCCCTACACGGGAAAGGTTTATAAGCTTTACCTTACAAAGAGAAGGAAAACGGGTGAGTGTTTATACAAGGTAAAGGGTGTTAGGGGAACCGCCATAATTGACGGGGTAAGCGGTAAGCTCGTGAAGTTTTACAAGAAGGAGTGAGATGGCTTACTTTCCCCTATTCGTTAACCTAAAGGGTAAGAAGGTTCTCGTGGTCGGCGGAGGAAAGGTCGGGACGCGTAAGGTAAAGAGCCTCCTTCCCTTCGGGGCAAACGTGAAGGTAGTTTCGCCAAAATTTACTGAGGAGCTTCTCCATTTAGGAAATATGGGTAAGGTTGAGCTCGTGAAAAGGAGGTTCAAGCCCTCGGACCTCAAGGGGGTTGATATAGTAATCGTTGCGGTTGATAACATTAAGCTTCAGGAGAGGATTTACAGGCTGTGTGAGAAAAGAAAAATCCTTTGCAACTCCGTTGACTCTCCCGAGTTTTGCAACTTTATTTTTCCCTCAGTCATAAAAAGAGGCAATCTCGTAATAGGTATATCAACCTCGGGGAAGGTTCCTGCACTCTCAAGGGCTTTAAGAGAAAAGCTTGAGAGCTGTATCCCGGAAGATATTGAAAACATTCTTGAGGAGCTTAGCAGGCTGAGAAGCTCTATGAAGAAGGGGAGGGAAAGGCAAAAAAGGCTTTTGAGGGAGGCGAGAAAAAGGCTCAGAACTTCTTGACCTCTATGCCATACTTCTTTATCCTGTAGTCAAGCTGTCTAAGGGTGTATCCAAGCAGTTTAGCGGCTCGGGACTTTACGTATCCCGTCTTTTCAAGGGCTTCAATTATCCTCTTCTTTTCGGTTTCCTCTATGAACCTCTGGAGGTCTCCCTTGGGCTTGTTTTTTTCCTTCCTGAGGTATTCGGGAAGGTCCGTTGTATCAACCTTCCCCTCGTTCAGTATGACGAGCTGTTCTATTATGTTTGAGAGCTCCCTTACGTTTCCCGGGTAGTCATACTCAAGGAGTCTCTCCATCGCCTCCTTTGTAAGGTAAACCTCCTTTCCGTATTTCTCGTTAAACTCCTTTAGGAAGTGCTGTATCAGGAGGGGGATATCCTCCTTCCTCTCCCTCAGGGGTGGGACGTATATAGGTATTACGTTCAGCCTGTAGTATAGGTCCTCCCTGAACTTGCCTTCCTCAACGAGCTTCTTAAGGTCCTTGTTTGTCGCCGCTATAATCCTCACATCAACCTTTATGGTCTTCTCGCTCCCGAGCCTTTCTATCTCCCTGTCCTGAAGAACTCTCAGGATTTTAGCCTGGAGGCTGAGGGGCATATCTCCAATCTCGTCAAGGAATATGGTTCCCCCGTTTGCGAGCTCAAACTTTCCCTTCTTAGGTGCGTATGCTCCCGTGAATGCACCTTTCTCGTATCCGAAGAGTTCCGCTTCAAGCAGGTTCTCGGGTATTGCTGCGCAGTTCACCGTAACGAAGGGCTTTTCCTTTCTGGGACTCTCGTAATGAATGGTTCGGGCTATCAAGCTCTTTCCAGTTCCGCTCTCTCCCAGTAGGAGAACCGTGCTGTCGCTTTTTGCAACCTTCTCAACGAGCTCTATTAACCGCCTTACCGCCTTACTCCTTCCTATTATCCCGTGGAGGGTGTATTTCTCCTGGAGCTCTCTCGTAAGGAGTTTTCTCTCCTCTTCCCACTCCTTCCTCTCCTCTTCCATCTTCTCGTGGAGCTTGAAGAACATTCCGAGTAGGTTTCCTATAACGCTTAAGGTCTCAAGGAACTTCTCAACGCTCTCGGTGTTCTCAAACTCCTTGAAGGTTACGAGAACGCCCTCTATCTCCCCCCCTACCTTTACGGGAACCGCAACGAGGTGGTGTTTATCGGTCAGATACTTACCTATTCCTGTTTTATTTGCGAATATACCGCTTCTCTTCACGGAAGGAATTACAACGGGGGTCCCGCTCTTGAAAACTCTTCCCGTCACGCCTTCCCCCTTCTTGAAGGAGACGAGCTTACGGGGTATGTATCCGAAGAAACTCCTTATCTTTATGCCCTTCCCCTCCTTTACAGCTATAAAGCTGTAATCAACTCCGACGTAGGAGTAAAGTATCTTTAAAACCTCCCTCAGGCTCTTGTCAAAGGTGAGCTCCCCCGATAAAATCTTAGTTATCTCGTTAACCACGTATAACTCCCTTAACTTCAAAGCTCTCATAGGATAATTAATTTAGCCTCTCAAGAACCTTCTTAGGTATATACTTTCGGATAAACTTCACGCTGAGTATCCTCCTCACAATGCCCGGGAATACCTTATTCAGGCAGTAAAGGGATGGTATGAAGAAGGGAGAGGAGGGAACTACGGGAAGAAGAAGACCTATGACTCCGAGGATGAAGAGAACGAGAAAGCAGATAAAGTAAACGAACCTCATGGCTACTCTAACCACGCTTTAAAAGATAGTGAACGCTTATAACACCGAAAAGGTAAATTAAAAGGAGATTTACGAAGGTTATGAAGTAGGAAAACAGCCCAATCGGCGGGAATAAGAAGGTTCCAACTCCCTGGGCTATAAAGATAAGCAGGGAAATAGCCCCTACTATAAAGGAAGAGAGGAGAACTTCCAGAGAGAAGCTTAATTTCCATAAAAGCTTTGAGAAGGGAGCTGTGAGGAAGAGCGTAAAGTAGTCCTCGGGCTTTTTTGCCTCTATTACGGTTCTCGCAAAGAAGGAGGGGTAAGAAGTTACAACCGAGAAGTAAATAATGAGTGCTACGATGAGACCAAGGAGCAAGAATAAGGGAGAGGGTGCAGTCCCGAAAGTGAGAAGGGATATGCCGAAGATAAGACCTAGAAGGAGAAGTATGGAAACGACTATTATCAAAACACCTATACTCATAAGATAGGTTGCAACCGTTAACATAAAGGCTTCCCTCACGTAGGAGAAGGCATTTCCGTATCTGAGTTTCTCAACCTCCTTTCTGAAAGCCTCCTCCTCCCCGTCCACCTTAAGGTATATCTTTGAAAAGAGTATTATCAGACTGAAGTTAATAAGGTTCTGGATAAAGAAGGAGAAGACACCTATAAGGGGAATGAGTATAACGAAGTTAAGGAGTGTGAAGAGAAGGAGGATAAAGAGGGTAAAGCTTGCATTTTGGGAAAGGGCTATGAGCCAAATCCTGAGGGTCCTCCTCCAGAGCATTTTAAAATGATACTATGAGAATACTCGCCGTCGGTGATATCATCGGAAGGCCCGGAAGAAAGGCCTTGAGAGAACTCCTCCCTCAGCTAAAGAAAGAGGTAGGCTACGACGTTGTTATAGTGAACGTTGAGAACGCAGCGGGAGGTTTTGGACTTACTAAAAAAGTTTACGAGGAGCTCCTTGAACTCGGTGTTGACGTTATGACCTCGGGAAACCACATATGGGATAAGAAGGAGATATACCAGTTCATAGATGAGTCTCCCAATCTCCTGAGGCCGGCAAACTACCCCGAAGGGGTTCCGGGGAGGGGCTACGGAGTTTTTACCAAAAACGGGGTTAAGTTCGGAGTTATAAACCTTATGGGAAAGGTGTTTATGGACTGCAACCTTGAGAATCCCTTCAAGACCTTTGACAGGATATACGAGGAGCTATCAAAGGAGACGAAGATTATAATTGTTGATTTTCATGCTGAAGCGACCTCCGAGAAGTGGGCGTTCGGGATTTACGTTGACGGGAGGGCTTCCTTCGTTTACGGAACCCATACCCACGTTCCGACCGCGGACGAGTTTATACTTAAGAAGGGAACCGCTTACGTTTCAGACGTAGGTATGACGGGCGTATGGTATTCCGCCATAGGCATGAAACCGAAAGAGGCGATAGAGAGGTTCTTACTGAGCCTCCCGAGAAGGTTTGAGGTTGAGGATAAAGGGGAGATAATGTTTAACGGGATTTTCGTTGAGGTGGAAGAGGAAAGCGGAAGGGCTAAGAAGATAGAAAGGATTCAGAGGCTGATATGAGGCTTCTTTTATTACTTCTCACTTTTCTATTTGCCTTCGGCGGAATAGCGGAAAAATACAAGCTATATGCGGAATTTCTCAAAACTAAAGATATAAGCCTTGGGGAAAAGTTATTAAAAAAGTATCCCGATGCTCCCTTCAGGGATGAACTTCTTTATAACCTTATTCTCATTTATCACAAAAAGGACGGTGAAAAAACACGCTATTTTTTAAAACTCCTAAGACCACAAAACATATACGGGGAGGAAAGGTTAAAATTTCTGAGGAAACTCTACAAGAAGTACAAAATAAGTCCGAAAAAGCTAATATTAAGCCATCCCCATCTCTTTTTAAAAGAGTTAAAAAATTATAAATTCACAGGAGAAGAAAAGGAGAAGATAGCACAGAAGCTCTTTAGAAGGGGATTATATAGAGAGGTTTTAAGACTATCGGGAGATTGTATCCTAAAAGGAAGAGCCCTTTACCGTTTAAAGAAAGTAAGAGAAGCGATAAATACACTTAGAAAATGTGAAAATGAAAAATCAAAAGAAATTCTCTTTTATATTTTACTAAATCAAGAAAATTACGAAGAAATAAACAAGCTTGTTAAGACTTATCCTTTCCTAAGTTTTATTGCGGGGAAGGAGCTCCTCGAAAGGGGAAGAGTTAGAGAATCTATAACCTTTTTAAAACAGAGTGGGGATGAAGAGGCTAAATTCTACCTGGGAATTGCATACTACTTGCTCGGAAGATACAGGAATGCGGAAAATTATTTTCTTAAATACTCCCCCAAAAGGGAAATTGATAAAGCAAAACGTTTATTCTGGTTATTTAAAACTTATGTAAATCTGGAAAAAGTAAAGGAAGCCTACAAATATTTAGAAGAAACATCTAAATACGATAACTTTTACGGAGCGGTTGCAAGAAAAATACTCGGAATGGAGGTTCACAAGGATATTATCCTTACGGATATTTTTCCGCCGAGCCTTTATTACGAGCTGAAGAAAATTTACGAACTCGGTTTTTTAAACTATATGCGCTATGAGGCCTTGAAGAATATTGAAAGGGTTTCAAGAGGAGATATACTCCTCCTCCAGAGTTTGGACCCATACATCTCAATAAGGCTTGCGGTGAACAAATACGGAACTGACTCTGAAATATACAGATATGTTTCTCATCCCACTCCTTACAGGGAGCTAGTTAGAGAAGCTTCCGAAAGGTTCGGAGTTCCCGAGGCGTTAATATACGCGATAATGAGACAGGAAAGTTTATTTGACCCCTTGGCGGAGTCCTATGCGGGAGCGAAAGGATTGATGCAACTAATGGATTACACAGCAAGGTGGAAGGCTAAAAGGTTAGGGATAAAAGTAAGGAATATATTCGAGCCAAAGGTCAATGTAATTCTGGGAACCGCATACCTTTCCTACCTTAGAGACCTATTTGGAGAGGATTTGGTGAGGATAATAGCCGCCTACAACGCAGGACACAACGCTGTAAAGAGATGGAAGAGATACGAGGACGATTTCTTATTTATTGAGCTTATTCCCTACGACCAGACCAAAAGGTATACGAAAAAGGTTTTATACAACTACTACGTTTATTCGGAGAAGTTAGAATAGCTTTTCAGACTCTTCCAGCTCTTCAACTGGTCTTCTTCCCGCAAATCCCTCGTTCAGCTCGTGCCAGTACATTATCGTTTCTTCATCTTCCTTCCAGCAGAGCCATATATACCTCCCTTCATGCTCGGAAAGAAAGTCAACGAGGAGAGGTTCTATCCCCTTTATCACTCCTCCGAGCTCCTCTATCCTCGCGAGATGCCTCTTTATCTGTGCTTCTATCTCCTTTATCCTCGTCTTTAAGTACATCTGTTCAAGCTCGTCCTCCTGAGCGGAAAGCTCCTCGTAAAGTTTCCTAAGCTCATCCTTTTTATACCTTATGTCTTCCGCTATTGGCTTAATCTTTACAAGCAGTTCCCTTGCTTCCCTTAAGGTGAATACCTTCATGATTAGAAATTTACCTCCCGCTTTAAAAAGGTTTATGAGGAAAGGCAAGGAGCCTTAAGGCTCTTTCGGCAGGTTCGTTTGGGAGTATTCGTTCCAGGAGCCGTCGTAGAGCCTTACCTTATCCGTAAGGCCAAGATAGTACTTTATGACATAGTAGGTTGCGGCGGACATGAGTCCCTGACCGCAGTAAAGGATTACCTCTTTGCCTTTTCCTATTCCCAGACTTTCGTAAAAGAGGCTTATGTCTTCTTTTGGTTTAAGGAGATAATACTTCTTTCCGTATTTGTTCACCCTCTCCTCAAAGTCCATCTTCCAGAACCTATTTACAGCCCCTTTTATGTGACCGAGCCTTTTCCAGAATCCCGCCTTCCCTTCGTAAAGCTCTGGCGTCCTTGCGTCCAGGAAGACAACGTCCTTTCTCTTTAGAGCTCTCTTAACGTAATCGAGGTCAGCCCTTATTGATTCGTTTATCTCGTAAAGGCCGTAAACTTTGGGGTTTACTCTCTGGTAGTCCTTCGTAGTCGGAAGGTCCTTGTCCTTCCAGTGGTTGAATCCTCCGTGAAGGACGTAAACTTCCGGATGCCCTATGTAGTCAAGCCCCCAGGCTATGTAGAAGGGGATAAAGGTTCCCTCAGCGTCGTAGAGAACGACTTTTGTATTTTTATCAATTCCCATTCTTTCAAGCTTTTCCACGAATAGGTCAACGGGTATGAAGAAAGCAGGGGTTCCCCTATTCGGAAACCTGAAGGCTTCAAAATGTATCCACTGGGCACCCGGTATGTGTTCCTTCCAGTATTCCTTTATACTCTTCCTGAGGTCAAGAACGACGATGTTTCTTTCCTTCTTGAGCATGCTGTAAAGCTCTTCAGGAGATACGAGCTTTATCTTAGCAAAGGTAAAGGCTACAGCTATCAAAAGTATTGCGAACACTCTCATCTTTCCCACCTCCTTTTTCAGGAATTATAGGCTTTTCTATTTTTATTTTCAATTAAAAATTTTTCTCAATTTTAACATACTTTTCACGGCAGATATATAACGACGTCTCCTTTTCCGTTTAGCTTCGCCTGACAGGAGAGCCTCTCTTCTTCCAGGTTCATTCCGTTCTCCTCAAGGGTGTCCTTCTCCTCAAACTCGGGGGGATACAGATTCTCAGAGCCGAAAAGGATTATAACCCTGCAAGAGGTACACTGGCCGTGCCCGCCGCACGCGCTGTCTATCTCTATCCCGTTTCTGTAAAGCACCTGCATTATGGTTTCGTTTTCCATTCCCTCAAAAGCCATATTTATGTTTGAGACGACAATTTTCGGCATTTTTACACCCTCAAAGCTCTCCATATATTTTCTGCAAGCTCATCCGCATAATCCATTAAGGGCTTATCAAGCAATCCCTCGTTATGTAAGAAAACTATACCCCCGAGTGGTCCCATTACAGTGACAAATGCCGTAAAAAAGTCCTGATTTCTGAAAATACCTTTCTCAACACCGTCGCTCACGAAAATCGTTATCTCCGTTACAACGTCGCTAACGCAGGCAAACCCCTCGCATCCGTCCCTGAAAACCTCTCTGTTTACAAGGTAAACCTTTAAAAAGTAATTAATAAGCTCGGGCTCCTCTATAGCTGTTTCCAAAAAGCTCTTAACGAGGAGTTTCGTCTTTTCATAAAAGTCGGTATCAAGCTCGTTAACCTTCCTCAGTTTCTCACCGAGAAGTTTTGATGTGTATATCATTATTTCCTTTGCGAGTTCCTCCTTTGATGGGAAGTAGTTGTAAAGGTTTCCCACGCTCATATTGAGGGCTTTCGCTATGTCAGGCATCGTGGTGTTGTGGTATCCCTTTTGGGCAAATAGCTTACAGGCGGTTCTTATTATCTTTTCTTTCTTTTCCTCCTTAAGCTTCTCGGTATTTGCGTATCTGGGCATAGGAATAAATTTATAAACTAAAAGTAGAAATCTACCGAGAGATAAAACTTAAACTTTGAAAGTGTGATTTTATTTTCATCCAGGGGATAGGCAACATCTCCCCTCACAAGCCCTACGGGAGTTCTCAATCCCACCGAAAAACCTATATCCTTTTTCATATTCTTGTATAGTGAGGGAAATCTGTTTGAAACCTTCCCGAACTCCGAAAAGAAAATAAGCTCAATACTTTTCCTTATCAGGAGGTAAATTTCGGGATTTATATAAAGCATCTGTCTTTCGCCGTAAGGCGAACCTATACTTTCATAGGAGTATCCCCTCATATTAAAGTATCCGCCGAGAAAAAATCTATCAAAAATAGGAGCATCTTTTGATACGTATCCGTATGAGGTTTTCATTCTAATTCCCAACTTTTCTTCACTTAGAACTTTTTTAATTCTAAAAAAGAGATTAATTTTGTAATAATCTCTCCTTCCGTAAGCCCGGCTAAATGAAAGACTCAGAAGACCTCTCTTAATAAAGGATAAGGAAACCTTTGAAAAATTTCCCTTAACCTTTTCAGCTCCCCTCGTAGTCCCGTTAAAGTTTGTAAAGGAAAGGGATAAAATGCTGAAAGGATTGAACCTAAAGCCTAATGTTAGGGAATATCCTTCCGAGAAAAACTCATATGTGTTGTGTTTTGAGTAATCCTTGAAGAGAGCAGTGTCCCCGAGGAAGCGCCTTGAAAACAGGAAGTTATCCCTGAAAAACAGGTTATACTCCTTAATTTTAGAACTTTTTGAAACGTTTATACCACCTATAAGTCCTATTCCGAATAGATTTCTTAAAGTAAGCCCTCCGGAAACTTTAATGTTTTCGAACGTGCTGTATCCTAAAGAGAACTCAAACAATCCCCTCTTTGCCTCGTTTAAGTAAAGGAATCTATGAACCTTTTTTCTCTTTCTATCTATGTAATTATCAAGCCTTACGCTTCTGAATATACCGCTCTCCATCAGGTTCCAGGTGCTCTCCTCCTCGTATTTCTTTGAAAAGTACTTATCCTTAATGAGCATGTAATTTACTTCCCTGAAGGCGGTTTTCTCAAGTCCGTATACGAGTGTGTACCCGTAAGTGTACCTTTTTCCCCTATTTACTCTTATGTCGTAGTGAATTAACAAATCGTTGCCCGATATACTTTCCTTTTTTTCAATTGAGATTTTTGCATCAAAGTACCCCTTTTCCCTCAGCTTTTCTAAAATTTCCCTATGTACCTTTTCTATAATTTCCCCTTTAAAAATTGAAGGAAGGGATTTATTTAACCTTTCTTCTATATTTTTAAATTCCTCATCCCTTATTTTTATACCGGTGAGGATATATCTGAAGCCCCTGTTTATCCTCACTTTTACGGAAACTCTTTTCCTTTTTTTATCAATTCTCTCATCTATTTCATAGAACACTCCTAAATATCCTTTTTTTCTCAAAGTTTTTAATCTGTTTTCTATTAATTTATTAATTGCTTCTTTATCATAAGGAATTGTCTTCCTTTCCCTATTTATCTCCACTTCTGATATATATCTTTTCCCCTCCTTTATTGAGAAGGTTACTCTATTCTTTTTGAATTCATAATCAACCTTTACGTCAAAAAACCCTTTTTCCCTATAAAGTTTTAAGATTTTCTCTTTTAAGTTTTCCAGTGTAAATATATCCAATCCGACATTTTCTTTATCAAGAAGGGATAAAAGTTCACTATCTGAGAAAAATCTGTTTCCTTTAAATATAATTTTGTATCTTTCCCCTTCGTAAATTTCATAAACGGGTATTCCCAACTTTGCATTGCCAAAAAGGGCTTTTATAGTAGCGAGTGGGTGATTGATAAGGTTTGAAAGTCCTATGGAAAGCTTCTTTAAAAAGTTTTCCTCCTTGGGGAAAAGGGCTTGAGTAAATCTACCTTTTACGCTTTTTTTCCTAAGCTCCTTGAAGAATACAAAGCTCTCGTAAAATCCTCTATTTCTATAAAAACTTTCAAGCTTTTCTTCTCCCTTTTCTATATCTTCAAAGTTAAAGACTTTTCCGATAATGAGGTCGGAAGCTTCCAAAAGCTCTTCCTCGCTAAAGGATTTAGCCCCTTTAAACTCAGCACCTCCTAAAAAGTAAAGGTTATTTTCCTTTACCAGAACTTTTATGTAAGCTTCCCCTTTTTCATTTACATAAATTTTTACCTTAACTTTTGCACCTAAAAATCCCTTGTTAATATATGCTTGCTTTAATATTTCTTCGTAAATCCTCTCATTTTCCGAGTAAAGTATTCCCCCTTCCTCTAAACCTAAGATATTTTTTATATCTTCATTCAGAAAGAATACATTGCCTTTTATATCAATTCTCTTTATTATCGGATATCTCATAACGTATATGTAGAGCTTCTTTCCTTCAACTTTATATCTAATTTCTTTTATTTCTGGAATTTCTTTGAGTATTTTTATTATTTCTTTATAATTATTTCTATTTATAACGGAGATTATATTATTCTTCCTTAGGGAATAGTTCGATTTCAGAATAATCTCAAGGGGGAATGAAAAACAGATAAAAAGAATAAGAAAAATAATGGTTCGGAGCATATTCCCCTATATTTTAAGACTCCTGGAAAATTTTAATGAATTCATTATATTAGAATATGCTAATATCTTAAAGGAGGTGTTATGATGACAATGGACAGGCTATTGAGACTTACTTCCGGAACGGTTCTCATGATTGTGTTTTTACTTGGGATACTGCCCGCGAAAGACGTTCACTGGTTCTGGAAGGCTTTCATAGTGTTTATGTCTCTCAACCAGATTCAGTCCGCCTTTACGAACTGGTGTCCCGTGATGAGCCTATACAGGGCTCTCGGGGTAAAGGAATGTAAGTGCTGAGCCCCTTTCTCCCTTAAAATATTACTTAATGTTAATCAAACACTTTGAAGACAGGGATTTATTTTACAAATTCCTTAAGGAAAGAGTAGGCGTATTCTTTAAAGAAGCTGATTTAAGGGCTTTTGAGGGAATCTTCCATTGTATATACTTTGAACGTATTAACTTACCACCTTCCCTCATACACGAAGCTGGAAGGAAAAGCTGTGTAAAAGTTTTTTACAATGAGGGAAAACTTGTAATATGCAGTTCTGAGGCAAGCATAAGGGATTTTTGTTCGGAGATTTCAAAACACGCTGAAGGGAAAAATATAGCTAAAGAAATTCTTGAAGCACTCATTAGATACAGAAAGAAGTATTTTCAGTTAAACTATAACAAAAAAATACTTCCCTTGGGTTTAAAAACAGCGGTTATGGGAGTTTTAAACGTAACTCCCGATAGTTTTTCTGACGGAGGTTTATATCTTGAGCCCTCAAAAGCCGTAAAAAGGGCGGTTCAGATGGTTCAGGAGGGTGCGGAGATAATAGATATAGGGGGAGAGAGCACGAGGCCAGGCTCAGAAAGAATTACCGCGGAAGAGGAGTTGAAAAGAGTTCTCCCCGTTTTGAAGGAAGTGAGAAAAGAGCTTCCCGACGTGTGGATATCGGTAGATACTTACAAATCGGAAGTGGCGAAAGCCTGTCTTGATGAGGGAGCGGACATAATAAACGACATAAGTGGGGGAACCTTTGACGAGAAAATGCTTAAGGTTGTATCCCAGTACAGGTGTCCTTACGTGATAAACCACATAAAGGGAAGGCCCGAAACTTGGAAAACCGAACCGATAATTTACGATGACGTGGTGGGGGAGATAATCGGTTTCTTTAAAGAGAGAATAAGAAGGCTGAAGGAAGAGGGATACAAAGAGGAGGAAAAGATAATCCTTGACCCAGGAATAGGTTTCGGCAAGCTTCCTGAACATAACGTTGAGATACTCAAGAGATTTTCGGAGTTTAAGATATTTGGGAAGATACTGATGGTAGGCGTCTCAAGGAAGTCTTTTATAGGTCTAATACTTGAGGGTTTTCTCAATAAAAAAACGGAGCCTAAGGAGAGACTATTCGGAAGTCTCGGGGCTTTGGCACCCGCCGTTTTGGGAGGAGCTCATATAGTGAGGGTTCACGACGTTAAGGAAACAAAGGAGTTTTTAGCCCTTCTTGATGCGGTAAGAACCTACGATGGAGTTTAGTCTTATTAAGGAATTCTTCGGGTGGAGAGATGCGGTAGATATACTGGGATTAACGCTATTTTTCTACTTATTCATACGTTTTTTATACGCAGCAAAGGGTCTTTACCTTCTAAGAGTTATTATTCTTTTCGGGCTTCTCTGGACTTCCGCAGAAGTCCTTAACCTCGCAACCCTCTCTTGGATATTTGAGAAACTCTGGACCATTCTTCTATTCGCCCTAATAGTTATCTTCCAGCCCGAGATAAGGAGAACGCTTGCAAACATAGGAAGAAGAACAAAGGTTCTCAAGATAAAGGAGTACGAAGAGCGTTCAATAGACAGGCTCGTTAGAGCTTGCAGGTTTATGGCCGAGAGGCAGATAGGAGCGTTAATCGTTATAGAGAGGGAGCAGAATATAGAGGACCTGCTGGAGGGATGCATATACATAGACGCCTACATATCCGCGGAGCTTATTATAACAATTTTCTATCCCCTCACTCCCCTTCACGATGGAGCCATCGTAATAAGGGATGACAGGATAGCCTTCGCCTCCTGCGTTCTTCCCCTCTCTAAAAATCCAGAACTCCCCAAGAGATACGGAACGAGACACAGGGCTGCTGTTGGAATAACTGAATTGAGCGACGCGGTAGCGATAGTTGTTTCCGAAGAAACGGGTGAGATATCGGTTGCAGTTGAGGGAAATCTCGAAAAAATTTTGGACCCGGAACTTTTAAAGGATAAACTCTTCAGCCTTCTGGGAGTTAAACATGAGTCGTAGGGAGGAGTTTAAGTACTTACTGCTCTCATTCATTCTCGGAATATCTATATGGCTTGCGGTAAACTTCGGTGAAAGGCTTCCTCTTGATATAACGCGTTTTGTTGAGCTTAAAAACCAAAGGGAGGAGTATAAATACGAAGTTAGCCCACCCTTTGTTGATGTTACACTCCTCGTATCAAGGAAGCTTCTCCAGTCTAAGCTCATAGAAAGAGTAAGGGTTTACGTAGATGTTGGAAATCTTAAAGAAGGTATGCATAGGGTAAGGGTAACAGCGACTACACCGATACCTATTCTTATAGAGCCCATTGCAATAAATCCCTATTACGTAAGGGTGAAGGTAATTAGAAGGGTTTCAAGATGAGTTCTGCTTCAAATATTCCCTTTCCCGTGTTGTCAACAAGTCTTACAAGCTCAACTTCCCCTCCCTTTGAAATACGCTCTAAGAAGAGTATCAATTCCCTGAACTCAACTTTTTTTATTCTCATCCTGTATTTTCCGTTTTCATATACAAGCTCTTTCATCTCTATTCCCAATTTCTTTGAAATTTCCCTTATATAATTTTCTGTTAAAGCAACATTTTCTCTTTTCTTTACGTTATAAAGCTCAAAAAGAAAGTTTTTAAAGGAAAGATATTCCCTGTTTACGAAGTTTTTAAAGTCTTTAAAATCTTCAATAAAGTTATATGTATAAAATAATAGGAGAGAAATTACAAAGAAAATAATCATGTTCCTCGGAAGTGTCATTTTATTACCACCTCAAATTCGTAATTTCCCTCAGGAGTTTTCCTTATTCTTTCGGTTTTTATTAATTTTATATTCTTTTCGTCCGCTTCTCCTACAATTTTTAAAATACCTTTTTTATACTCAATCCTGTATATCTTTACACCTTCAGGTAGATTACTGAAAGCTTTATAAAGTTTATTGAAGAATTCATTCTTTTCTCTCTTTTTTATAGTCTTTAATTGCTCTTCTACCAAAATCGGAGGCATGTTCGGGAACTTCTGGGAAAAGAGAATTTTTTTCTCCCGATTTACTTCCATCACTATTTTCTTTTTGACATAATCCTTAAAGGAGAAATAAGAGATAAAAGAAAGAGTTGCGAGCCCCGTTATAAGCAAGAGAGCTTTTTGCTCGGAAGGTGTTAGTTCAAGCTTTCTAAACTCGGGAGATGGGTCTTTATAAACGTATTTTAGGGAAGCACCGAATGCGGAGTTAAGTTCAGGTTCACAGTAGGGATTTCTAATGACCTTAAAAAATTCCTCCAGTTCTACAATCCTGCTTCCCCCACCACTAAGAAGTACCTCCTCCCCCTTCCAATTTAGCCCGGAGCTTTCGAGGATTTCTTCAAAGGCTTCCTTTACATTTCCCTTTTCCTTTAAAAACTCCGCTCCCTTGAGGATAACCCTGTAAGATTTTACTTCGTAATCCTTAACCTCTACAAAGGTTGTCTTCCTTCTTCCTATATCAATAATCTTCAGATTTGGTTTTTCCAGAACTTTTGATATTCTCGCCAGGGAAAAAATTTCACAATCCAGGGCGTAGTAATCTTCGGGAGGGGAAAAATCTTTTACAAAAACGACGTAGTAAAAGCCGTTCTGAGCTTTAAAGTCCCACAGATTTGCCCCGTATTCTTCCGCTTCATAAATTAAGAATTCCTTAAGTTCAGAAGCTTTCAGCCCTTCCTCAAGCTTTTCCCTCTTCAATAAACAGAGATGGGAGGGAATAACGTATATCTTTCTTCCCTTCTTCTTAACAGGTTTCCAAGTCTTTTTCAGAAGGGAGTAGGATATACTAAACCATTTACTGCCGTCTATTCCGGTGTATATCATTTCTTCTCTTCTAAGTTTGACTTTATGAGTTCAAGAAGTAGGAGAAGGGTTTTCTTAACGTCTTCCTTATTCTTTGCGGATATACCTATAACCGGAATACCTTCCTCCTCGTATATGTCAAGGGCTGTAGCTACATCCTTAGGAGACCAGGCGTTTGGAAGGTCTTGCTTGTTTGCAGCTACAACCATCGGTATGGGAAACCTGCTCTGAAAGAAGTTTATTATCTTTCTCGCCTCGTGGAAGGTTGATGGGTCCGTACTGTCCACGAGAATTACAACACCAAGAGCCCCCTTTCCCAGAATGTCCCACATAAAGTTAAAGCGCGTCTGCCCGGGTGTTCCGAAAAGGTATAGTTCGTGTTCATCGTCTATTTTAATCTTTCCAAAATCCATGGCAACCGTTGTTGAGTCCTTTTTTTCCTTCTCTTGAAAATGTGTTATCTTTCTTTCCGTTGTTACGGGTTCTATCTCGCTTACGGTTTTTATAAACTCCGTTTTTCCCGCAGCAAAAGGTCCCGCAATAACTATTTTTATTTTCTTTGTGTCCTTATCCTTCATAGCCTCTTAATTTTTTCCATAAGTTTGGCGAGAAGGTCAAGGGATATAGAGGGCTTTCTCTCTACTCTCTTTCTCTTTCTCCTTATTGCTCCTATTGATAAAAGGCCGTATAGGGTTCTGTAAACCTTTAGTTTATCAAGCTTACTTTTCTCAAGGATATCCTTTACCGTATTTTTTCCATCAACGAGGTCAAGTATTATTCTCTCCTCTTCTGTTAACCCCGCTTTTTCAACTTTCTTTTCCCAATCGGGGGCCTTTTCAAAAACGAGAAGCTCATCCGATATCTTTCTCTCCGCTTCCTCCAAGGTCAACCTTCTTGCGGCTTCCATTATTATGTATTCCGCGGGGTAGTATACCGGAACATCGTCGGGATAATGGATAAAGCCTTTAGTGAAAGAAAAAACGCCATCTCTATTGTCAAGTCTCGGGAATAGAAACTTCTTTAGCGTTTCCGCAAGGTTTCTCTTATTTAGTCTTAATTTTTCTAAAAGTTTCTCAAAATCCCTGTCGGTATAAACTCTAAATACCTTATCAACGGGACGTGCGAGAACGACCTCTCCGTCCTTTATGTAGTAAGCTACGGTCATATCCTTCCACTCAACGATTAAAACACCGCTCTTCTCGTCCGAGTGGAGAACCTGAAGAATATCAGCAAAACTGAAAGATTTTAGGTCTCCCGTAAGTGTCATCTCTTAAATTAGCTCCTTGAGCTTTTCCTGAGCTTTCCTAATCTCCATGTATATTAGTCCGAGCTTCGCATCCGCATTCGCAAGAGTTGTAAGAACAGCGTCTCTACCTATTCCGGTTATAACTATGTAACCGTTATCTCCTTTTATGGTTATCTGCTCTAAATTCCCCTTCTTCAACTCTTCAACAACCCTCTCACCGAGAGAGAGTATTGCTGCACTCATTGCGGCAACTTTGTCCTCTTCAGTATCGGGAGGTAAAACAGAGGCTATCGGAAGTCCGTCTAAGCTTACAAGTGTAGCCCCTTCTATACCTCCTGCTTTTATAAGCTCCTGAAGAACAGCTTCGTACTTATCCATCTATTCCCTCCACTATTTGAAAAATTCTAAATCGGTTTTCATTTTTACGAGAGCTGTTTTTACCATTTCCAAGTTCCTTTTTATACCCTCTCTATCCACTTCCCCTTCAAGGTATATTTCCATATTCTTTAGATATTCTTCAATTTCTTCAGCCAACTTCGCAATTCTTTTTATTCTATTGTATATCTCCTCAAGGGATTCCTTAAGAGCTTCTCCTAAAGCTCCAACCGGGTCAAGACCAGCGGGAATTTCATTTAGTTCAAATTCTCCTTCCCTCAACTTCTCAACAATTTCTATTAACTCAGCTGTTTTTTCTATAGCTTCGGTATGTTCCTCTTCAAGTTCTCTTATTCTTTTTTCACAACTCCTTTTTAAATCAATAAGAGTTTTTTCTATATTCGTTAGAATTTCCCTCATCTCCTCGTATATGGGTATAGGAATAATCTCTTTCTCTATATTTCCTCTACTTTCGTTAATTAATAACGATACGTAATACAACTTTCCGAGAGTTTGTTCAAACTTCTTGCTTACTACGTAAGTTACGGTTCCGGAAAATAGTAAGGAGTAGCCGAGGGAGATGAGCAAAGCCCGAAGTAGTTCAAGGGAGAAAACAAAATATAAAACAATAAAGGTAAAAAAAGATTGTATAGCGAATATAAGAAAAAAGAACTTTAAAAGTTCATCCGCTAAAGAGATTTCCTTTACAGCTTTTATCTCACTTTACCTCCTCAAACCTTATTAACTTTATTTTATCCACACTTTTCTGGAATGATATACCAAACTCCGAAATTTCCGTAAGTTTTGCAAGGTGAACGTATCCCTCAATTACCTTCATCGCATACTGCTCTTTAATATCCTTCAGGTAGTTGAATATATCCTCTTCAAAAATAGCGTTCCCAACGTATCCCCTCTGGAGCGTTGAGACGTGGTATATAAGCTTAAATTTCTTTCCGTATTGTGCCAGCTGGTTCAGGTCCCCGTTTAGGGCTTCCTAAACGACCTCGTCGGGGAGTTCACCGAAGTAAGCCATGTAAAGGGCATCGGGCTTATACTTCTCAAGGGAGGGTATAAGCTCCTTTCCTCCCTCTATATACCAGGCTTTTTTCCCGAGCATTCTGAGACCCGTCACGAGTGCTCCCGCAAAAACCGCACAGAGCTGGGAGTTTTCCATAAATACGACGCCCACTCTATCAAAGCCGTTTCTCGCAAGGAGCTTTGAGGTTGCGTAAGCCACATTAAGCCTCGGATTTACCGTTTTGGTGTCTATAAACTTATTGTCCTCTTCCTTCCCGAAGGAAAGCCCTGCTATAAAGGGAAGAAAAAAAGAGGCCTTTAAAAGTTCTCTTCTATTCATTGTTCTCCTCCTCTTTCAGGTTTAGCTCCCTTTTCATGGCTATTTTACCCGTCCTCGCCATCTCTTTAATACCGAAGGGTTTTAAAAGCTCTATCATCGCGTTTATTTTGTCCTCGTCTCCCGTCACTTCTATGGTGTAGGTATCGGGAGATACGTCAACAATCTTTCCCCTGAATATCTCCGTTATCCTCAGGACCTCGTCCCTCGCCCTTGAGGAGGGGGTGTAAACCTTTATGAGGGCAAGCTCCCTCTCAACGTGGGGAACGTCCGTGAGGTCCGAGACCTTTAATGTGTCTATCAATCTCCTTAGCTGTTTTACAACCTGTTCAATAACTATATCGTCTCCGATAACCTCTATCGTCATCCTTGATATGCCCTTCTCGTGGGTCTCCCCGACGGACAGGCTTTCTATATTGTATCCCTTCCCCGCTATGAGGGTTGCTATCCTTGCAAGAACCCCCATCTCGTTTCTCACCTTAACGGTTATTATGTGCTTCCTTATACTTCCCTTCCTGATGCTCCTCGTTTTTGGTGTCTTAATAACTTCAAGGTCCGACTTCCCTATTGTATCCGCCATACTTACCTCCTTCAGAGATAATTTAATCTTCCTTGTTTATAATTTCCTTTAAATATTTAACGAGGTTTTTATCAACTTCATAACATTCACCTTTTATCTCCGAAACGGGAACAACCTCTATCAGAGAGTTTAATATAAAAACGTATTTAGCGTCTCTTAGAAAGTTTAGGTCTATTTTTTCCTCTTTTACTCCGAGCTTCTCAGAAATTATGTCTATCGTCGTACCCCAAAGTAATCCGCTCTCCCTTGCTGGTGTGTAAAATCTTCCGTCTTTGTAAAAAAGTATGTTGGCGGAAGAGGTCTCGGTTATTCTCTCCTTTTCGTTTAGGACCAAGCAGTCGTAAAAGCCTTCCTTTTTCGCCTCCCTCTTTACGAGTATGTTAAATAAAAAATTTGTGGTTTTGTGGTAAAAAAGGGGATTTCTTGAGTGCCTTCTGAAGGAAGATATGCCGAGCTTCACCCTTTCGGGAACTTTGGGAAGGGGCTTTACTATAACTTCAGTTTTATATCTTTCGGGATAATCCCCGTAGTAATCGCTCCCATCAAGCAAAAGAAGGAACTTAACGTATAGATTTTTTCTCCCATTCGTTTTTTCCTTTATCTTTTTTAAGAACTCCTCGTAAGAAGGGCAGGGGTAGGAGAAAAAGTCTGCGGAGCTTTTCATTCTCTCGTAATGTCTTCTTACCTTCTTGGTTTCTCCCTTCCATTTTATCGTTTCAAATAGTCCCTCTCCGTAAAGAAGGGTTCTCTTCATCTCAGCTCTTGGTCCATGTGTATTCTTGAGGGGACGACACCTTTTTGGCCTTTATACTTTCCAGAGTAAACCTTTTCGGGTGCTCTATCAAGCCTTGCAAAAACGAGCTGGCATATCCTCATTCCCCTGTACAGCCTTATGGGGCTGTTGTTTGCGTTAAAGAGCTCCAGCGTAATCTGGCCCTCAAATCCCGCGTCAACCCACCCCGCGTTCTCTATGAAGAGCCCCAGCCTTCCGAGGGAAGAACGACCTTCAACGAACGCGGTTATATAAGGGGGGAGCTTAATATACTCAAGGGTCGTCGCAAGAAGGAATTCTTTTGGCTTTATCTCAAAATACTCCTCAAACTCTATAACCTTCACGTTCTCAACGGGTTTTTTCGGGTCTATAAAATTCACCTTTTCGTAAACCGCTATCTGGTTTCCAAGCCTGAGGTCAAGAGAGGAACACTGAACCTGCGATGGTTCAAAGGGCTCAACCTTCAACTCGCCTTTTTCTATAAGCTCCTTAATGGTTCTGTCCGAGAGAATCATTATTAACATTATTATGCGGGTAAAGTTCAGGATAGGGATATACAGGAACGGAAGGAGGCTGAAAAAAAGGGACTTCCAGGGCTTGAGGGACCCCCTGTTCATCGGAATGAGATACATAACGGAGTTCAAATACCTTGAGGCTACCAAATGGCTTTTAATAGCCGAAGACTCAAAGGAGAAGTACACTCTCCTCGGCATGATAAACGAGGCTCTCGGACAGAGCGAACAGGCGAGGGAGTTCTTTGAGAACGCCCAGAGGTATGAGAGGATAACCGATTACGAGTTTATAAGGGAGTATCCCGAAAGGGAACTCACGGAACACCGAAACCAAACTTCCTGAGAATATCCTTCACCTCTTTTGTCTTTAAAAACTCTATGAACTCCCACGAGGCTTTCTTATCCTTTCCGTGAAGGGTTATTACCGCAACGTTGTTTATGGGAGCGTAAAGCTTTTCATCAATCAGAAGGTATTTTCCCTTTCCGTAGGGTATTACGAGGGAGAGGGCAACGAGCCCCGCATCAGCTCCACCGCTCACAACGTATTGGAAGGCCTGAGATACGTTTGACGCATAAACGAGTTTATGCTTAACCTTTTCGTAGAGATTCGTTCTCTTTAAAAATTCAAGGGATGCCTTCCCATAGGGTGCATACTTGGGGTTTGCGATTGCTATCTTTTCCGCCTTTGTTATGTCCTCATAGTTTTTTAGCTCTATATCCTTCAGCGTGAATATAACGAGTTTGCCTTTTGAGAAGACTGTGTAGGATTCATTTAAAGCTTTTCCGTATTCAATGAGTTTCTTCGGATAAATCTCGTTTGCGGATATGAATACGTCGTATGGTGCCCCGTGCCTTATCTGTATGTAAAAGTGTCCCGAAGCCCCGTAAGATATTAGAACTCTGTGTTTATAATTTTTCTCAAATCTCTTTGCAATCTCCTCAAGGGTAAACCTGAAGCTTGAGGCCGCGGCTATCCTCAGGGTTTCCGAAAAGGTAAAGTTCAGGAATAAAAAGAGGATTAAGAAAATTTTTAACATTACACAATCCCCCTGAGGGCTTCCTCCCTCTGGATACAGGTGGGGCACTCACCGCAGGGAGGCTCCGTTCCCCTGTAGCAGGAGTAAGTTTTTTCAAAGGGAACACCGAGCTCCTTTCCGAGGAGGGCTATATCTCTTTTTGTCATTCCCAGAAAGGGTGCAAAAACGTGAACTCTCCTTTTGTGCTTTGCTGTATAAACGGAGCCAGCATTTATGGCGGCTTCGGCTGCGGTTATGAACTCGGGTCTGCAGTCGGGATAAGGCGTGTCAAGTGCGTGAACACCTATGCCTATGTGGTCTATCTCAAGGCTGTCCGCAAAAGCGGAAGCTAATGAGAGGAATATGAGGTTTCTCATGGGAACGGTCGTTACGGGAGGCTCATTCTCGGGATACTCTCCCGAAGGGATCTCAACACTCTTGTCTATAAGAGCGGAGCCCTTAATGCTCTCGTAAACAGGAACCTTAACAATGAAGTGTTCTTTAACGCCGGCAATTTTACCGAGTTCCTTTGCATACTTCAGCTCAACCTTATGCCTCTGTCCGTAATCAAAGGATATTGCATAAACCTCCCTAAACTCCTTCTTTGCGAGCCATAGAAGCGTAGCGCTATCCATACCGCCCGAAAGAAGAACGATTATTCCCTTTTTCTCCATAAGGTTTAAATTAATAGTAGATGAAAAAGAAGAGAAAGAAAAGAAGAGTGAGGCTTGATTTTGGGAGGTTCATACTTGAGGAGTTAAAATCAAAGCTGGGGGAAAGAAGATGGATTTTTACGAACCTCAAGAAGTAAACAAGGTTAAGATACTCCCGCCCGATTACGTTCAGGACGTAAGCAGTATGTCCGCTCAGGATTTCTTGAAGATATACCTTGAAACCCTCAGATACCAGGACCCCTTCAACCAGACGGACATATCAAAGAGCCTTGACGATATGGTGAAGATAAACCAGGTTAAGTACTTCACCGAAATGAAACAGTTCTTAGAAAGTCTTAAGCTCTGGATGAACCAGATGACCTTCTTGAATACCGTAAACCTCATAGGAAAGGAGTTTATCTTTAAAACGGATATCCTTGATACCATAAAGAGGGACACTTACTACATAGTTTCTGACGATGATAAAGGGGAAGTTAGCGTAAGGATATACGACGGGGATGAGGTTATAAAGGAGTTCAGATTAGAACTGAAAAGAGGGATAAACGAGCTTGACGTGAGCTCCCTCCCCGACGGCCAGTTTACGGTAAAAGTTTTTAAGGAAGGGAACGAAGTAAACGGATGGGTGCTTGGCTTTAAGGACAGCATAAAGTCCGTTGGGATTATTAATAACGAGCTTATTCTTGACCTATCTTCGGGTGTAAGTGTATCTTCCGATAGAATTATTTACGTGGGGGGATAAGTTATGTTGAGGAGCTTTTTTAACGCAATAACGGGTATGGACGTCTCCCGTTTTGCCCTTGACGTTACCTCAGACAATCTCGCAAATGCTAACACCGTAGGGTTCAAAAGGTCCCGTCCCGTATTCCAGGATATGATTTCGCAGGTTATAGTTGGGCTGAACACCACAACGGGAACGGTAAAGACGACAACCTTCGGAGCGGGAGCGGTTGTTGACTCAACCCAGAAGGTCTGGACCATAGGAAACTTCAAGCAAACGGATATAACCACGGACCTTGCAATAGAGGGGAAAGCCCTCTTCATACTGAAGGACCCCGTAAACAACCAGCAGTTTTATACAAGGGACGGAAGGTTCAGGATAAACAGGGAAGGGTATATGATAAACCCAAATGGTTTATACCTCCAGGGCTTTAAGGTTGACCCAGTAACGGGTGAAGTAGCGGGAACTCAACTTGAGAATATAAGGGTAGAAACTCAAATACCTCCGAAGGCTACAGGAAAGATTTACTTCAATCAGCCCACAAACCTGAATGCGGACGTAAATCCACTGAATCCTGAAAATTTTGACCCTAAAAATCCATCAACCTATCACTATAGATACACAATTACGATTTATGATAGTTTAGGAAAACCTTACCAGGCGGATGTCTTTTTTATAAAAACTGATACAAATACATGGACAATAAAACTTCTTTCGGACATCGACCCTAATGAGGATGGGCCTGAACTGAGTGGAGAGTGGACGGTAACATTCGATGAAAATGGGAAAATAATATACGATGGAACTGATATAGTTTCTGAACCAAGTCCAGATGGAAGAAAAAGGTATTATTATCTTAATCCTGGAAATCCTGAAAATAGGAATCTAATTATACCTGATTCTACCCCTGAAGGAGGAACTTTCCCTGATGCAGACGAATGGAGGATTTATGTAGGTGAATCAGATGTAAATATAGAAGTTAATAATCCCATTCCCATTTCCTACATCACTCAGCACTCCGCGGAATTCGTTGTCACGATGGACCAGGACGGATATGCGAGGGGTGAGCTCGTAGATGTTTACATACTCTCGGAAGACGGCGTGGTTGTAGGTGTGTACTCAAACGGGGAAACTTTGCCCATGTATAGAGTTGCACTGGCCCAGTTCACGGACCCCGAGGAGCTCGTTAAAAAGGGAGCAAACCTTTACGCTTCCGTAAAGCCCCCAACGGTTCTCCTTCCCGGAGGGGCAAACAAGATAAGGTCGGGAATGGTTGAACTCTCTAACGTAGACATAGCAAAGGAGTTCATAAATCTCATAACCGCTCAGAGAACTTACCAGGCCAACGCGAGAACCGTAACAGTTGCAAACACGATACTTGAGGATACGATAAATCTTGTAAGATAAGAGTATGGCGGAAGAGGTTAAAGAACCTGAAGCGGGAGGAGGTAAAAAGAAGTTAATCCTTCTCCTTCTCCTTATAATCCTCCTTGCTGCTGCCGGAGGAGGGGCTTACTTCTTCCTGTTTGCAAAGAAAGAAAAAAAAGAGGAAAAAGCCTCCAAGGTAGCTCCCCCGGAAGTGGGGATAATGTATAAACTTGAACCAGCCTTCATAGTAAACCTTGCGGACCCCGAGGCAACTGTTTACGCAAGAATTTCAATAACCCTTGAGGTCGCAAACCAGCAGGTTCTTCAGGAGGTACAGAAAAAGGAGCCCGTAATAAGGGATGCGATAATTGAGATAGTGTCAAGCAAAACCTCTAACGAGTTAAGAACTCCCGAGGGAAGGGAAGAGCTGAAGCTTGAGATACTAAAGAGGATAAACACGATACTCGCGAAGGGCGGTGTAAGGAACGTTTACTTCACGGAGTTCGTCATACAGGTAGAATAAGGAGTTTATGAGAGTTCTTCTCACGGGTTGTGCCGGATTGATAGGATGGAAGGTAGGGGAAAAGCTTCTGAAAGAGGGGTACGAGGTTATAGGTATTGACAACCTTAACGATTACTACGACCCGAGGCTTAAACTTTACAGGCTTGAACAGTTAAAGAGGTATAAAAACTTCAGATTTTACAAACTTGATATAGAAAACAGGGAAGCCCTCGGGATTTTATTCAAAGACTACAACTTTGACGTTGTTATAAATGAAGCAGCAAGGGCTGGAGTTAGATACTCCATAGAAAACCCCCACGTTTACTTTACTACCAATTCCTTAGGAACCCTTAACCTCCTTGAGTTTATGAAGGAATACAACGTTAAGAAAATGATACTCGCCTCAACTTCCTCCCTTTACGCAGGTCAACCTATGCCCTTCAAGGAAGAACTTCCCGTAAACACTCCCATATCACCCTACGCCGCAAGCAAGAGGAGTGCGGAGATAACCGCATACACCTACCACTACCTTTACGGTCTTGACGTTATTATCCTGAGATACTTCACCGTTTACGGACCTGCCGGAAGACCCGATATGGCGGCTTTTAAATTCATATACAAAACGCTAAAAGGTGAACCCGTTGAGGTTTACGGAGACGGAAGTCAGAAGAGGGACTTTACCTTCGTTGAAGACGTTGCCGAGGCTACTGTGAGGGCTCTAAACCTGAAGGGATACGAGATATTAAACGTCGGGAATAACAGGCCCAGGGCTTTGAGGGAACTCATAGAGCTAATAGAGAGATACACGGGGAAGAAGGTAAAGGTCATTTATAAGGATTTCCACAAGGCGGATATGAGGGACACCTGGGCGGACATAGATAAGGCTAAAAAGCTCCTCGGATGGGAGCCAAAAACATCCCTTGAGGAGGGTGTAAGGAGAACCGTTGAGTGGTTTAAGGAAAATTGGGAGTTTATAAAAGAGCTGAAGGTTTAGGTAAAGACAAGGCCCGCGTAAGACACCTTTGAGTCTGTGGGCTTTTCGTCGTAAATCTCATAGTCTATAAGCCTCCCTTCTTTCACTCCTAAATTCTTGAGAACTTCCAGGAAAACGAAGTTGGTAAACTGGCCGTCTATACGGGTTCTGTTATTATCGCTCTCAAGGAGCTTAAAGGCTTCTTCGTTCTTTAACTCCGAAAGGAGTTTTATATACTCTTTATCCCTGAAGGAGGTGTCGTAAGAAGCTGGGTCTCCGAACTTCCTGCCCACGTGGGAAAAATCAACGCTTGAGATAATGAGGGGATTTTCCGCATCCTCAAGAACCTTGCTCAATTTATTGGCTATATCCTTAAGGGTTTCCCTATCCCCGTATGAGACTATTGCGGGAATAACCTTTATGTCAGGGAAGAGATGCTTTAAAAATATCGTCTGGAACTCTATTGAGTGCTCCTGTTTATAAGCGAGAACGTCGTGGAATATATCCCAATCAAAGAGAGTTTTTAAAGTATTTATCCTTTCCCTATCAACGCTGAGCGTTCCTATGGGCGTTTTCAGCTCAAGGGGAAGGACAGAGAAGGGCTTCTCATGAAAGTAGTGGGATACACCGAGAAGAAGAACAACGTCGTATTTATTCTCCTTTATGAGGGAGTAAACCTTTCCGTATACCCTTCCCGCAACCCTCAAATCCATATGGGGAACGATTATCCCCCTTGCTTCAACCTTTTCGTCGCTTTGGTTGAGCTGTTCCTCAATAAATCTCTTTAGCTCCTCGGGATTATCTGGGTAGGCCTCTCCCGCATGGGAAGGCTCACGAACTCCCTTCTTCAGAATCTTTTCCCTCTCTTCGTTTAGTTTTCTCAAAAATCTCTCGTTATAAAGAAGGAAGTTCTCATCAAGGAACTTAAGGACCTCTTCCAGGTCTCGGGAGCTTATCAGCTGTCCCGTTCTCTTGAAAATCTCCGCCTGAACTTCCCTTAAATCTTTACTCCCGTCAAGAAAGGAGAGAATGAATACAAGTTCGGGAGAAACGAGGAATGAGGGAGAGATACCCACGGGGTCCCTGAGGAGGAATTTATCCCCGTAGGGCTGTATCTCTAAGAATCTTACCCTCGGTTTCATACCGCTTCTTTGTAAAGGATTTTTGGCTTTTCCCTGTTTTTTACTACGTTCTCGTCAACTATCACCTCTTTTACGTTAGGCATTGAAGGAACCTCAAACATTATGTCCGCCATAACCTCTTCCATTATAGCCCTGAGTCCCCTCGCTCCTGTCTTTCTCCTTATAGCTTCCCTCGCTATCTCCCTGAGGGCTCCTTCGGTAAAGGTAAGCTTAACACCCTCAAGCTCAAAGAGCTTTTGATACTGCTTCACGAGTGCATTCTTTGGTTCAACGAGAACGCGCATGAGCTCTTCCTCGGTAAGCTCCTGAAGGGTCGCTATCACGGGGAATCTGCCTATGAACTCGGGAATCATTCCGAACTTTATGAGGTCATCGGGCTCAACAAGCTCAAGGAGCTTTCTCTCGTCCTTTACCTTCTTTATCTCAGCCTCAAAGCCCACTCTGGACTTTCCGAGCCTCTGCTTTATTATGTCCTCAAGGCCTACGAACGCACCTCCGCATATAAAGAGTATATCCGTCGTATCAACCTGCACAAACTCCTGGTGGGGATGCTTTCTGCCACCCTGGGGAGGAACGTTTACGAGGCTTCCCTCAACTATCTTCAGGAGTGCTTGCTGAACGCCCTCACCCGATACGTCCCTCGTTATGGAGGGGTTTATCCCGCTCTTTTTTGCTATCTTGTCTATCTCGTCTATGTAAACTATCCCTTTTTGAGCAGCCTTAACGTCGTAATCGCAGGCCTGAAGGAGTCTTACGAGAACGTTCTCAACGTCCTCACCTACGTATCCAGCCTCAGTGAGGGAGGTCGCGTCCGCTATCGCAAAGGGAACGTTAAGAATTTTCGCAAGGGTTCTCGCAAGAAGCGTCTTTCCCGAGCCCGTAGGTCCTATAAGGAGAATGTTGCTCTTCTCAAGCTCAACGTCGTCAAGGGTGAGACCGAGCTCCTTTGCCTTTATCCTCTTGTAGTGGTTGTAAACCGCAACCGAGAGAATCTTTTTAGCCCTCTCCTGTCCGATAACGTAGTCGTCAAGTATCCTCTTAATCTGTTCGGGCTTTGGTATCTCCTTTAGCTCAAACTTCGTCTCGGTTTTCTTGTTTTCCCTTACTACGTGATAGCACTTCTCAACACACTCGTCGCATATAAAGGTGTTATTCGGCCCCGCTATGAGGAGAAGAACCTCGTCCTGCCTCTTTCCGCAAAAGGAACAGAAGTGCTTGTTCTCTTTCATCCTTTTTAACCTATTCCTTCAGGAGCGTTTTTCAATAACCTTGTCTATGAGTCCGTATTCCTTTGCCTCCTCCGGAGACATGAAGTAATCCCTTTCTATATCCGCTTCTATCTTTTCCCTCGGCTGTCCCGTATGCTTAACGAGAATGTCTATGAGCATCTGCTTTATGCGTTTTATCTCCTCCGCATGGATTATAATGTCCGTCGCCTGTCCCTGAACGCCTCCAAGGGGCTGGTGAATCATTATCCTTGAGTGGGGAAGGGCGTACCTCTTTCCGGGCGCTCCAGCCGCGAGGAGTATAGCTCCCATAGACGCGGCCTGTCCCATGCATATGGTAACGACGTCGGGCTTTATATACTGCATGGTGTCGTATATGGCGAGTCCCGCTGTTACGGAACCTCCAGGTGAGTTTATGTAGAGGTATATGTCCTTGTCGGGGTCCTGGCTCTCAAGGAAAAGGAGCTGGGCAACAATCAGGTTGGCGACGTGGTCGTCTATGGGAAAGCCGAGAAGGACTATCCTGTCTTGAAGGAGACGGGAGTATATATCGTAAGCTCTCTCCCCTCTCGGAGTCTGTTCTATTACTATCGGAACGAGTTGGTCAATTATATCCTTATGATTCATCCTTTACCTCCTCTTTCGCTTCTTCCTTCTTTTCCTCAACCTCTTTTATCTTCACCTTTGAGATTATATCCTTGAGGGCTTTCTTCCTCCTTGCGTCTTCCCTCACAACAGCCTCAAGGTTATTCTCCTTAAAGTATTTCTTTATCTCCTCAACGGAGGTCTGATACTGCTCCGCAAGCTCCTTATACTGCTCCTCTATGTCCTCCTCGGTGGGTTCTATTCCCTTCTCCTGAGCGTACTTGTCAAGGGTGAAGCGGAGCTTTATATTGGCTTCCGCTATCGGCTTTACCTCCTCAACGAGCTTCTTGATGTCAACGTATCTCGTATCTATGCCGTAGGCCCTAAGCTCGTTTAGCCTCCTCTCAACGAGGAAGGATATCTCCCTTCTGAGAAGCGTCTGGGGTATATCTATATCGTGAAGCTCAACGAGTTTGTCCGCAACCTTCTCTTCTATAACCTGCTGTCTCAGCTTCTCTATTCTGTTTTTCAGGTCCTCCCTTATCTTATCCTCAAGCTCTTTCAGGGAGTTATAACCGAGCTCCTGGGCGAACTCGTCGTTGAGTTCGGGGAGAACCTTCTTCTTTATCTCCTTTATCTTAACCTTTATATTTACCTTTCCTATCTCCTTGCCTTCCTGGTCGTACAGGGGAAGCTCTTTCAGCTCTACCTCTTCTCCCGCCTTCTTTCCTTTAAGGGCTTCCTCTACTTCCTTTCTCAGCATTCCCTGGCCGAGTATCACCGAGGTTTCCTGCTTTACCTTTTCCCCTTCACCGCCAACCTCTTCAACTTCGTACTCAAGGACGAGCATATCCCCCTCTTGGGCCGGCTCGTTCTCTTCCTTTGGTTCCCAAACCGCGTTAGCCTCTCTTAGTCTTTCAAGCTCTTCCTTTACATACTCCTCCTTGAACTCTATCTTGGGAACTTCTACCTCAAGGTCTGCGATGTTTTTTAGCTCAAACTCTGGAGCGACTTCAAAGCTAACGGTGTATTTTACGCTTCCCTCTTCCTCATTTACCTCAAGTTTTTCAAGGAATACGTCCGCAACGGGTCTTATATTTGCCTTCTCAAGGGCTTCCTGGAGTGTTTCGTCCGCTATTTTCTTTCCAACCTCTTCCTCCACGTAGTCCTTATACTTCGCTCTAATTATCCAGAGTGGGGCTTTTCCCCTTCTGAATCCCTGTATCTGGACGTTCTGCTGCAGGTTCTTGTAGGTTTCCTCAAGTTTTTCCTTAACCTTTTGGTCCTTTACCTCAACCGTTAGGGATTTAAAGAGTCCTTCCCTGTCCTGAACCTCTACTTTCATTACGACCTCCGTCTATTTTACTGGTGCGGGTGGCGGGAGTCGAACCCGCACGCCCTTACGGGCACCGGATCCTAAGTCCGGCGCGTCTGCCAGTTCCGCCACACCCGCTAAATAAATTATTATATAGTTCGCAACGTGAAAAAAAGAACTCCTTCTTTTATGACCTTAGGCATATAAAACCTTAAAACTTCCAAGTTAAAATTTTTAAATAGAAAAAAGCTAACGAAAAGGAGGTGGCAAAAATGGGTGTGCACAAACTGGAACCCAAAGACCATTTAAAACCTCAAAACCTTGAGGGTATATCTAACGAACAGATAGAACCCCACTTTGAGGCACACTACAAGGGTTACGTTGCAAAGTATAACGAGATTCAGGAGAAACTCGCGGACCAGAACTTTGCGGACAGAAGCAAGGCAAACCAGAACTACTCCGAATACAGGGAGTTGAAGGTTGAAGAAACTTTTAACTACATGGGGGTGGTGCTCCACGAGCTTTACTTCGGCATGCTCACGCCTGGTGGAAAGGGAGAACCCTCCGAAGCCCTCAAGAAGAAGATTGAAGAGGATATCGGAGGACTTGATGCCTGCACGAACGAGCTAAAGGCCGCAGCTATGGCCTTCAGGGGATGGGCTATACTCGGGCTTGACATATTCAGCGGAAGGCTCGTGGTTAACGGACTTGACGCCCACAACGTTTATAACTTAACGGGACTCATTCCCCTCATAGTTATAGACACTTATGAACACGCCTACTACGTTGACTACAAGAACAAGAGACCTCCTTACATTGACGCATTCTTCAAGAACATAAACTGGGACGTCGTTAACGAAAGGTTTGAAAAGGCTATGAAAGCTTACGAGGCCCTCAAGGACTTCATCAAGTAAGCTTGCTCCCTTTTCTCCTTTCCCTTCTCCTTATCCTATCCTGCGGTATAAAAAGCTCTCCAAAACCACTCCCGGAACCAATTTTTACACTTAAAAGAATCGGAGATTACGTTTACGTAATAGGCGAGGACATTGAGGTAAAGGGCTTTAAAAAGCATAAAAACTTCTGGTATAAGAAGGAAGAAAGGGCCTTCTGTTTTTACGTTAAGCATGTTAAAGGTAAAGAGAAAAAAGCCTGCGTTCCCGAGGCGGGTCGGATAAAGCCGAGAATTTCATACGAAGAGAAAGAAGAGAAGGTCATTATAAGGGCTGAGGAAAAGGGAATTTACAACGTTTATCCTTATGAGGGAAACCTATTGATACCTTTTCCCTTAAAAACCTTTGAAGACTCTGCAGAGCTCCAAAAGAAATATGGGGATTACGAGGTCGGGATAACGAAGGTTATAAATGATGTTGAGTCCCAACCGGTAAGGTTAAAAATAAAAAGGAAGCCCTATCCCGTTCCTGAGCCTCCTTACTCTGCCGGATACGTAATCTCCGATGGGGAACTTATCCTTTACTGGTTTCACAGAGATTTTGAAAACTTAAAGGGATTTTACGTATATAAAAACGGGAAAAAGCTGAATAAAGAACCCATAAAGAGGAATGTTTATGTGGATAGAATGCCCGAGGAAAGAACGATTTATAAAATTACTGCAGTAAATAACTTCGGCGTTGAGAGTGAACCTGTCACCGTTGAGGTTCTTCCCGAGAAACCTCGGAAACCCTAAAGAGAACGAGGTACAGGGGAAGCAATGCATCCCAGAAAAAAGTAAAAATCGTTTGAACGAGGTGAATACCGAGGGGAATAGCAAGGATTAACGTATAGTAATCCTCCTCTCTTCTTATCCTGAAGGAGAGCATATACCTGAAGTAGTTAAAGTATATGAGGAGTATTCCGAGAACGCCGAGGAATCCCCTCTCAATAAACTCCGAAACCACGAATATAGACTCATACCTGTGAACTTTTGCACCGTATTTATGTTTCATATACTCCCCTGCACGGACCCCATGTCCTATCAGAAGGTTTAAAACCCTCTTTTCCTTTATATCCTCCTTTATTATCTCTATTCCGTCTCTCAGTATGCCGAGCCTGGCTGAGGAAATAGCGTTAAGAGTATTGTAATCAGGCTTTCTCTTTCCGAGGAAAATCTCGTTTAGGAGTCTAAACCTGTGGTCCGTCATTGAGAGGTATGTATAACCTCCTATGAAGCTGAATAAGAAAACGACGTTAAAAGCGATAAATACCTTTTTTGAGATTATCTTACTCCTCAGGAGAATGATAAGGGTTATGTAAAACATCACGAGAAGGGCGAGAATCATTGAACGTCTGTGACTCAGAAAGACAATTCCTATGAATAAAAGGAAGAGAAGGAAAAAGGAAAACCTCCTTTTTTGAATAAAGAGCGTTAAAGAAGTAAGGGAAAAAAGGGTGAAGAAGAAGCCCGTCTCAAAGCTACCTCCCCAGAGGGGCTTTGGGTCCTTTCGCTCATAGAAGTTGTAGAGGACTACGGGAAGGAGAACTAATCCTATAATAATCATAAGATAAGGAAATAGGCGGGAAAATTTGTTCGCATTCTCTTTATCAATTTTTAGGAAGTAAAGGAACTGGAATAATCCCTCCTCAACGGATTTTAAGAACCTCGGTGGGTAGTATAGGGCTGTTGAGAGAAGGGTTGAGAAGGTATATAGGGAAACGCCTATACGCAGGGAACCGGTGAAGTTCCTTTTAAAAATTAGGTTATACAGGGCTAAAAGGAGTGTGAGAATTACGAACCCTTCAAAGATAGATATTGAGACAAAGGCGGAAAGGGTAAGGGAAATAAGAAGCCAGAGCTTGTATTCTTTCATTTTGAGAATTTTAAAACGTTTTCTTCAGAGCCGAGTATCAGGAGAACGTCGTCCTTCTCAACGGTGTTCTCACCCGAAGGGTTTACTATAACTTTGCCGTCGGGCTTCTTTATCGCTATTACCGTTATGCCGAAGCGTTTTCTCAGGTCAAGCTCCTTTAAGGTCTTCCCTACGAAATCCTCCGGTGCTTTTATCTCAAAGATGCTGTATCCGGGTGCAAAGGGAAACTCCTCAATGACACCTCTGAATAAAAGGGTGTGAGCGAGCTTTATTGCGGTTTCCATCTCGGGATAAACTACTCTCTTTACGCCGAGCTTTTCAAGAACCTTTCCGTGAATGGGATTTATCGCCTTAGCTATAATCTCTTTTACTCCCCTTTCCATAAGGATAACGACTACGAATATGCTTGCCTCTACGTTTTGGCCAACGCTTACTATCACCGTATCCGCGTTAAATATTCCCGCTTCCTCAAGGGCTTTTTCATCGAGGGCATCCGCAACGTAGGCATGTGTTACCATGTCCGCAACCTGTTTAACCCTTTGCTCATCAAGGTCTATGGCTATAACCTCAGCTCCCAGCTCGGAAAGAGTTTTCGCCACGTAAAAACCGAATCTGCCGAGACCTATGACTCCGAATATCCTATTCATACGAGAATCCTCGCTTCGGGATATTTTATCCTCTGAACGGGAGACCTACCCGCAAGTGCGAGGGCAAACCCTAGAATTCCCACCCTTCCCACAATCATGGTAATGATTATCAGAATTTTCCCCGTTTGGGAAAAGTCCGCACAGTAGCTCAAACCGTCCGGGTTTCCTATGGAGAGCCCAACCGTTGAAAAGGCAGAAATCACCTCAAAGAAGGTGTAAAGAAAGTTAAGCTCCTCCGTTTTATCAAGGATTAAGTTAATTAAGGTTATAAAAGATATGGAAAGAGAAAGGATAACGAGGGCTCTTTTTATGGTGTTTTCGGATATGCTCCTGTCGAGTATTACAGTCTGTTCTCTTCCCCTAACGTAAGAAATCATCGCAAGGAATATGACGAGAAAGGTGGTCGTCTTTATACCTCCCCCCGTTCCTCCCGGGGAAGCTCCTATAAACATAAGTATGCTTATAAGGAACTGGGAGGACTCGGTGAGCTGGGACAAATCAACCGTGCTGAACCCGGCGGTTCTTGAGGAAACGCTAAGGAAAAAGGCGGAAAGAACTCTCTCAAACCATGTGTAGCCCCATATTCCCTTTTCGTTTCCCCATTCGGTTATAAGGAGTCCTAATGTTCCGAGAACTATGAGAAAGAGGGAAAAGGAGATTACGAGAACCGTATGAACGGATAGTCTCCTTATAGCTCCTTTAAGGTATAGATAAATGTCGTTTACAACGAAAAAACCTATTCCCCCAAGGATTATGAGAAGGGATGTTACGATATTAACGAATAAGTCTTCCCTGAAATCGTAAAGACCGTTTTTAAAGGTTGAGAAACCCGCGTTGTTAAAAGCGGAAACGGAGTGAAATATTCCGTTAAAAAGAGGGTCCTCCACTCCCTTTTCGGCAAAGTATAGACTTAGGAGAACAGCCCCAATTAACTCAACGGTGAAGCTGAATATAAAAACCCTCTTTAAGAAGAGTAAGAGTCCGTGGACTCCGGGATACTCAAGGGATTCTGCAAGTATCAACTGCTCTTTCAGACCGGGTTTTTTCCCGAGGATAACGAGGAAGAAGGTCGTTAGGGTCATGTATCCGAGACCGCCTATCTGTATTAGGAGGAGGATAACGAGCTTTCCGAAGATTGTAAAATCGGAGTAGGTATCAAGGACAACGAGTCCCGTAACAGTAACAGCGGAAGTTGAGGTAAAGAGGGCATCCAAAAAGGATATGGGCCTCGTAGTTGAAACGGGAAGGTAAAGGAGAAAGGCTCCGAGGAGTATGAGAAGGGAAAAGGAAAGGAGTAATGTCCTTGAAGGATTTAGCCTTCTTACCACTTGAGTTCGTTTGACTTGGTATAGGTCTGGGGCTTTGCCTGGAAGAAGTCGGTTTTTGTGTTGTTGATTTTGCGAAACTCGTCAATCCACTTCATCGGATTTTCCGTAATCTCGGGATAAAGGGGTTCAAAGCCTATCTGGGTGAGCCTTAGGTTTCCGAGATACTTTATGTATCTCTCTATGAGCGTGTCGTTAATTCCGAGTATCTGGTTCTGAGTTACGTATTTGCCCCACTCAATCTCTTCGTTTACCGCATACTTGAAGTATTCCCTTATCCATTTTTCCATCTCGGGACTGAAAAGTTCAGGATTTTCTCTTCTTAACGTCTGAATGATGTTCTTAAACAATGTTACATGGGTAAGTTCATCCCTGTTTATATACTTAATCTGTTGAACAGTGTTTCTCATCTTCCCTTGTCTTCCGAGGGTGTAGAAAAAGGCAAATCCCGAGTAAAAGTATAGACTTTCAAGGACGTAGTTTCCTATTACCGCTTTGAGGAAGTTTTCTTCCGTGGGCTTTCTTATGAACTCGTTGTATATCTCCGCAACGACCTTGTTCCTGTCAAGGAGCTTTTCGTCCTCCCTCCAGTAGTTGTATATCTCGTCCGCCTTTATCGGGTCAACGACGCTTTCAAGGATAAACTGGTAGGAGTATGCGTGAATGGACTCCTGAAACTCCTGAGCGGTTATCGCCATCTCAACCTCGGGAGCGGTTATCATCCTTCCGAAGTCTTTCAGCATGTCAACCTGGAAGGAGTCAAGGGCTATCAAAAAGGATAGAACAAGCTCGTAAGCCCTTTTCTCGTAGTCGCTTAAGATAGTCTCGTACTGCTTTCTGTCTTCAAGCATCTGTATCTCTTCGGGTATCCAGAAGTTCGTAAAGCCCATAGTTTTGTATAGGTCAAAAGCCCATTTATACTTAATCTCGTTGAGTTCCAGTATGTTCGTAGGATTTCCCTTTATTATCCTTCTTTTTTGGGCTTCTCTGTCTCCCTGGGGATTAAAGATAAGCTTTCTCATAAAGGTTTTTTTTTCGTTTTCTATCATTTACTCCACCTCCAAAATAGACAGCCCTGAATTCTAATTTTAACAGCCAAGAGTATAAATTTAATTATTCTTATTTTCCGCAATGATTATTGTATACTATTCTATCGCGGAAATTCAGGAGGTTAAGGAATGCCGACGTTTAACCAGCTCGTCAAATACGGAAGGGAAAAACGCAAGAAAAAGTCCAAAGCCCCTGCCCTTCAGGGCTGTCCCCAAAAGAGAGGCGTATGCGTTAGAGTCTACACAGTCACTCCCAAAAAGCCTAACTCCGCACTCAGAAAAGTAGCAAGAGTTAGACTATCAAACGGAATTGAGGTTACCGCTTACATCCCCGGAGAAGGACACAACCTCCAAGAACACTCAATAGTTCTCGTAAGAGGAGGAAGAGTTAAGGACCTCCCCGGTGTCAGATACAAGATTATCAGAGGTGCTCTTGACGCCGCGGGCGTTGAAGGAAGAAGACAATCAAGGTCAAAATACGGAACAAAGAGACCTAAAGAGGAGAAAGGAGGTTAAGAGATGCCGAGAAAAGGCCCCGTTCCTCCAAGAGAAATACCGCCCGACCCTAAGTATGGGGACGTTCTTGTTCAGAAGCTGATAAACAAGGTTATGAAGGACGGGAAGAAGAGCGTAGCAGAGTGGATAGTTTACACGGCCCTTGAAGAAGCTGCGAAAGAGGTTAATATGCATCCTGTAGAGCTGTTGCACAAGGTGATAGAGAAGCTGAAGCCCGAGTGGGAGGTAAGGCCGAGGAGAGTGGGAGGAGCGACGTATCAGGTACCGATAGAGGTACCCGAGAGGAGGCAGATAAGTTTAGCGATAAAGTGGCTAGTAGAGGCGGCGAGGGAGAGGCCGAGGGGAAGAGGGCAATATACGATGATAGAGAGGTTGAAGGCGGAGTTATTGGATGCGTTGAATGAGAAGGGGGGAGCATACAGGAAAAAGGAAGAGACTCACAGGATGGCTCAGGCAAATATGGTCTTCTCCCACTTCAGGTGGTAAGCTTTCCCTTCCCTTTAAAATATTTGTATGCGTATAATCTTATTCTCCGGAAAGGGCGGTGTAGGTAAGACAACCATTTCCGCAGCTACGGGATATAAACTCTCAAAGCTCGGGAAAAAGGTTATCGTCGTATCCCTGGACCCCGCTCACTCCCTTGCGGACTCCTTTGATATTCCGGAGGAGGAAAGAAGGAAGGCGAAGGGCCTTCCCATAAAAGTTACGGAAAACCTGGAAATTCAAGAGATAGACATACAGGAGGAGATAGAGAGATACTGGGGAGAGGTTTACAGGTTCATAGAGCTTCTCTTTAACACGACTGGACTTCACGAGATAATTGCGGATGAGCTTGCGATACTTCCCGGAATGGAGGAGATAACGAGCCTCCTTTACGTGAACAAGTATTACAGGGAGGGAAATCACGACGTCCTAATACTTGACCTTCCGCCCACGGGGGAGAGCATACGTTTCGTCTCAATGCCTACCGTTATGAAGTGGTATATGAAGAAGATTTTTAAAACCGAAAGGTTAATAATGAAAGTGGCAAGACCTACGGTTGGGAGGATGACGGACGTTCCTCTGCCTGACGAGGAGTATTTTAAAGCTCTTGAGACCTTTTACGAGAGGCTAAAAGGGGTTGACGAGATACTCGTAAATCCCGAGATAACATCAATAAGGATTGTCTCAAATCCCGAGAAGATGGTTCTGAAGGAGAGTCAGCGGGCATTCCTCTACTTTTTACTTTTCGGCGTAAACGTAGATGCGGTAATTGTTAACAAAATAATCCCCCAGGAAGTCATAGAGAGTGAGAACTGCAAGTATTTTAAGCGTTGGCTTGAGATTCAGAAGAAATACATACACGAGATAGAGTCTTACTTCTCCCCCGTTCCCGTTTTCAAGGTTCCCCTTCTTGAGGAAGAGGTTGTAGGACTTGAGAAGCTTGAAAAGCTCGCAGATATAATTTACGGGGAAGAGCCCCCCGACAAGATATTCCACAGGGAAATTCCCTACAAAATTGAACACAGAGATGGCGAGTACGTGATAAGGATTAAGGCACCGGGTGTTAAGAAGGAAAGCGTTTCCCTGGTGAAGGGAGAGGACGAGATAGTGGTAAGGGTGGGGAACTTCAAGAGCCACATAATGCTCCCCAGAAAGCTGAGAAACCTTGAGCCCGAAAGGGCAAAAGTGGAAAAGGACGAGATTCTTATATTTATGAAGTAATGGAAGAGAACGGATTTAAAAAAGGGGACGTAATACTCGGTTATTACGAGGTTCTTGACGAGATAGGAGAGGGAAACTTCGGAAAGGTTTACAAAGTAAAGGCGCTTAGGGGAAGGTATAAAGGCAAAATATTCGCCCTGAAGGTTGCGAACAACCCTTACGCTATTACCTATCTCTGGAAGGAAGCCCAGACATTAATTCTCTTTCACCATCCCAACATCATCTCCCTTCAGAGCTACCTTTACAAGAAGGATAAAAAGGAGCTTTACCTCATATACGAATACATGGACTTCGGAACACTAAAGGACTACGTGGAGAGCAAAGGAAAACTCTCGGAGGAAGAAACCCTCAGGGTTCTCAAGCACGTTGTTAACGCCCTTGAGTATTTACATTCAAGGGGTTATATCCACAGCGATGTGAGACCCGAAAACGTTATAGGGAAAAGGGTTTTCAACACGGTAATATGGAAGCTGGGGGACTTCGGACTCATAAGGATAAGGGGAGATGTCTCGGTTATAGACGTTAAGGGAGCTCTCGGTTTCATAGCACCTGAGGTTTTCAGGGGGGAGATTCACAGAAGTAGCGATATATACTCCCTCGGATGCGTGACATACTACATGCTCACCGGTGAAATCCCTTTTAAAGGGGAAACGATTAAGGAGGTAAAGGAGAAGAATAAAAAGGGAGTTGTTGAGATTCCCGAGCATTTATCGGATAATTATATCCACAGCGATGTGAGACCCGAAAACGTTATAGGGAAAAGGGTTTTCAACACGGTAATATGGAAGCTGGGGGACTTCGGACTCATAAGGATAAGGGGAGATGTCTCGGTTATAGACGTTAAGGGAGCTCTCGGTTTCATAGCACCTGAGGTTTTCAGGGGGGAGATTCACAGAAGTAGCGATATATACTCCCTCGGATGCGTGACATACTACATGCTCACCGGTGAAATCCCTTTTAAAGGGGAAACGATTAAGGAGGTAAAGGAGAAGAATAAAAAGGGAGTTGTTGAGATTCCCGAGCATTTATCGGATAAAATGAAAAATCTCCTCAGGAAGATGCTTGAGCCCGATTACAGGAAACGCTTCAGAACCGCAAAGGAGTTGAAAGAATACCTTGTCGCGGAGGGGCTGGCGTGAAATGGGTAACGGGATGCGTGTACTACGACAGGGAGAACTTCGCGGACAGGTATATGGCAACGGGAAGAACCTTCGCTATAGCAGACGGAATGGGTATAGGGAAGGGAGCGGTTCTCTCAGCGGAAAAGGCGATATCCTTCCTCAAGGAGTTTGAACCCTATCTTTCGGAAGACTACATAAGAGAGACCTTTAAGAAGATAAATAAGGAAATTATTAAGGAGATGGGGAAACTGGGGGATAGCGTAATTTCAGGCACAACGTTAAGCCTCCTTTCCCTTAACGGAAACAGGTTTTTTATCGGACATATAGGAGACTCCAGGATTTACAGGATGAGGAGGGGAGAGCTTGAGCTTCTTACGAAGGACCACGTTAAATACAGGGGTAATAAAAAGGTTGTAAGGGTCCTCGGTCTTGAGTGGAATCCCGAGATACAAACTCTCACGGGGGAACTGGAAAAAGGGGATACGTTCCTTTTGATATCCGACGGATTTTTAAACGTCATTTCCGAGGAAGAGTTAAGGGATATACTTACTTCAGAGAACCTTGAAGAGAGCAAGGAAAAGTTAAAAGAGCTTTTCAGAAAAAGGACGAGAAGGGGGGAGCTTACCTTTATAATTGTTAAGCCTTAGCTTTTTCAAAGAGTTCAAGCTCCTTCTCTATAAGCTTTTCCGCTTCCTCCTTTGATACCTCCACGTATAGCTTACCCACAAGGTAGTAAAACTTTCTGTTTGAGTCAAACTCCTTCAGAACTTCCTTTGCAAGCTTTAACTCCTTTTCCATAATGTCTCTCTCAAGGGCTTCAAGAAGTTCGAGGGCCTCCTTTACCTTTTCCTCTCTTATAAAGCCTTCCTCGCTTCTGCTCCTCTCCTGGAGTGCTCCTCTCAAAAGTTCCGAAACCTTCTTAAACACTTCTAACATCTCTCACCTCCGACCATCCTAAAGTTTGGTTTTCTGAAGGAATATAAAAAAGTTTGTGAGGTCTTAGCTCAATTCTGTATAGCTTTCTCACCCTATCCCTTACCTCTTTGTCTCCCCAGAACCAGAATAGCCTTGCACTAATCGGATTCGGAGTCCACACGCCAAGCCTGAGTGGAATCTCCCAATTTTTAACCGAAGAGGAAAGTTCAAGGTAAAAATCCTCTATTCTTCCCTTACCACGTGTAAGTGTATGTTCCGCGTGAATGAGAGCCTCAACGTAGGAATGGGAAGCGGATTTTATTTTCTCGTAATGGGAACTCTCAAAGGGAATCTCAATAATACCTTGGTATACGTATGCGTCCCCGAAAAAGCTTTCTTCGTCCCTCTTCAGGTCGTAAAGGAAGAGCTTAACCTTTTTAAGGTTCTTCTCATCAAGCTTTATCCTTTCGGGAATGTTTATATCCTTCAGGATTTCCTCTTTATCGGAAAGGGCTGTTTTCTGAACGAAGTTTAGAAATCTTGAGAGGGAGACTTTCTTATGAGTAAGTATGTAATGCCTTACCTCGTTCCTGAGTTTTGCATCCTTCTTAAGGGAATAAAAAATAAGGGCTGTCTTGAAGAACTTTTTTATCTGGGAGCTGTAAAGGTAAAGCTCTCGGGGTTTTTGATTCACAAAATGGAAAGAGGGAAGAAGGGGAGACCAGAGAACTAAAGAGCTCATTGAGCCTTAGCCTCTTCCTTTCCTACCGCTCTTACCTCTTCAAGGAGCTCTTCTATCTTTGCGTAGAGGTCCGCTATCGCTTCCTCAAGAGTTCTCCTAAGGGCTTCAAGAGCACCTATCTCCTTCCTTATCTTGTCAATAGCCTCGTCGTAGCTCATTACAGCGGATATGCCCGTTCCGAGGCTCATTATCACCTCGTCAACCCCTTCGCTTTTTGCCTTTACCTGTGCGGTTGCCCCTACGGGAAGGAGGATTTCCTTGCCCTTTCCGAGCTCCTTGAGAGACCTGAGCGTAACCTCCGCGGTTCTGTAGTCGGATATGGATTGATTGATAACCGCTATCTCCGCCCTGAGTGCCTCAATGGTAGCCATATAACCCCTGAGTTGCTTGTTAAGCTCTTCCATTCTCTTCTCCGCCTTTTCTTGAGCGTTCTTCTTTTCTTCAGCCATCTTTCACCACCTCCTCAATTAGTTTTATTTTTAATATAACCACTATAAAGAAATTTTTCAATATTTAATATCATAAAATATGAGTAATTTATGCTCAATATACGTGACAAAAAAATTTTTAAGAAGAAAGAAAATCCCTGTAACTCAGTATTAGCTTCCTGTTTGCCTCAGCCTCCTTTATGCGTTTTACGGGTGTTTTGTGGGGTGCACTTCTTACTACTTCAGGTCTTTCTTTAGCTTCCCTTACTATACTCGCAAGTGCCTTTGCAAACTCTATAAGCGTGTCGGGGCTTTCCGTCTCGGTGGGCTCTATCATTAGGGCTTCCCTGACGATTAGGGGGAAGTACATTGTTGGTGCGTAAAATCCGTAATCAAGAAGCCTCTTTGCAACGTCCCCCGCCCTCACGTTATACTTCAGAAGGTTCGTGGCGGAAAGGACAAACTCATGCATACAGGGAGATGAGGGATAGGGGTCCTTGAATAGTCCTTTAAGGAGATGCTTTAGGTATCTCGCATTTAAAACTGCAAAGTCCGAGACTTTACCTATATCTTTTCCGTAGGTGAGTATGTATGCGAGGGCTTTCAGCCATACCGTGAAGTGTCCCCAGAACCCGAGAATTTTCCCAACACTTTTGGGAATATCCCAGTTCAGAAAATATCTCTTTCCGTCGTAATCTATCTGGGGAACGGGGAGGTAGGGCCTCAATTTTTCGGAAACGCCCACGGGTCCCGCACCGGGTCCACCTCCCCCGTGGGGCGTTGAGAAGGTTTTATGGAGGTTAAAGTGCATAACGTCAACGCCCCACTCGCCCGGCTTGAACTTGCCAACGAGGGCGTTAAAGTTTGCCCCGTCCATATAAAGGAGTGCGTCCCTCCTGTGAAGCTCTTGGGCTATCTCCTTTATCTTTCTCTCAAATAGACCAAGGGTGTTCGGATTCGTTATCATAAGGGCTGCAACTTTCTCGTCAAGCTTCTTCATAAAGTCCTCAAAATCAAGCTCTCCATTTTTATCGCTCCTAACAACTCTTATATCAAACCCGCATATAGCCGCGGTTGCTGGATTGGTCCCGTGAGCCGAATCGGGTATGAGAACGACATTCTTTTCTTTATTCCCCCTGTCGTCGTGATAAGCCCTTATGAGGAGGAGGCCGAGAAGCTCTCCGTGGGCGCCCGCAGCGGGCTGAAGTGAGACCTCAGCAAACCCCCCGAGCTCCCTCAGAAGCTCCTTAAGTTCGTAAACGAGCTTAAGAACGGGCTGTATAAACTCCTCGGGAGTGAAGGGGTGAATACCCAGAAACTCCCTTCTGTTTACGAGCTCCTCGTTTATCCGGGGGTTGTACTTCATCGTGCAGGAACCGAGGGGAACCATCGTGGTATCAACCGCGTAGTTCAGCTGGGAGAGCTTCGTATAATGCCTCACAACCTCAAGCTCGGAAACTTCGGGAAAGTTGAGCTCTTTTCTTAAATACTCCTTCGGTATAACCTCCTCGGGATTTACCCTCTCAACGTCAAGCTCGGGAAGTTTATAGCCTCTTCTCCCGGGTTTTGACTTCTCAAAAATTAACTTCATAACAGATTAGTTTAAAATTTTTAGGATATGTCTAAAAAGGTGGTTATTCTCGGGAGCGGTCCCAACCGTATAGGCCAGGGGATTGAGTTTGATTACGCCTGCGTTCACGCCGTTTTCTCCCTTCAGGAGGAGGGATACGAGGCCATAATGGTTAACTGCAACCCCGAAACGGTATCAACGGACTACGACACCGCGGACAAACTATTCTTTGAGCCCGTTGTATTTGAACATGTCATGGACATAATAGAGAGGGAAAAGCCCGAGGGAGTTATACTCCAGTTCGGGGGACAGACACCCTTAAAGCTATCAATCCCCCTTAAAAAGCAGAACGTAAGAATACTCGGAACCCAGCCGGAAAACATAGACAGGGCTGAAGACAGGGAGCAGTTCAGGAAGCTAATAATAGAGCTCGGATTAAAACAGCCCGAAAGCGGAACTGCAAAAACTAAGGAGGAAGCCCTTAGGATAGCCTCATCAATAGGATACCCCGTTCTCGTCAGGCCCTCTTATGTCCTGGGCGGGAGGGCCATGAGAACTGTTTACGACGAAGAGGAACTCAAGGAATACCTTGAGGAAGCGGTAAGCGTAAGCTACGAAAGACCAGTCCTTATAGATAAGTTCCTTGAGGACAGCATAGAGCTTGATGTTGATGCGGTTTCGGACTCCAAAGACGTTTTAATAGGTGCTGTTATGGAACACATAGAGCAGGCAGGTGTTCACTCGGGAGACAGCGCCACATCAATCCCCCCCTACACGCTAAAGGATGAGGTTGTTGAGGAAGTTAAGAACCAGACGAGGAAGCTTGCCTTAGCCCTTGAGGTGAAAGGTCTTATAAACGTCCAGTTTGCGGTTTACAACGGGGATATATACGTCCTTGAGGTAAATCCGAGAGCCTCAAGAACAGTTCCCTTTGTGAGCAAAAGTGTGGGATACCCCCTCGCGAAGATAGCCACAAAGGTATTGCTCGGAAAAAAATTGAGAGACATACTTCCCGAGGTCTTTGAGAGGATGGAAAGGGGAGAGGCACACACCGCTTCCGACTTTCTTCCCAAGGATAAGAAGATTTTCACGGTAAAAGAGGTGGTCTTTCCCTGGAAGCGTTTCCCCGAGGTTGACCCAGTTCTCGGACCCGAGATGAAATCAACGGGAGAGGTTATGGGCATTGACGAGGAGTTCGGACTTGCTTACTATAAAGCCCAGCTCTCCGCCGGATACAGACTGCCCGAGAAGGGAAACGTCTTTATAAGCGTTGCTGATAGGGATAAGCCCAAGATTATAGAGCTCGCAAGGGGCTTTCACGAGCTCGGATTCAGGATTTTCGCAACCTCAGGAACTTACAGGCTCTTAAAGGAAAAGGGCATTCCCGCCCAAAAGGTTCTGAAGGTATCCGAGGGAAGGCCGAACGTAGTGGATATGATTATAAACGGGGATATACACCTCATAATAAACACTCCCTCGGGAAAGAGGGAAAAAAGCGATGCCTACTACATAAGGAGGGCGGCGGTTCAGTTCAACGTTCCCTACTACACAACCGTGAGGGCGGGATACGCTGTTCTTGAAGCTATAAAGAGCTACAGAAACCTGAAGGAGAAGGGATTAAGCCTATCGGTCAGGCCCCTTCAGGCCATTCACAGCGTTTAAAACCTTTCTCACCCTCTCGTTTATTCTCTTTACATCTGGTTTTTCAACGGGTTTTGTAAATATGAAGCCCTGAACGTAGTCCGTTTCCATGTAAAGAACCGTTTCAAGCTCTTCGGGTCTCTCAACTCCTTCCGATACAACCTTTATACCGCTCTCGTGGGCTATCCTTATGAGGTAGTTCACTATTATCTTCTTCAAGCTGTGCTTGTGTATGTTTCTTATGAGCTCCATATCTATCTTGATTATGTCGGGACCCAGCTCCGAAAGGTAAAAAAGCCCCGAGTATCCCGAACCTACGTCATCAAGGGCAACCTTAACGCCCTCGGACTTTAAGAATGATATGAGACTCCTTACCGCGGTTATATCAAGCTCCTCATACTCGGTAAGCTCAACAACTATCTGGGAAGGGTCAATCTCGTGCATATAAACGGTTGTTAAGAAATCACCGAAGGTTTTTAAAGGGTCCTTAAGAAAGCGAGGGTGAAAGTTCAGGAAGAGTAATCTGTTGCCTAAAAACTCCTTTGCTCTTTTCATGGCCTCGTACCTGCAGAAGTTTTCGGAAAACTCCGCAGTACTTTTCCCTACGTTTATCAGGTCAACAATCTTTATGGGTGGTCTGCAAAGGGCTTCAAAAGCTGCAACTTCTTTCTTTTTTACGTCAACAATAGGATGAAAAACTATCTTTGTATCAATGAAAATCTTGCCTATTTCGTTGTAAATAAGCTTATCTATCAGAACATCGGGAGTTTTTGCCTTAACAACCGCCTTTAGAAGAGATTCACAAGAGCTTATATTAACATTTCCTTCGTAAAATCGTAAGGACTTTAGAGCTTCTTCGCTCAGCTCGGAAAACACGTATAAAAGCTCCTCGTCTCTTATCTTATTTACCTTAACGACGTTTCCAACTTTCTCCCACTTTATACCAAGTTCTTCGAGAAGGGATACAAACTCATCAGCAAAACTTTCCTCTTCAAAAATAAACAGTTTTTCTGCCATACTAATATCGCCGTGGAATACTTAGCCTTAACTATTATAGGTTTCCTTTCGGGAATTCTGTACGCGGAAGAAATGAAAAGGAGGAAGAACCCCCTTTATTCTTTTCCCCTGAGGTTTGGCATTTTGGGGACAATGCTGTTCTTTGTCCTTCAATTCTTCGGTGCCGACGGCGGATTTATCTTTGTTATTTCCCATGTTATCGGCAGATTACTCTGGGTTTTTTACAGGGCTTTTGTAAGACCTTGACACTTGATAAAATTATACTAAATTTATTTATAACAAAACCTATTAAGGAGGTGGGAAAGATGGAAGGAAGGAAAATGGTAGTCTGGAGACCTTTTGAAGAGCTCGAAAGAATAAAGAGGGATTTTGATAGGATACTTGAAGAGTTTCTTCCCGTTGGAAGAGAAGCACAACCTCAGGCTTTAGTTCCTCCGGTTGAGGTTTACGAGACGGATAAAGAAGTGGTTATAAAGGCGGACCTCCCGGGTGTAAAGAAGGAAGACATAGAGATAACCGTTAAGGAAAATATGGTTGCCATAAGGGCGGAAAGGAAAGAGGAAAAGGAAGAAAAGACCGAAAATGTTTACAAAACCGAGAGGTTCTACGGAGTAATAGAAAGGGTTATTCCCCTACCCGTAGAGGTTGACCCCGAAGGTGCAAAGGCTGAATACAAGGACGGCGTCCTTGAGATAAGAATACCAAAGGTTCACGTGGAAAAGGAAAAGAAGATAAAGCTCGCTTAATCCTCTCTCTCTCTCTCTATCCTTGCCCCGAGCTTTCTTAACTTCTCTTCAAGTTTTTCATAACCCCTGTCAAGGTGGTATATGTTTCTAATTGTTGTTTTACCTTTTGCAACAAGTCCCGCAAGAACGAGGGAAGCGGAAGCCCTCAAATCCGTTGAGTATACTTCAGCTCCGTAGAGTTCCTTAACTCCGTTTACGTAAGCGGTATTCCCCCTGACAGTTATACACGCACCAAGCCTATTTAGCTCCTGAGCGTGGTGAAATCTGTTCTCAAATATCTTTTCCCTTATTACGGACCTTCCATCCGCGAGGGAGAGAAGGGACATAAACTGGGCCTGCATATCCGTTGGAAATCCGGGATAAACCTCAGTTTCTATGTAAGCGGGTTTTAAACTTCTCTCCCGTCTTGATACCTTGATACCGTCTCCGTTCTTTTCAACCTTCCCCCCTATTTCCTCAAGCTTCTTTATGACACTCCCGAGGTGGTCAGGATTTGCCCCTTTTAAAAGAACTTCGCCGTCCGTCAGAACAGCTCCCACCATAAAAGTTCCCGCCTCTATCCTGTCGGGTATAACCGAGTGAATGAATCCTCTCGGACGTTCAGTTCCCTTAATTATTGCTTTTCTGCCTCTTACCTCTATTTCCGCTCCCATCTTTTTTAGAACCTCAACAAGGTCCATAACCTCGGGTTCAAGAGCTATATTCTCAAGGACGCTCTCTTCCGGAACGCTCGCCAGATAAAGGAGGGCGTTCTCCGTTCCCGTAACGGTTATGAGCTCAAAGGAAAAGTGAACACCCCTTTTCTTATCAACGCTCGCGTAAATGTATCCGTTCCTTATCTCAACTTTCGCCCCTGCAGATTGGAAGAACTTTATATGCTGGTCAACGGGTCTCGCCCCTATGGAACATCCCCCGGGGAGTCCAACGACCGCCCTTCCGAACCTTCCGAGCAAAGGGCCCAAAGAAAGTATCGAAGCCCTCATCAGTCTCACTATCTCCTGTCCCGTTGTGAAGGAGTTTATGGTTGGCCTCACAAAAACCTTATTCCCCGCCTGTTCAACTTCCGCACCGAGATTTCTGAGGAGCTTTATAGTGTTCCTAACGTCAAGGAGGTCGGGAACGTTGGTTATTAAACAATCCTCCTCCGTGAGGATTGTTGAGAAGAGGATTGGGAGGGTAGCGTTCTTGGCACCCGAGACCTCAACTTCCCCCCTCAGGGGGATGCCTCCCTCAACAACGAAGTAATCACTGTAGGTATATAATGTAGTGCTCGTCATCCTTAGGAATAACTATCTTAACGATATCGTAATCCTTTGAGTAGTAAAGGAGAACTCCCTCGTCGTTTTCCTCGTAAGCTATCTCCTTGTCCGAGTAAATGACTATAATCTTGTCCTCCTTTTCCTCAACGCAGGGGTATGTTATATTCTCACCACCACACATGTTATAGCTTCCTTAACTCCCTCAAGGGAGTGAATCTTATTTATAACGAGTCTTCCGAGCTCGTCCTGATTAGGAACTTCCACGAAAACTATTATGTCGTAGGGTCCCGTGACGACGTCAGCGGTCTTTACACCTTCAAAGGTTGAGAGAGCAAGCATTATTGAGGGTATTTCCCTCGGGTCCGCCTTTATGAGAATATAAGCCCTTATCGCATACTCAGATTCCAACTCCATTAACTCCGTTATGGACATTGGATAGTTCTTTTCTTCGGGGTTCATTCTCTACCTCCTCGGTAAATATTCTTAAGATTATATCCGCACTTTCAGGATTCCTCTTCATTTCCCTTATAGCCCTGTGTATTAATTTTCTAAGGTAGGGATTACTTCTCATTCCGTCAATACTTTGTTTTAGCTTTAGGATATAAGGCTCAACCTTCAGGCTCTCATACCAGTTCCTGAACTTCTTGACCTCGTCCCATAGGATTATCTCTCCCCTCTGGGCCTCTTTCATTCTCTCTTTAAGGTTTTCCTCAACGACCTGTTTCAGGTCGTCAATATCGTAAAGGAAGACACTTTCCACTTCCGAAATGGAGGGCTCAACGTTCCTCGGGACAGAGATATCTATAACGAACTGGGGCTCGTAATTCCTCCTCTTTATTGAGTCCTCAAAGTCCTCCCTCGTGAGTATATAGTTTTTTGCACCCGTTGAGACGATAACGATATCCATCAGGTGGAGGTACTCCTTTAGTTTCTCAAATCTCAGGGCATTTCCGCCTAGGGTTCTCGCAAGCTTGAGGGCTTTTTCATAGGTTCTGTTCGTTATGTGGAGGTTCGTTCCGAACCTCTTTAGGTAGCTTGCGGCAAGCTCTCCCATCTCCCCCGCCCCTATCAGGAGGACGTTCGCCTCCTTTAGCTCTCCGAATATCTTCCTCGCAAGTTCAACCGCTGCGTAGGATACAGAAACCGCACTCCTGCTTATGCCCGTCTCCGTCCTCACCCTCTTTGATGCCCTGAGTGCCCTCTCGTAAACCCTGTTCAAGATTTTCCCAACGGTGTCAAGCTCCTTCGCAACCCCATAGGCCTCTTTGAACTGGGCAACTATCTGGGGCTCACCTATCACCATGGAGTCAAGGCTTGAGGCCACCTTAAATATGTGAAATACCGCCTCGTCTCCCTTCTTTATAAAGAAGTATCTCCTGAAGGACTGGGGAAGCCTTTTGAGGGAAAGGAGCTTCTCTATAACCTTATCGGATACGTCAACTATGTTGTAAGCGTAAACCTCAACCCTGTTGCAGGTTGAGAGAAGCATAACCTCCTCTAAGGGAACTTCCCTCTTCAGTATTGGCAGTATATTTCTCGTTTCCTCAAGGTTGCAAGCCAGTTTCTCCCTTACCTCTACGGGGGCTACCTTAAAGTTTACCCCCACCACGAATATTTCACCCATCAGGTTTTAAATTATTCCATTTTTTTAGGATTTAAGTCATAAAACCTTAATATCTCCGATATAAGCTCATTTGAGAGGAGTATGTGTTCCTCCTTTATCTTTACCCTTCCCTCCTCCTCCTCAAGAAACTCCCATAGGTATTCGGGAATGTCGGGAAGGAGCTCCTTTCTTACCCCCTTTCTCAACCTGAGGTTAAGGATTATCCTTTCCTTCCTGAGTTCGCTCTCGTCAAGGGAGAGGTTATACTCAACGGGCTTCTTCCCCTCCCTTAAAAGCTTCATATATTTGTATAGGTTCCTCGTGTTTCCGTATCTTCTCCCTTTGTAAAAGCCCCAGGCGGATACACCGAAACCGAGAAACTCCTCAAGCTCCCAGTAAAGAAGGTTATGCCTGCACTCGTATCCCCTCTTTGCCCAGTTGGATATCTCGTATCTCTCAAAGCCGAGGTCTCTCAATCCCTCGGAGAGAGTATCGTGAATCTTTACGATGGTATCCTCCTCGGGAGGCGAAATCTCTCCCCTCCTGTAGGAAATGCCCATCGGTGTGTCCTCATAAAAGGTGAGGAGGTATGCGGAAACGTGTTTTATCGGGAACTTCTCAAGCTCCCTCAGTTCCTTTTCCGCGTCTTTTGGAGTCTGGGAAGGGTAGCCCCATATTAAGTCAACGTTTACGTTCTCATAACCGAGCTCAAAAACCCCCTCAAGGAAGGTGTAAACATCCCTCAGCGTGTGCTTTCTCCCGAGGGCTTTTAAACCCTTATCGGTAAAGCTCTGGACTCCTACGCTTACCCTGTCAATCCCGAGATTCTTAAATTCCCTGAACTTTTCCCTTTCAAAAGTCTCGGGATTGCACTCAATCGTTATCTCAGAAGGCCTAAAGTTAAAGTTCTTATCAATTTCTTTTATCACCTCTTCAAGGTGTTTTGGCTCAAGGAGTGAGGGCGTTCCCCCTCCGAAGTAAAGGGTTTCAACTTCTCCCTTTAATCCCTTGTAGAAGTTTATCTCCTTCTTCAGGGCTTTTATATAATCTTCGTGGCTTATCTCGGAGTTTACGACGGACATGAAGTCGCAGTAAGGACACTTATATGTGCAGAAGGGTATGTGAACGTAAATGCCCCTAATCATCGGATTTTAATTTAGTTAGGTTATATTAAACTTCACTATGCCAGCTGACCCGAGAAATGCAGGAAAGGATAAGGGAAACCTTGAGATGGAGCTTAAAAACCTCCTTACATCCGCAAGGATAAGGAAGATGGAGTATGAGGCAATTGTTGACGAGCTTGAAGAAGACGAGCTGAAGTATGACCTTTTTGAGTATAAGGAGTATTACGAGACGAACGTAAAGCCTTACATAGATAAGGCTTACAAGAACGGGAACGAGAAGCTCGTAGCCATGGCGGAAGAAATTAAGGGTATATTTGAAGAGATTATTGATATGATTACCGCAAGGATTGAAGAGCTCTCAAAGAAGTGAAGAGGGTTTTTATCTCCCTCGCGGACCGCTCAGCCTCAAACTACGTTTACGAGATATTCAGGGAGGGCTTTGAGGAATACGAGATATGGGGGCTCACAGACCAGAGACTTGAAGAGATAGGGATAAAAAGCGTAGGAAGGTATGAGGAAATCTCGGCGGTAGGTATAACGGAAGCCCTAACGAGGATACCGAAGTTTTTAAAACTATATGGAAGAATTCTTAAAAGCGTTCAGAGGGCGGATACCTTAATCCTTTGCGATGCACCCGCTTTAAACCTCAAGCTCTTAAAAGATGCGAGAAAATTAGGCGTAAATAAGGTTATCTACTTCATATCCCCCCAGGTTTGGGCGTGGAAGCCAAAGAGAGCCCGAATAATAGGGAAGCTTTCGGACCACCTAATTGTAATACTCCCCTTTGAGAAAAAAATTTACAGAAATTTTAAAAACCTTAAGGTTCACTACGTCGGGCATCCTCTCGTTGATATGGCAAAGCCGAAAAAGGAAAAAGAAGACTTCTTAAGGGGCTTTAGAAAGAAGCCCCTTCCCATCCTTCTGGGAAGCAGGGAAGCGGAAATAAAAAGGCACACAAAGCTCTTTAAGAATAAGCTTGAAGGTCTTAAAAAAGAGTTTGAGCCCGTATCCCCGACCTTTCCCCAGTATGAAAGTTTTATAAAAAAAGAGCTTGGTATAAGAACGCTCTCTTACGATGGAGCCTCTTACGACTGCTTTTATTACTCCGATGCGTCTATCGTGGCATCGGGAACCGCATCCCTTGAGGCGGGACTCGCCTTAAATCCTCACGTGGTTTACTACAGGGTAAACCCCCTTACATACCTTATAGGAAAAAGGCTCGTAAAAATTCCCTTCGTGAGCCTCGTTAACATACTTCTCAGAAGAGAGGTCGTCCCCGAGGCGATACAGAAGGACGGAAAGGAAATACTTAAGAAGTTTGAGTATGTTTACGAAAGAAGGGAAAAGATAAGAGAAGAACTAAGTATGCTTAGATACATTCTTGGGGAAAGGGGCGTTATAGCCAGGCTCAGGGAACTTTTCAGGGAAATTATTTAGTATATCTCTTATGATAAGGTTTGAGAATTACGAGGTTGCGGTCGTAATAGTTATGACGAGATTCCTTGAGGCTATTGCGATAGTCCTCGCCATATACCTTGCACTTAAGAAGTATAAGCTTAGGTATGTAATCGCTCCAGCGGGAATAGTTTTCCTCAGCGTGCTTACGAACCTCATAGGCCTAATCTACAGGGAGTACTTCCCCGTTATAGCTTCCGTTAACTTCCTTATAACCGCCCTTTTGCTTTCTCTTCTCGTTTTTTACGTTGTTAAAAATCCCGAAAAGACGAGGGATTTCACACCTCCGAAGGAGACGAGATGTCCCGTTTGCAACGTACTCATACTCAGAGAAGATGAACTTTGCACCGCAAAGATAGGGGATTATACTTACTTCTTTGACACCTGCCACCACCTCGTTCAGCTCCTAAGAGAACCCGAATACTTCCTTGAGAAGGGAAGCGTGTTTAAGGGGGATATAAAGGAGATATTTGTAAAGACAAAAGACACAAAGAGGTGGAAGAAGTTGGATAACGTGAAGCTCGTTGAGGAAAACGGGAAGGTAGTTCCCTACGAAAACCCTCCCCAAAATGCGAAGGTTTTAGACCCCAAGGAGCTCCTCCGCGGTGCTCAGAACGTCCTCGGGAGCAGGTAAGCTCCTGCAGAGCTCGTCCCCCCTCATACACCTCTTTGGATTGGGAGAACAGGGGGAGCAGGGAGCGGGATTTCTTAAATACCTTCCAATTAAGGGGTAAAAGCCGTAAAGTTCCGATGTAGCGGTGTAAATTGTTATCGCCGGAACACCGAAGGCGTTTGCTATGTGAACGGGGGAGGAGTCGTTCGCAATAACAAGTTTTGCCCCCTTTATAACACCCATGAGCTCCCTTAAACTCGTTTTCCCAACGAGGTTTAAAAAGCTCCTCTCAGTTAAATCATTGAGCTCCCTAACTTTTTCTATGTCGGATTTTGTGCCCGTAATGACCGCAGGAACTCTGAGCTCATTTATCAACCTTGCCCAGTTTCTTAAGCTCCACTCCTTCAGTCTGAAGTTTGAGAAGGGAGAAAGGACTACGTATTCTTTCTCTTTCAGGGAAAACTTCTCAAGAATTCCTTTAAATTCATCTTCTTCCATTCTAAGTTCCGTATCTTTTGAAAAATTCCTTACACCTAGGGGTTCAAGAAGTCTAAGATTCCTCTCAACCTCGTGAATGCCCCACTCGTGCTTAATTCTTTTCGTGTATAAAAATGAGAATTCCGATTTATCAAAACCTATCCTTTCTTTTATTCCCGAAAAGTAAAGTATGAGGGCTGTCCTCATTGAGCGGTGGGGAGAGATTGCAACATCGTAATCCCTTATCTTTTTCCTTATCTCAAGGCTTTCAAAAAGCCCTTTGGAAAAGGGAATAAGCTCTATATCAAATCCCTTCAGGAGTTCCGATATAAAAGGTCTTCCTACGAATCCTATTTTTGCGTTCGGAAAGTTAATTTTTAAGGTTTTTATGAGGGGCGTGGCGAGAACCACGTCCCCCAGATACGCTGTCTGCCAGATTAATACCTTCACTCGGATATTGGAGGCGTATACTTCTCTATCTTAGCTATATACCACTTCTTTCCTTCCTTCACGACTATGAAGGAAAAGAGCTTTTCAAGTCCTTCCCTGTCTTTCACGCTCACTATAACCTTTGCGGTTGATTTTGAGAGCATCCTCGCATCCTTGATATCAACGTCGTCTATGTTTTCTCCCATCGTGCTGAAGGCGCAGGCGAGAAGCTCCGAGGGTCTCAGCTCGGTAAACTGAACAGGGAGTTTCAGGTTCTTAGCGAGCTCGTCCCTATACGTGGGATGAACATACTTTATTGCGTCCCTTCCTTCCCCTTCCATAATCTCTTCCATAAACTCGTCAACGGTTTCCTTAGCACCGCTGTAAGGCTCTCCGCAGGACTTTAGGAGGAGTGCTCCCGCAAAGACCGAAGCTACTATTAAGACGGGTTTTTTCATTCCCTTGACCTCCTTCAAGTTCAATATTTTAGATTAAAATAACATCTATGCAGGAAAAGGACTGTATATTCTGCAAGATAGTAAGGGGGGAACTCCCTTCAAAAAAGGTTTACGAGGACGAGCAGGTTTACGCCTTTCACGATATAAATCCCGTTGCTCCCGTTCACGTCCTCATAGTTCCCAAAAAGCATATAGTCGGTATTCAGACCCTTGAGCCTGAAGACGAGTGTCTCGTAGGACATATGTTTTACGTTGCGAGAAAGATAGCGGAACAGCTCGGCATAGCCCCCGACGAGAACCTCAACAAGGGATACAGGCTCGTTTTTAACGTAGGCAAAGATGCGGGACAGAGCGTTTTCCACCTTCACCTCCACCTCATAGGCGGAAGAAAGATGGAGTGGCCTCCGGGCTAAATGAAAACCTTCGTTCTTGACCTAAACGGAAAGAGCTGTCCCAACAAAAAAATTCCTTTAATAGAGAGGATAAACGAGGAAACAGCTTTAACCGTTGGGAACTTTGACGGGATACACCTCGGCCACAGATATCTGATAGAGAAACTCAAGGAAGAGGCGGAAAGGAGAAACTTAAGGAGCGTCGTTCTTACCTTTTGTCCCCATCCCTTGAAGGTTCTTGCCCCCCAGCTACTTCCCTGCGAGCTTACCGATATAGACGAAAAAATAGAAGTTTTATCGGGACTCGGTGTTGATTACACGGTATTTATAAGGTTTGACAGGGATTTCTCAAAGGTAAGGGCAAAGGAGTTTTTGAAAGATATACTTTACGAGAGGCTCGGGTGCAGGTATCTACTCGTCGGATACGACTGGAGATACGGATACAAGAGAGAAGGGGAAATAGAGCTTGCAAAAGAAGTGGGAGAGGAGCTCGGATTTGAGGTTGAGGAGGCTAAACCCTTCAGGATTGAGAACCACGTCGTTAGCAGTACCCTAATAAGGAGGCTTCTGAGGGAGGGAAGGGTTGAGGAGGTAAGGAAATACCTCGGACACAACTACTGGATTAGGAGAAAGGTCGTGAAGGGTGAAGGAAGGGGAAGTAAGATAGGATTTCCCACAGCAAACCTCCAACATACGGAAAACCTCTGTTTAAAGGAAGGTGTTTACGCGGTAAGGGTTGAGGAAAGATACAAGGGGGTTGCGAACTACGGATACAGACCGACCTTCGGAGGAGGAAAGAAAGTTCTTGAGGTGTTCATACTTGATTACGAAGGAAATCTGAGGGGAAAGAGGATAAAGGTTGAGTTTTTAAAGTTCCTAAGAGAAGAGAAGAAATTTAGCTCCGTTGACGAGCTTGTAAACCAGATAAAGAAAGACGTGGAAAGGGCGAGGAAGGAGATAAATGATTAGGGAGATAGATGAGAGGTATATGAGGTTGGCCCTATCCCTTGCAAAGAAACGGAAGGGATACACCCACCCTAATCCGACGGTCGGTGCTGTTGTAGTAAAAAACGGAAAGATAATAGGGCTTGGATACCACGAGAGGGCTGGAAAGCCCCATGCGGAAGTTATGGCGTTAAACCAAGCGGGGAGTGATGCAAGGGGCTCAACCCTATACGTCACCCTTGAGCCCTGCACCCATTACGGGAGAACACCTCCCTGCACTAATGCGATAATTGAGAGCGGTGTAAAGAGGGTTGTAGTTGCGACCGAAGACCCAAATCCACAGGTAAGCGGAAAGGGAATAGAGAGGCTGAGAAAGGCGGGAATAGAGGTTGAGGTAGGCCTCTTAAGGGAAGAGGCGAGGGAGATAAACGAGGACTTCTTTACCTACATATCCAAAAGGAGACCTTACATAACCCTCAAGTGGGCCCAGACGATTGACGGAAAGCTGGCAACAAAAACGGGAAAAAGCAAGTGGATAACCTCTTACGAGAGCAGGAAAGTTGCCCACATTCTCAGGAGGGAGGCAACGGCAGTTCTGGTGGGTGTGGGAACGATTATAGCGGACGACCCCGAACTGACGGTCAGATACGTCCCCACGGAAAAGCAACCGATAAGGGTGATACTTGACCCCGAACTAAAAATCCCGAAGAATGCAAAAGTTTTAAACGACAATAGGGCTAAAACATGGATAATAACTTCAAAGAACACCAATGAAAGTTACGGGAACGCGGAAATAATAATCTTAAAGGACTTATCCGTAGAGAATATACTGAAACACTTATACGAAAGAGAGGTTATGCATATCCTCGTTGAAGGTGGAGCTTATACCTTATCAAGGTTCGTAAAAGCCGGACTATACGACAGGGTTTGTGTATTTGTTGCTCCAAAATTAATGGGAGAGGGGAAAAGCATACAGGATTTAGGAGTAGAATCTCCCGATGAATTGAAAAAATTGAAGTTGAAAGAAGTAAAAAAGATAGGTGAGGATGTTCTCCTTATTTACGGAAAATCTTAAATCTCCATTCCCCTTTTGTATATCTCAACTCTGTTCTTTCCTTTTTTCTTTGCGTTGTATAGTGCTATATCCGCTTCCCTTATTATATCTTCAAGGCTTTTCTGGTTTCTAAAACTGCTTACACCCACGCTTACCGTTATTTTCAACTTCTTTCCGTTTTCGAGTTCAACGGGTGCTGCCTCAACCGCCTTCCTGAGTTTTTCCCCGACTTTATAAGCGTTCTCAAGGGTGGTATTCGGAAGCATAACTATGAACTCCTCTCCTCCCCATCTCGCTATTACGTCCATCCTTCTCAGGTTCCTCTTAAGTATCTGGGCTACATGTCTTAAAACTATATCGCCAACATCGTGCCCGTATGTATCGTTAATCCTTTTGAAGTTATCAAGGTCAAGCATGAGAATGCTGAAGGGTTGTCCCAGTCTCATAGCCCTGCTTAGTTCCTTTTCCGCTATCTCCATAAAAACTCTTCTGTTGTAAAGACCCGTCAGGGCATCGGTAAGGGCTAAATTTTCGTAAAACCTCTTTTCCTTTGTCGTTTGAAGTAAAAGCTTTTCAAGGGACTCTATCATTCTGAGAATGGCAACCTTAAGGTTATAAATCTCGTTATCCTTATCCTCAGATAATCTTAAATCTTTTCTCAGGAGCTCTATTTTTGAGAACTCATTCCTTGAAAAGGCCATAGTAATATCACTTAAGAACTCTACTTCCTTCAGGAGTCCGCTTATGAGCCTATAAACGGGAAGGAAAAATGTTGCGACAACTCCGAAGGGAAAGAAGAGCATAAGCCCCATAACGTAAGGGTCGTGCTTAATCTCCTTTACGAATACTACGTATCCGTATTTCCCGAGGGGATATCTTGCAACGAGCCCCGGAGAATAAACACTCCCTATTACCCCGTATGGGTCTATTTTCAGGATTTTCCCCAGTAAATCCTCCGAGATATTTCCTATTACCGCAAAATTCCCTACGCTGAACTTCCAGTTTAAACGATGTTTAAAAGCGTACTCCTTTTTTAGGATATAAACCTTTTCTGTTTCAAGAATTCTGCTTATATGCTCAGAAATCAGCTCAATCTCATTAAGACTCAGATTTTCGGCCTTTATAATTTTCTTGGTATCGTAAAAGGCGTTAACAACTCTCGTGTAAAACCTCTGGGCCATCAAATCGTTCTGATATTTCAGATAAGCGTAAACGCTTAATAAGATAACGGTAAAACTCAGGAATGTTGAAAACAGAGAGTATATAACGAACTTAGCTCTAAGGGACATCGTATAGTATAATACTAACGCATTTATGAGGATAGTTTTCGGCGGAAGCTTTGACCCCGTTCATATAGGACATATAATCCTCGCGAGGGACATTCTTGAAAGGTTTAAAGCTAAGGAGGTTATTTTCGTCCCGACCTATCAGGCACCCCTTAAGGGAAGGCACAGGGCAAGCCCCGAAGACAGGCTGAATATGCTGAAGATAGCCCTCAGGAGGGAGGAGAAATTCAGGGTTGAGGATTACGAGATACGGAGGGGAGGCGTATCCTACACCGTTTACACCTTAAGGTATTTAAAGGAAAAGCTTAAGGAGGAGCTGTACCTTTTGCTTGGGAGCGACAGCTTTCTGAAGTTTCATCTCTGGAAAGAACCCGAGGAAATCTTAAAGCTCGCAAAGATAATAGTTGTTGAGAGGGAGGGAAAGCTTGAGGAGGTTAGGAGATACGTAAAGGAAATGTTCCCAAATCTTGAGGAAAACAGGGATATATTTTTGGTAAAAACAAGGAGAATAGATATCTCCTCCACCGAGATAAGGGAAAGAGTATCAAAGGGTTTGAGTATTTACTGCATGGTTCCGGAAGGCGTTGAAGAGTATATAAGGGAAAGGGGACTTTACCGGTGAAAGACTATTCCCCTTCTGTATTTGTAATAAGCCGCACAGGCACCTTCGGAGGATACCATACAGGAACCCAAGGGGTTTGAGGGTGTGCACACATTCCCGAATAGCTTACAATCGGTCGGTTTCGCAACTCCCCTAATCACCTTCCCGCATATGCAGGCCGGGTGTTCTTTTGGCTCGGGAAGGCTTACATCAAAAACTTTCTCCGCGTCAAACTCCTCGTAATCCTTCTTTATCTTTAAGGAAGAATAGGGTATTATTCCGAGACCCCTCCATTCAAAGGTCTTCCTCAGCTCAAAAACTTCCGCAACGAGCCTCTGAGCCTTTACGTTGCCCTCGTAAGTTACAAAACGGGTATATTCGTTTTCAACCTCAGCCCTTCCTTCCTTCAGCTGTTTAAGTATCAAGTAAACCGCCTTTAAAACGTCCAAAGGTTCAAAACCCGCTATAACGACTGGTTTTAGGAACTCCTCCGCAAAGTAGTGGTAGGGTTTTGTGCCTATAATGACGCTTACGTGCCCCGGTCCGATAAAGGCGTCTATTTCAACCTTACCTATCTCCCTTATCTCGGGTGCGTTCAGTATATGCTGTATAGCCGCGGGAGTTATTACGTGGTTTGATACGACAAATAGGTTTCTCATTCCTTCCTCTTTTGCCTTTTTTATTAAAACAGCTGTCTGGGGCGTTGTTGTCTCAAAACCTATCGCGAAGAAAATAACCTTTTTATCAGGATTTTCTCTTGCTATCTTTAAGGTATCAAGGCAGGAGTAAACCATTCTTACATCCCCACCCTCCGCTCTCACGTCAAGGAGGCTCTTTCTCCTTGAGCCGGGAACTCTCAGGAGGTCTCCGTAGGAGCAAAGAATTACGTCTTCCCTCTTTGCGAGCTCTATCGCGAGGTCTATCCTCTGCATGGGCATAACGCATACGGGACAGCCCGGGCCGTGAACGAAACGGACAACACCATCAAGGAGCTGGTCTATTCCATGTTTCATAATAGCGTGGGTGTGCCCACCGCAGAACTCCATAATCCTAACGGTTCTCCCCAGCTCTTCTGAAAGCCTTCTTATCTTTTCGGTTAGCTTAAGAACTTTATCTTTATCCTTAAAGGCCTTTAAAATATACCCTTCAGCTGCTTTCATAATACCCTTCCTCTTTCTCCATCTCTTCAATTATTTCCTCAAAGAGCTCTAAACTCTTCAGGGCTTCCTCTTCATCGAGTTTCTGAATCGCAAACCCGACGTGTATGAGAACGTAATCCCCTATCTCAACGGGTTCGGGCATGAGCTCCAAGGATACCTTTCTTTTTACACCGAGGGTATCAACGAGGGCTGTCCCGTCATCGTAAATCTCAACTACCTTTGAAGGAATGGCTAAACACATCTTAAGCTTAATTATAAATCGGTGAATGAGCTTTCAGTGATATATTTCATTAAACTTAAAACCATGGATAAGGTTTACGTTGGCGTTGATACGGGAGGAACCTTTACGGATTTCGTTTACTGGGACGGAAAGAGCTGGAACGTCCTGAAGATACCATCAACTCCTCAAAATCCAGCAGAAGCGGTTATTGAAGGCCTGAAAATAATAGGAAAGAATAAAAAGCTTGATATAGTTCACGGCTCTACCGTTGCGACGAACGCACTTCTTGAGAGAAAGGGGGCAAAAACAGCCCTAATAACAAATAAAGGCTTTGAAGACATCATAGAGATAGGAAGACAGAACAGGGAGGAGCTTTACAACCTTCATTATAAGAAGCCAGAGCCTCTGGTTCCGAGAAATTTGAGGTTCGGTATAAAATGCAGAATTAATAAAAGGGGAGAAATTCTTGAGGATATAAACCCCGAAGAGCTTGAGAAGGTCGTGAGGGAAATCTTGAGGGAGAACGTTGAGTCGGTTGCGGTTTGTTTCCTCCACTCATACGCAAATCCCGAACACGAAAAGGCGGTGGGAAGAAGGCTGGAAAAAGAAGGTATTTTCGTTACGCTCTCTTCCGAAATCCTTCCCGAGTTTAGAGAATACGAAAGAATTTCAACGACGGTTATAAACGCATACGTATCACCGAAGATGAGCGGGTATCTCAACTACCTTAAAGAAAATGTAAAGGAAGGAGATAGCCTTAGGGTTATGCAGTCAAACGGAGGGGTTATATCCGTTGAGACCGCTTCAAAGGAGGCGGTAAGAACCATACTCTCGGGCCCCGCTGGGGGCGTTATGGGGGCCCTATACGTGGGAAAGCTCGCGGGATACGAAAAGCTCATAACCTTTGATATGGGGGGAACATCCACGGACGTATCCCTTATAGATAAAACGCCGAGGCTCACGACGGAATCAAAGATATCGGGTCTCCCCGTAAAGGTTCCTATGATTGATATACACACCGTAGGAGCGGGAGGGGGCTCAATAGCGAAGCTGGACGAGGGGGGAGCCCTGAGGGTTGGTCCCGAAAGTGCGGGAGCGGAGCCTGGCCCCATATGCTACGGAAGGGGAGGAAAGGAGATAACTGTAACAGATGCGAACCTATACCTCGGTAGGCTCGTTCCCGAACACTTCCTCGGAGGTAAGATGAGGCTTTATCCCGAACTACTGGAAGAACCTTTTAAAAATCTTTCGGAAAAACTCGGTGTTGAACCCTACGAGCTTGGGGAGGCAGTACTGAACGTTGCAAACTCAAATATGGTGAGGGCTATAAAGAAGATATCCGTTGAAAGGGGATACAACCCCATGGAGTTTACCCTCGTCTCCTTCGGAGGTGCGGGAGGCCTACACGCGGTATTTCTCGCAAAGGAGTTAAACATACCGAGGGTTTTGGTTCCCAAAAATCCCGGACTTCTTTCCGCCGTAGGTATGCTTATCTCGGACGTGGTAAAGGACTTCTCAACAACCGTTATGCTGAGAGAAGAAGAGATTAAGAAAGAGGTTCTTGAGGAGATATACAGAGTAATTGAGGAAAGACTTCTAAAGGAGATGGAAAGGGAGGGTTTCCCAAGGGATAAAGTGATAATTGAGAGGTATGCGGACCTCAGGTATAAGGGGCAGTCTTACGAGATAACTGTTCCCTACACAGAGAAATTGAAGGAGACCTTTGAGATGGAGCACGAAAAGCTCTACGGGTATGCCCACAGGGGAAGGGAAGTTGAGCTCGTAAACGTGAGGGTAAAAGCAATAGGCGTAAAGGAAAAACCCGTTATAAAGCCCTACGAGAAGAAAGAGGAGAAAATAAAGCCTGAGGCTTTCCTTGGGGATAGAAGAGTTTACCTGAGTGGTGAATTTTACACCTTTAAGGTTCTTGACAGGGATAAGCTTACTTACGGAAACAGGATAGATTTTCCAGCCATAATCGTTGAGTACTCCTCAACCACGTTAATCCCTCCCGATGTGGTTGCGGAAATAGACAGATACGGAAATATAGTTATCTCCCTTTGAAGAACTCCCAAAAGCCTTTTCTCTCTTCGTAAGCCTCTTCCTGCGCCTCCCCGAGCCTTTTTAGATACTTCACCTGCGGGGGTATTATGTAAACGAAGGCAAGACCTTCTTTTACAAGGAGCTCGTTTAACATCTCGTCCCTGTCCTCATCAAGCCATACAAAGGCAAGCATTCTACCGTGAGGGTCCTTATTCTTCACCGAAGGTTCAAGGTAAACGGTTTTTCCTTTTACTCGCTTTTCAGCGTATCTCTTTGCCTCCTTTCCAAAACTGAGAACCGTGTCAAGCCCCCCTATAAACCACTTGGCCTGTTTTATTCCCTTTCTTCTGTTATGTGTTTCAAGGGTGTCTATGCCCATAAGCCTTACCTTTATAGCTCTGTTTTTTCCCTTGAGAACACACTTAAAGGTGTCTCCGTCTATCACCCTTACAACCTTGCAGGGTATAAGTTCCCCTCCGAAGATAAAAAGTAAAGGGATAAAGATTAATCCTAAAAGTCTCCTCATTTATCAGCTCCTTTTAACAAAAATAATTCTATTTCTGCAAGGTTTGAGAAGTAGGTTGAGGGATACTTCTCCTTTATACCGCTCCATATACTTATAGCCTTTTCATTTTTTCCGAGCTTCTGATAGGAGAAAGCCTCAAGGCTCTTGAAAGAGGGATAGTTAAAATCCTTTTCCGTAAAGTGTTCTTCTTCCTTTAAAACTTCCTCGTATTTACCACTCAGATATTTATCCACCAGAGTTCTTTCTTTAAAAAACTTTTTAAAGTCTTTGTCCTCAATACTTTTGTAAGCCTCTTCATACCTTCCGAGTTTTGCAAGTATATAGGGGTAAAAGGGCGTTCCCTTAACCTCTTTCAAGATTTCCTTTTCCGATATCTTTCCCTTCTCAAAGAGATAAACCTTATAAGATAGTTTTTTTAGTTCTTCTATTTTCCTTTCTTTAAGGTAGTTGTAAAGCCAGACAGAAGAGACGAGCACAAAGATTGCCCCGAGGAGTATGTAAAAATCCCTCATACGCTCATTATCTCCTCTTCCTTCTTTTCCATAAGCTTGTTAATCTCCTCAATATACTTGTCTGTTAATTTCTGGAGTCTCTCAAGAGCTCTCTTCTTCTCATCTTCCGAAATGCCCTCAAGCTCCTCTATCATCTCCTTCGCTTCCCTTCTTACGTTTCTCACCCTTACCCTTGCCTCTTCGGTAATCTTGTGAAGGAGTCTTACGAGCTCCTTTCTCCTTTCCTCGGTGAGGGGCGGGAGGGTAATCCTTATTACGTTCCCCTGAACGGTTGGGTTTAGGTTCAGCTCTTCCCTTATTGCTTTCTCTATTGCGGAAGCGGCGTTCTGGTCCCAGACCTGTATCACTATCTGGTTGGGTTCAGGAACGGAAATGGTTCCGAGCTGTTTTACGGGAACCTTAGAGCCGTAGTAATCAACCTTTATCTCCTCCACGAGCGCGCTTGAAGCCCTTCCCGTTCTTAGCCCCGCAATCTCCGACTTGTAATACTCAACCGCCTTTTTCATATCCCTTTCCGCTTCCTTAAAAATCTCTTCAAGCTCTTGAATCATCTCTTCACCCCCTTACTAACGAACCCACCTCTTCTCCGAGGACAGCTTTCCTGAGGTTTCCCTTCTCCCTTATATTTAAAACGATTATCGGTATCTCGTTTTCCTTACATAGGGTTAAAGCTGTGTGGTCCATAACTTTTAGCCCTTTGTTTATAACCTCAAGGTAGGAAATCTCCTTTATAAGAACCGCGTCCTTATATTTTTCTGGGTCCTTATCGTAGATGCCTCCCACCTTTGTAGCCTTTATGAGGACTTCCGCCCCGATTTCCGCGGCTCTCAGTGCCGCAGCTGTATCCGTTGAGAAGAAGGGATTTCCCGTCCCGCCCGCGAATATAACTATCCTTCCCTTCTCAAGGTGTCTTATAGCTCTCCTCCTTATGTAGGGCTCTGCAATCTGCCTCATCTCTATTGCGCTCAAAACCCTCGTGGGAATATTTACGTGGTTCTCAAGGGCAGACTGGAGTGCAAGGGCATTTATGACGGTTGCGAGCATTCCCATGTAATCCGCAGTAGCCCTGTCTATACCTATCTCCTTTCCCTGAAATCCCCTGAAGATATTTCCTCCGCCTATCACTATGGCTATCTGAACGCCGAGTTCGTAAACCCCTTTTATCTCGTGGGAGATGTATTCAAGAAAGGAGGGGTCAATGCCGTAGCCCTGCTCCCCCGCAAAAGCCTCCCCTGATAGCTTCAAGAGAACCCTTTTATACCTCGGGCTCTCCTCCATCAGAGCCCACCCAGCTCAAACCTGCAAAAACGCTTTATCTCCACACCCGTTCCGCTCTCCTTTATAACGTCCCCGACCTTTTTCTTCTCCTCCTTTATGAAGGGCTGTTCAAGGAGAACCTTTTCCTGATAGAACTTCTTCAGTTTTCCTTCAACGATCTTGTCAACTATGTGTTCGGGCTTCCCTTCCGAGAGAGCCTGCTCTCTTAGTATTCTACTTTCCCTCTCAAGAACCTCTTCGGGTATATCCTCAATTCTTACGTATTCGGGTCTCATGGCGGCTATCTGCATAGCTATGTCCTGAACGAGCCTTAAAACCTTATCGTTTAGCTCGGGAGCTTTAAAATCCAGTAGAACTCCTATCCTTCCTTCCCCGTGAACGTAGGAGTGGAGGTAATCCTCGGTATCGTATCTGCAATACCTTGAAAGCTTTATATTCTCACCTATTTTCGCTATAGCCTCCTTTATGAGGGTTTCTACAGTCTTTCCGGGCTCATCGTAAAGCTCCTGAGAAAGTATATCCGCTCCCTCACCGCTCTTGTCTTTATTCTCATCCTTCTCAAGTATGTGCCTCGTTATCCTCTCCGCAAGCTTCCTAAACTCCTCATTTCTCGCAACAAAGTCCGTTTCGCAGTTTAGCTCTATCATAGCTCCCTTTTTTCTGTCTTCCGATACGATTACGTAGATAACTCCCTCCTTCGTTTCCCTACCCGCCTTCTTTTCAGCCTTTGCGAGTCCCTTTACCCTCAAGATTTCCTTAGCCTTTTCTATATCACCGCCCGCTTCCTCAAGGGCTTTTTTACAATCGAGCATTCCCGCTCCTGTCATCTCCCTTAACTTCTTCACATCTTCCATACTGACGGCCATTCTTCTACCTCCGTATTTATCCTTTCTAATTATACCAGCTTAAATTAATCCCTTATGAAGCTTGAGGTTGTTGAAAATCCTATAGTCGTATTTGAGAAGAGCATATACAGACCAGAGCCAACACGTTTCTGGATACTTGAACCTGAGCTAAAGAAAGCGGTCTCAAAACTTGAATCGGAGGGATACATTAAGAAGTTATCGGAGGAGATAACAAAGGACGAAGAGCTTTTTAACTTCTTCATAAAGCTTCACGAAAAGGAGGTAAAAAAAAGGGAAGAAATACTTAAAAGAGATTTTCCAGAGATTTATAATGGAACGGGAAAGTGGGACATGGTGTGTAAAAGGGTTTTACTGAACAAAGATATAGGAATAGGCGGAATAAGGAACTTCAGGGCAAAGCCCTTTAAGGTGAGGTGTCTCCACCTCTGGACCGCTTACCACCTCGGCGATGAGGAGTTTAAAAACCCCATAGGGGAGTTCGTCCTCAGTAAGATATGATTCTCTTGATTCTCCTTCCTTTCTTACTTTTCGGGAGCGAACTGAAGATTTGCCATAAGGCCTATTACCTCATATTTCCCGTTGCCTACAACTGCACAACCTACAGAGTGGAAAGGGAGAAATTAACGATAGAGGCGAATACCACAAACGAAGGGCTCGGCAAACTCCTCGGAAAGGTAGAAATAAGGGGAGTATCCGAGGGAAGCATTAGGAGAACAAAACTTTTCAAGCTAAAGTTAAACATAAGGGGAAATGTAAGGGAGCATTTTTACATCTTTAAGGATAACGGAGTTTATTACGTGATAAAAGGGAAAGAGAGGTTTAAAGGTTTTATGAAAGCTCCTCCCTATGACCCCTTCAGGGCAGGGCTCTTCCTTTACATAACCGCATCGGAGCGGGAGAGGGTAATTAAGTTCTTTTACGACGGAAAGGTTCAAGAGGTTAAATACAGAGTTGTAGGCAGGGAAACACTTGAGTGGAAAGGGAAGGTGTATAAAACCTTAAAGGTTCTCATAAAACCGAAGGTTGAGACGAAGGGACTTTTAAAGCCGAAAGGGGAATGGCTTTTATGGCTTGACTTAGAAACGTTAATTCCCGTTAGGCTGAAGGTTTCCTTCACGCTCGGCTCGGTAAATATGTGGATTGATAGAGTTAAGGGGGATACTAAACTTTTTTGGGACTTAAGGCAAAGCTTAGGACAAACTCCTTTAAAAGCTTTGAGGGGTCCTGAAAGTATAGCTTCTCAAGCATATCAATCCTCTGGAGTGAGGTAAGCATCCTTTTTAAGCTTTCCTTATCGTTTCTCTTCAGGTATTCGGTAAACTTCAGCTTTGCGAACTGGTTCTTTATACCGAGCTTTTCAAGAACTTTGTTTTTATCTTCCTTCTCAAGCATTCTACTCGCTGTATACAGCTTTATAACGTAGCTTGTGAGGAGCTTCTGTATCTGGAGGGGATGTATTCCCCACCTGTAGAGGTTCTCAAGAGTCTCAACCGCTTTCTCGTAATCCCCGAGGAGAAAAACATCAACGAAGTTAAACACATTTATGTTATCAGAGAGGGTAAAGAGCGCTCTCTTTATATCTTCAAGACTCAGGCTCTTTTTATCCCATGCGTAATCAATGAGTTTCTCAACCTCAAGCTTTAACTCCATAAGGTTGTATTCCGCAGACTCAAGGAGATAATTTAGGGCTTCTTCCTCTATCTTTATTCCCTTTTCGGTGAACTTCTTCCTCACGAGGTTCTTTATCTTCTCCTTTGAGAGCTTTCCCGAGTTCACGATTAAACCGAAGGTCTGTATGCTTTTGTAGGGTTCCGTAGAAAGCTCCTGTTTCTGGAGCTTCCTGTCAAAGACTATAAACAGGTAATTACTCTTTACGCCCTTCAAAGTTTTTATGAGAAACTCCCTTGATTTCTTCTTCCTTCCGAGCTTCTTGAGGAATGATTCAAATTTGTAAAGAACGACCGCTTCCTCTTTTGAGCTTCCGAATATTCCCCTCTCCGAAAGTGCGGAGTAAAGCTCCTCCTCCGTTATCTCGTCCCCCCATAAAACCCTGTAGTTACTACCGAACCTCTCCTTAAGCTTTGAGAGGAAAGTTCTTATGAGATAGGGCTCGTCCCCGTGGAGTATAAAGACTCTCTCTTTTACCTTTCCCCCGAGGAACTCTTTCTGAAACTGGATAATGTTTCTCTCCACAGTTAAATTAAATTTAATATAACATTTGCGAGGTTAGTGCCATGCTTACCCTTGACCTTAAAGAAATCTTTAAAATATCGGATAGGTTTGTGGGCTCATACGAGCTGAAACCCGAGGACCTGAAACTACCCTCCGAGATAGGGGTAATTAAGGAACCCGTAAATGTGAATCTTGAGATAACCAAGGATAAGGAGGGATACAAGATAAGGATAAGTATAGAGGGAAACGTTGAACTTGAGTGTAGCAGGTGTCTGGAAACTTACGTAAAGGATTTAACACAGGAAAAGACAAAGCTCCTCCAGAACACGCCGAACGAGGAAGGGGTATTTATGCTGAAGCCCAAGGACCTTGAGGTCTCATTTCTTGAAGAGCCGGACATAGTGGATGTTGCCCAGCTCGTAAGGGAGGAGATAATCCTAAGCATACCCATGAAGCCCCTCTGTAGCCCCGACTGCAGGGGAATTCCGGGATACCAGGTTGAGTTTGAAGAGGAAACAAAACCCCAAAAGAGAAACAACTCTTTTGCTATACTAAAAGATTTGTTAGCAGGAAAAGGAGGTAGGTAATGGCTGTTCCGAAGGCGAAAACCTCAAAGTGGAGAAGGAACCAAAGGAGAGCCCAGAACTTCTTTAATAAATTCAAGAGGAGTATTCCTTCCCTTTCCACATGCTCAAATTGCGGGGAGAAGATAATACCCCACAGGGTATGTCCTTACTGCGGGCATTATAAGGGAAGGGAAGTTATAGAAGTAGAGTAATGGAAGCGATAGCGGTTGACTGTATGGGGGGCGATTATGCCCCCCTTGAGATAGTAAGAGGGTGTATCTTAGCGGCAAGGGAGCTGGGATGTAAGGTTTACCTCGTAGGAAAAGAAGAAGAAATATACCCCATTCTCAAAAAAGCGGGAGAGGATAAAAATCCCCTGCTTGAAATAATTAATGCGGAAGAGAAGATAGAGATGAACGAACCACCCTCAAACGTTTTGAGAAAGAAAAACTCCTCCCTCTTCGTCGCCGCAAAGCTTGTAAGGGAAGGTGTAGCCCAGGGGCTTGTATCCGCCGGGAATACAGGTGCCGTTCTCGCGGTAGGCAAGTTCGTGGTCGGTGCGGAGGAAGAGGTAGAGAGGCCCGCAATAGGAGTTGCCCTCCCGAACCCTAAGGGGAAGACCGTTTTAATAGACGTCGGTGCAAACGTTGACTGCAAGCCGAGACACCTCGTTCAGTTTGCGGTTATGGGACACACTTACGCCGAAGTTATGCTCGGTATAAAGAACCCGAGGGTGGGCATACTCAGTATAGGGGAAGAGGAGGGAAAGGGAAACGAGCTCGTTAAAGAGACCTACCCTCTCCTCAAGGCCACAAGGCTTAACTTTAAGGGAAATGCGGAGGGGAGGGATATATACGCCGGAACCTTTGACGTTATAGTTTGCGACGGATTTGTTGGAAACGTTATCCTGAAGGCGAGCGAAAGCCTCGGTCTTGCGGTTGTTCAGATGATAAAGGAAGAGATAAAGAAGAGCTGGCTTGCAAAGCTCGGTGCTCTTCTCTTGATGCCCGCCCTTAATAACTTCAAGAAGAAGGCTGACTTTGCGGAGTATGGTGGAATTCCCCTCCTCGGGGCTAAGAAGCCCGTTATAATTACCCACGGAAGGGCCAACGCGAAGGCTATAAAGAATTCTATAAAGGTGGCCCTTGAGTTTCTTGATACCCACTTTAACGAGAAGTTAACCCAGAACTTAAAAACCCTAATACCCGAGGGAGTGAACGTTTAATGGGAACGAAGATTGTTGGAACGGGCGTTTATCTGCCAAAGAGTGTCTTGACTAACTTTGACCTTGAGAAGATGGTTGATACGTCAGACGAATGGATAATGACGAGAACGGGAATAAAGGAAAGGAGAATAGCCAAGGAGGAAACGATAACCCACATGGCAACCCAAGCGGCAAAAGAAGCCTTAAAAGACGGGAGCACATCTCCAGAAGAGCTTGACCTTATAATCCTTGCAACGCTCACTCCCGAAAAGAGATTTCCCGCAACCGCATGTCTTGTTCAGGCACAGCTGGAAGCAAAGGGTGTTTACTCCTTTGATATATCAGCAGCCTGTAGCGGGTTTTTATACGGGCTTGATATAGCAGACAGCTTCATAAAGGCGGGTAAGGCAAAGAAGGTTCTCGTGATAGGTGCGGAGAAGCTCTCGGAGGCGGTTGACTGGGAAGATAGGTCAACCTGCGTTCTCTTCGGGGACGGAGCCGGCGCGGTTCTCTTTGAAAACTCCGAGGATGAAAGCGACGTTCTCGCTACAAAGATGTATTCGGAGGGGAGTCTTGAGGAGCTCCTTTACGCGGATAAGTGCGGATATATACGCATGAAGGGGAGGGAGCTCTTCAAGGTGGCGGTAAGGAGCATGGAAGAGGTTTGTAGAGAGGTTCTTGAGAAAGCAAATGTAAAGCCAGAGGAAATAAGCCTCGTAATACCCCACCAGGCAAACGTAAGGATAATAAACGCCCTTGCGGAAAAGCTGGGACTCCCGAAGGAGAAGTTTTACGTAAACATTCACAAATACGGAAACACTTCCGCCGCATCAATCCCCATAGCCCTCCACGAAGCTATAAAGGAGGGAAAGATAAAAAGGGGAGACCTTGTTCTAATGACCGCTATGGGAGGAGGGCTAACCTGGGGAGCGGCACTCCTCAGGTATTGATAAGCTTTATCATCTCCTTTACAGCCCTCTCAAAACCAAAAATAACCGCGTTTGCAACTATTGAGTGTCCTATATTAAGCTCTTCCACAACATCTTTAAGCTCCCTTACGAACTCCTTAACGTTGTGGTAAGTTAGACCGTGTCCCGCGTAAACCCTGAGTCCCCTTTCCCTTGCGTAAATCGCCGCTTCCCTTATCCTTCTCAGCTCTTCCCTTGCCTCCTCAAATCTGTGTTCGTTCCAGAGGTTTGCATACCTTCCCGTGTGTATTTCTATAGCATCCGCACCTACGTAAAGGCTTGCCTCTATCTGTTCCTTATCGGGCTCAATAAAGAGGGATATCTCTATTCCCGCTTCCTTCAGGGGCTTTAGGTATTCCTTGAGCCTTTCCTTCATTGAGACAACGTCAAGACCGCCCTCGGTCGTTATTTCCTCCCTCCTTTCGGGAACGAGGGTTATCCTGTCGGGCCTCACCCTCAGGGCTATTTCTCTCATCTCCTCGGTAGGTGCCATCTCAAGGTTTACGGGAATATTTACGAGTTCCTTTATCAGCTCAAGGTCCCTATCCTGAATATGTCTCCTGTCTTCCCTTAGATGTAAGGTAATCTGGTCGGCTCCGGCCTGCTGGGCTATCAAAGCGGCGAAAACGGGTGATGGTTCAAAGGTTCTCCTTGCCTGTCTTACGGTCGCAACGTGGTCAACGTTTACACCGAGCCTCATATTTTTAATTTTAAAAGCCCTTGATTTTTAAAACTTTTTAAAGCTAAAATATTTAAGCTAAATCTTTTACGGGTGATGGAGGTAAGGATATGGCAAGAGAGGTGCCTATAGAGAAACTGAGAAACATAGGTATAGTAGCACACATAGACGCGGGTAAGACAACAACCACCGAAAGAATACTCTACTACACGGGAAAGACATACAAAATAGGGGAAGTTCACGAAGGTGCAGCAACGATGGACTGGATGCCCCAGGAAAAGGAGCGGGGTATCACAATAACCGCCGCAACAACCGCTTGTTACTGGACCAGGAATGGGGAGAGGTATCAGATAAACATAATTGATACGCCGGGACACGTTGACTTCTCCGTTGAAGTCGTTCGTTCTATGAAAGTTCTTGACGGTATAGTCTTCATATTCTCAGCGGTTGAGGGTGTTCAGCCCCAGTCCGAGGCAAACTGGAGATGGGCGGACAGATTTAAGGTTCCCAGAATAGCCTTTATAAACAAGATGGACCGTCTCGGTGCGGACTTCTACAGGGTTTTCAAGGAAATAGAAGAGAAGCTCACCATAAAGCCTGTTGCTATCCAGATACCCCTCGGAGCGGAGGACCAGTTTGAGGGCGTCATAGACCTCATGGAGATGAAGGCGATAAGATGGCTTGAGGAAACCCTCGGTGCTAAATACGAGGTCATAGACATACCCCCCGAATACCAGGAAAAGGCTCAGGAATGGCGCGAAAAGATGATAGAGACGATAGTTGAAACCGACGACGAACTTATGGAGAAATATCTTGAAGGACAGGAGATAAGCGTTGAGGAGCTCAGGAAGGCTTTAAGAAAGGCAACAATAAACAGACAACTCGTTCCCGTTCTGTGCGGTTCCGCATTTAAAAATAAAGGAGTTCAGCCCTTACTTGACGCGGTGATAGATTACCTACCCTCTCCCATAGACCTGCCCCCCGTTAAGGGAACAAATCCCAAGACGGGAGAGGAAGAGGAGAGAAGGCCTTTGGACGAAGAGCCCTTCTGTGCATACGCCTTCAAGGTTATGGCTGACCCCTATGCGGGACAGCTTACCTACATAAGGGTTTTCTCCGGAACGCTCAAGGCGGGCTCTTACGTTTACAACGCAACGAGGGACGAGAAACAAAGGGCCGGAAGGCTTCTCCTCATGCACGCGAACTCCAGAGAAGAAATACAGCAGGTCTCCGCAGGTGAAATATGTGCGGTTGTGGGACTTGATGCTGCAACCGGAGACACCCTCTGCGACGAGAAACACCCCATCATCCTTGAAAAGCTTGAGTTCCCCGACCCTGTCATATCAATGGCTATAGAACCAAAGACGAAGAAGGACCAGGAAAAGCTCTCGCAGGTTCTCAACAAGTTCATGAAGGAGGACCCGACCTTCAGGGCCACGACGGACCCCGAAACCGGTCAGATACTCATACACGGAATGGGTGAGCTCCACCTTGAGATTATGGTTGACAGAATGAGAAGGGAATACGGGATAGAGGTTAACGTCGGTAAACCCCAGGTTGCATACAAGGAAACAATTAGAAAGAAAGCCATCGGAGAAGGTAAGTTCATCAAGCAAACGGGTGGTAGGGGGCAATATGGACACGCTATTATAGAGATAGAACCCCTTCCGAGAGGTAAGGGATTTGAGTTCATAGACGACATACACGGAGGAGTTATACCCAAGGAGTTCATACCTTCCGTTGAGAAGGGTGTAAAGGAAGCTATGCAGAACGGCATACTCGCAGGATACCCGGTCGTTGACGTGAGGGTTAGGCTCTTTGACGGCTCTTACCACGAGGTTGACTCCTCGGACATAGCTTTCCAAGTTGCGGGCTCTCTCGCATTCAAGGACGCGGCAAAGAAGGCGGACCCCGTTCTCCTTGAACCCATAATGGAGGTTGAGGTAGAAACTCCCGAAGACTACGTGGGAGACGTTATTGGAGACCTCAACTCAAGGAGAGGAAAGATTATGGGAATGGAAAACAAAGGAAATATAACAGTCGTTAAGGCTCACGTTCCCCTCGCGGAAATGTTCGGATACGCTACAACCCTCAGGAGCTTGACACAAGGTAGGGGAACGTTTATAATGAGATTTTCCCACTACGACGAAGTTCCGCAACATATTGCGGAGAAGATAATCGGGGAAAGAATGGCTGGAAAGAGCTCTTAATTAGGAGGTAAATAGATATGGCTAAGGAGAA
>NZ_BAAHXJ010000014.1:0-17626 GCF_054656935.1 Aquifex pyrophilus | reverse complement strand
CCACGGCATAATTGCGAGGGGATATCACGAATACTCAAGGGTTCTCTACACCTCCTTTGAGAGGTTGTTTATAGACGGCATAGTTAACGGGACTTATACAGTTGTTCAGCTCTCTTCGGGTGTTCTTAAGCTCATTCAGGTCGGTAAGCTGAACTGGTATGCGGTTGGTTTGGGAACGGGATTGACTATACTCGTTCTTATACTCCTCGGGATAATCCTTAAAGGAGGGATGTGATGGAAACGCTCTTGAACGTTGCTATATTTCTGCCCCTTGTGGGTGCGCTTCTCGTAGCGGTAATCAGGAACGAGCTCTTTGCAAAGATTGGTTCAATCGTTATAGGTGGTGTCGTTGCGGTAATATCCCTCGTTCTCTTTCTCGCTTTTGATTTTGAAAAAGCGGGATTCCAGTTTGAAACATACGTCCCGTGGATAAAGACGCTCGGCATAGGCTACCACGTCGGCGTTGACGGAATGGCTGTATCCCTCATCTTAATGACCTCTCTCCTCTTCTTAGCCGCGTATATATGGTCATGGAGGATAGAAGACAGGCCCGTTTTATACTTCGCACTCTTCCTTGCCCTTGAGACAGCCTGTATAGGTGTTTTTGCAGCTCTTGACCTATTTCTCTTTTACCTTTTCTGGGAAGGTATGCTCATTCCCATGTACTTCATAATAGGTTTTTGGGGACACGACAGAAAGGTTTACGCAGCGAATAAGTTCTTCCTTTATACATTCTTCGGTTCCCTCTTTCTGCTTCTCGGTATCGCTTCAATACTCGTTTACGGATACTTTGAGACGGGAAGGATATCCTTTGATTACTTCTTCCACCTCAGGCTTGATTATCCCCTCTGGCTTGAGCTGATAGCCTTCCTTCTTTTCGGTCTCGGTTTTGCGGTAAAGATTCCCATGTGGCCCTTCCATACGTGGCTCCCTGATGCTCACGTTGAAGCTCCTACCGCGGGCTCGGTAATTCTCGCAGGTGTTCTTCTCAAGATGGGAACATACGGTTTCGTGAGGTTCTCCCTTCCCTTCTTCCCCGAAGCCTCAAAGTATTACATACCCCTTATATTCACACTAAGCGTTGTAGCGGTTATATACGCGGCAATGATGGCTATAGCCCAGACCCACATGAAGAGGCTCATAGCCTACTCATCAATATCCCACATGGGGCTCGTTACCCTCGGAACCTTCGCCATGAATACGGATGCCCTGAACGGCGCCATATACCTTATGATTGCTCACGGGCTATCTTCAGCCGCCCTATTCTTCGGAGCGGGATTCATATACGACAGGATACACTCCTACCATATGGACGACCTCGGGGGACTTGCGAGATACATTCCTTACTTTACCTTTGCCTTCTTCCTCTCGGTTCTCGTAGGTATAGCCTTCCCCGGATTTGCGAGCTTCGTTTCTGAGTTCCTCATACTCCTCGGAACTTTTGAGAAACACCCCATATGGGCTTTCGTTGCGGGGACGGGAATGGTTCTCGGAGCTGCATACTCCCTCTATATGTTCAAGCGGGTAATGCTTGAGGAGGACACCATCCCTGAAGAGAGGAAGGAGAAGTGGCAGAAGCTCAAGGACCTTGAGTTTCACCACGCAATTCCCTTTGCCCTCATAATAGCACTCGCCCTGATAATGGGAGTGTATCCATACCCCTTCGTCAAGATTGTTGAGCATACCTCTAAACTCGTTTTCGGAGGTTAAGCCTTGAACTGGAATGCTGTGCTCCCCGAACTCATACTTTCCCTGGGCATTCTTACGGTCTTCGTTCTTGAGTTATTCCTTGAGAGGAAGCATTATAAGTTCCTGAGCGTTTTCGCCTTCGTTTTCGTCGTTATCGCTGGATACTCAATATTCTTTGTAAGGTATCCCGCCTCCGTATTCTTCGGAGGTTTTTCCGTAGATTTGCTCACGCTCATAGGTAAGCTCTTCGTTCTCGCTGTTACGGGACTCGTTCTTCTATCCTCATACGATTACTTCTCAAAGAAAAACTCCGCTTACGGGGAGCTTCCATACCTCTACCTTATAGCGACCCTCGGACTTATGGTTATGCTATCCTCGGATAATCTTGCGATTATCTTCACGGGTCTTGAGCTTGCATCTATAACGATGTATATACTCGTTGGACTCTTCAGGAGGGAGTATCTCTCAAAGGAAGGGGCTTTTAAGTATCTCGTTATAGGAACGACGGGAACGTCTATGTATGCCCTCGGTTCCGCACTCGTTTACGGCTCAACGGGAAGCCTCAAAATATCCCCTATTCAAGGGGAAAACACTCTGTTCGCCCTCGGAGTCCTGCTTATCATCTCAGCTTTAGCCCTAAAGGTTTCCTCCGTCCCCTTCCATTTCTGGACCCCGGACGCATACGAGGGGGCACCCACACCGACAACCGCATACCTCTCTACGGTTCCGAAGATAGCCATGTATTTCCTCTTTGTTAAGCTCACCATCGGAATGTTCTCCTCTTTCCCCGACTGGAAGTATATCGTTATGGTTCTTGCTGTTCTCTCAATGTTTTACGGGAATATCGTAGCTTACGCCCAGAAATCGGTAAAGAGGCTTCTCGCTTACTCCTCAATAGCTCACGCGGGATACTTCCTTACCGCATTAACAACCGTTGATAAGCATATGTTTACCGCACTTCTCTTTTACGTTTTCGTTTACGCCCTTGCAACTCTCGGAGCTTTCTCCGTTCTATCGGTTCTTGAAAAAAGAGAAGGGTGGACTCACCACTTCCTTGACTTCAAAGGTCTCGGGAAGGATAGCCCCGTCCTTGCGATAATGCTTTCCTTCTTCCTCTTTGCCTTGATAGGTATTCCGCCGGCTGCCATCTTTCTCGGTAAGCTCGGCATATTCTTCGGACTTATGAAAGCGGAATACCTCTTTCTCGGAATACTATTTGCGGTTGCGAGTCTCATATCCGCGGGATATTACCTTAAGGTAATCGTTTACATGTTCCTGCAAGAAGGTTCCGAGAGGTTCGGAAGGACAGAGGTTTCCGCAGGGGAAGCCTTTACCATTCTTATATCCGCTTTCCTCGTTGTTTTCTTCGGGCTTTATCCCGAGGTTGTTATAAGCTATCTCCTTCGTGCCTTCTCTTAATATAACTTTTTATGAACACAGTAATAATACTCGCTGCGGGAGAAGGAAGGAGGATAGGCTTCAGGAAGCAGTTTGTAGAGCTCTGCGGAAAGCCCCTTTTTATGCACTCTCTTGAGAAGGTTCTTGACATATTTGAGGAGGTTATACTCGTTCTTCCTGAGGATTACATAGACCGCGTTAATGTTCACCCCAAGGTTAAGAAGGTTGCAGGGGGAAAGGAGAGGCAGGAGTCGGTCTTTAACGCACTCCTTAAGGCAAAGGGGGATATAGTCGTCATTCACGATTCGGCCCGTCCTCTTGCGGAAAAGAGGCTATTCCTTGAGGTTATGAACCTCGGGGAGTTTGACGGCAAGATAGTGGCTTCTCCCGCAAGGGATACCCTCAAGGAGGTAGTTGAGGGTAAAGTTATAAAAACCTTAAACCGCTCCCTGATATGGCACGCTCAAACCCCTCAGGCATTTAAAAGGGAGATTCTCTTTGAGTGTCATATGAGGGCAAGGGCGGAGGGATTTATTGGAACGGATGACGCTTCACTCCTTGAGAGATACGGGTATAAAGTCGGTATAGTTGAAGGGAGCTACTGGAACGTTAAAATAACCTACAGGGAAGACCTTGAGTTTGTAAGAAAAATTCTCTGCGGTTCTTAACCCGTTTCTTCCGCCTTCTCAAACTGGGGACATGCGTCTTCTGGGGGGATTTCCTTCGGAAACTCCTCCTTATATTCGTTGTGGTATCCGCAAACGAAACACTGAATCTCAACGAGGTAGCCCTCGTGCATATGTCCTATATCCCAGCCACAAAGCGGACACTCACCCTCCTGGGCTTTCAGTATATCGCTTAATCTGCTTCCGTCCTGGAGGTAGTTAAGAACCCTCTTCACCTTCTTTATGGCTTCTTTAACCTCGTAAGAGTTCCATTCCGCCCCGCAGTCAAGACATCTGAACTCCGCGTAAGTTCCTTCCCTCAGGAGCTTTATAATGTCCCTTGAACCGCACCTGTCGTCTATGCAAACCGCACCGATTTCCTTAGTGGTGAGCTTATCAAGAATTCTGTAAACGGTTTCCTTATCAAGCTTCATCGGGACGTCGTAAGCCCTGTATCCGCAGCACTCGCATATTGCTTCAACCCTCGGGTAGGGCTCCATATACTCGCATACCCTCAGGGCTATTCTCTTGCAAGCGGGACAAAGCTCCCTGTGTTGGAGACAGAACCCTCCGTTCATACCAAATCCTCCAGTTTTTCTATTACTTTAATAATATCCTCTAAGGGGGTTTCTCTATCAACCTTCAGGATTACGTTCCTCGCATCAACCTCCCCTACCACTATCTTCGGAATCTCGTCAAACCACTTGAATCCTTCAAGGATTACGATATCGCAATCTCTAAAAAACTTTCTTACAATCTCAAGGGGGTCAAAACTCCCCTTTTCCCAGTATGTTAGCCTGTCGGGGGAAAGAAGGGCGAGCTTCCCGACAAGCTTTGATATCCTGTGGGTGTCAGAGCCTTCCTTGTCCGTGATTCCGTGTCCTTTGGGGTCGTGCTTTATATAGCATACTTTATATCCCCTCTCTTTCAACTTTGGGATAAGTCTTTCTATGAGCGTTGTCTTTCCAGCGTTGTGGTGGCCGACAACCGCAAAAACTTTCATAAAAAATATTAAACATGTTTGTTTTGAGAACCTTTGGTCTTGAGGAAAAAGAAGTAAGGGAAAGGCTAAAAGACATTAAACACGAATTAAGAAGCTCCCTTGAGGGCGTTGACGTCATACTCCGAACCCAAGAAGACAGGGAAAGGGCTTTAAACCTTCTGAAGGAGTTCGTTTACTCGGAGGAAGATGAGCCCATTGAGTATGTTCTCGGTAAGGTTCTGAGGGAGAAAGGTCTCACGCTCTCCACAGCGGAAAGTTGCACAGCGGGACTTCTTTCCGCAAGAATTGTAAACGTTCCGGGAAGCTCCGCTTACTTCTTCGGGGGCTTTATCGTTTACTCAAACGAGATGAAGATAAGGTATCTCAAGGTGAAAGAGGAAACCTTAAAGAAATACGGGGCGGTTTCTTACAGGACCTGTTACGAGATGCTTGAAGGTCTAAAGAGAGAGCTAAATACCGATTGCGGAGTAGCTATCACTGGCATAGCGGGTCCCGGTGGAACGCCGAAAAAGCCCGAAGGTCTTACCTACATAGGTATATACGTGAAAGAGAAGATAACAATCCTGAAAAGAGTTTTTAATGCGGGAAGGAACGGGAACAGGTTTCTATCAACTCAGACCGCCATGTTTTACCTTCTCAAGATGCTCAGAAGGTTATGAGTTCATCTTTTCCGAGCCACAGCATAAACAACCTGTCAAGCCCTATTGAGCATCCCGCACACTCGGGCATATCCTCGTGAGCCTTTATAAACTCCTCGTCAAGGGGGAGGTTTCTCCTCTCGGACTCCCTTAAAAGTCTCCTTCTCACTTCTTCAGGGTTCGTTTCCTCGCTCCATCCGTTCGCAACCTCAATTCCCTTTATGAAAAGCTCAAACCTCTCCGCGTAGCCCTCTCTAACCTTCGCAAGGGCTGATAACCTTTCGGGAAAGTTTATTAAAAAGGTCGGATAATCCCTTCCCAAGTCTCTTTCAACTGCGATAAAAGCCCTGTAAAAAAGGGTTTCCCAGTCCTCGTTCTCCTCGTAGTTTATGCCTTCCCTTCTCAGGATTTCCTTCAATCCTTCTTCATCCTCGGGTATGGGACTCCCGAACCTTCTTTTAAAAGCTTCTTCAACGCTTACCACTTCAAATTTTTTGAATCCGAAAATTCTTTTTAGGAGCTGTTTTATCTCCTCTATTAAATACCTGTAATCGCAATTAATCGCATACCACTCAAGCATGTGAAACTCCGTCCTGTGGAGCTTTCCCCATTCGTTGTTCCTGAAAACCTTCGCTATCTGGAATATGTCCCTTTTATACCTTGCCAGAAGCTTCTTCATGCTGTATTCGGGGGATGTTTGGAGCCATTTCTTCTTTATTTCCCTCTCCTTTACGTATAGGGAAAGGGGTTCAACGTTAGCGTCAAGATTGGGAAAATCAAGGAGGACGGGTGTTGAGACCTCTATATATCCCTTTTCTTTGAAAAAACTTCTTATCTCGCTTACGAAGTTATCCCAGAGGGATAAAAGGTCCATCAATCAAGCTTCCCGAGGTAAACGAGTAGTGCTGTTATCGCCGCGGGTGTTATCCCGTCTATCCTTGACGCCTGACCGACGGTTATGGGCTTGAACTTCTTCAGCTTCTCCCTTGCCTCTTTTGTGAGCCCCGGAACTTTGTCGTAGTCTATATCCTCGGGAATTCTTACATCCTCAAGCTTCTTTAACTTCTCGTTCAGCTTTCTTTCTCTCTCTATGTAGGGTTCATACTTCAGCTGTATCTCTACCTCTTCCTTCACGTAAGGATGCTCGGGAATTTCGTATCCGAACTTCTCTTTTACGTCCTCAAGGGTGTAGTTCATAGTCATGAGGATGGCTATGCTGTAGCTCCTCGTATCTCCCCCAACCGCTACGCTTATCCTCTCGGTCTTGTAAAACTCTTTCCACTTTTCTATTTCCCTTTCAAGCTCCTTGACGAGTTTATACTGCTCCTCAGAAAGGAGACCGAGCTCCCTTCCGAGCTTTGCGAGCCTGAGTATGGCGTTATCCTGCCTTATGTAGAGCCTGTATTCGGAACGAGATGTAAAAAGCCTGTAGGGCTCCGTTACGCCTTTCGTCGTAAGGTCGTCTATCATCACACCTATGTAGCTTTCGTCCCTTCTCAGGTATATGGGCTCTTTTCCGAAGGCCCTGAGTGCCGCGTTTATCCCCGCAACTATGCCCTGTCCTGCTGCCTCTTCGTATCCCGTGGTTCCGTTGAAGTTCCCCGCGTGAAATAATCCCCTGATTTTTTTGGTTTCAAGAGTGGGGTAAAGTTCTGTGGGGGGAACGACGTCATACTCTATCGCGTAAGCGGGTCTTATGAGGACAACGTTCTCAAGTCCGGGAATGGAACGATACATCTCCCACTGAACCTCTTCGGGCAGGGATGTTGAAAGACCATTCGGGTATATCTCTATTGTGTCAAGTCCTTCGGGTTCTAAGAATATCTGGTGTCTCTCTTTGTCCGGGAACTTCACAATCTTGTCCTCTATGGAGGGGCAGTATCTCGGTCCTATTCCCTTTATCAATCCCCCGTAAAGGGCAGTTCTGTGAAGGTTCTTCCTGATTATCTCGTGGGTCTTGGGTGTTGTGTAGGTTATCCAGCAGTTAACCTGTTCCTTTCCTGCCTCAAACCAGTAGGAGCCTACGGGCTCGGTCCAGAAGGAGAACTTAGGGGGCGGGTCGTCTCCGGGAGCAACCTCAAGGGAGGAGAAATCTATCGTCCTTTTATCAAGCCTTGCGGGCGTTCCCGTTTTGAACCTCATAAGGGGAAAGCCGTGTCTCCTGTAAAACTCGGATAAGCCTTCGCTCCTCGGCTCTCCGAGCCTTCCACCGGGAATCATCTTATCCCCTATGTATATAACGCCGTTCAGGAAGGTTCCCGTTGTGACGACAACTGCCTTCGTTTTATACTCAACTCCGAGGCTCGTCCTTACCGCTTCCACTTTCCCGTTCCTGACTATGATATCTACAACCTCTTCCTGTTTTATGTAAAGGTTTTCCTGATTCTCGCATACCTTCTTCATATACTCCCTGTATCTCTTCTTATCCGCCTGAGCCCTTGGGGACTGGACCGCTTTTCCCTTCCTCGTGTTCAGCATCTTAAACTGGATGCCCGTTCTGTCTATCGCCTTTCCCATTTCACCTCCGAGGGCATCTATCTCCCTTACCACTATTCCCTTAGCTATTCCGCCTATTGCGGGGTTGCAGGACATCTGTCCTATCGTGTCCGCATTCAGCACAAACATAGCTGTCTTTGCTCCCATTCTTGCGGAAGCGAGTGCGGCCTCTATGCCCGCGTGTCCGCCCCCTATAACTACAACGTCAAACTCGTCAACAACCATAGCCATAGCAATTAATACAATTTAAGCTATGAAAAAGCTTAAGGTAGGATTCATATGCACAGGAAACTCAGCGAGAAGCCAGATGGCTGAAGGATTTGCCAAGCACTACGCAAAAAAGCTCGGGAAAGACGTTGAGGTTTTCTCCGCAGGTTCTAATCCAGCGGGATACGTTCATCCCTTGGCCCTGAAGATGATGGAGGAAAAGGGAATAGACATATCAAGCCAGTTCTCAAAATCCCTTGAAGAGATTCCCCTCAATGAGCTTGACTACGTCATAACCCTCTGCGGTGATGCGAACGAGACCTGTCCCGTAGTCCCCGGAGCAAAGAAAATCCACTGGCCCCTTCCGGACCCCGCAAAGGAGGGAACGGAGGAAGCCTTCAGGGAGGTGAGGGATGAGATAGAGAGGAGGATTTTAGAACTTCTCAAAAACTTATAAAGCTTCACTAAGATTTTATGATAATAATTCTTGACAAATTTTATAAAAGGGCTATAATAAAACTTTGTATAAAAACTGCGGAGGTGGTGAATGCGATACTTTCTCATAGGAACGACCATAGCCCTTGCCGGCCTTCTCGTAGGAGGTGGAGTAGGCTCCTACTTCACCTCAAACAAGCTTTTAAAGCAGTTTCAAAACATACCTGGCTCACCCATTATTCTTAACGCCGTTTACGACAGGGAAAAGCATCTTATCACTTATACAGTTTCAAATCCGGGAACTACGCCTCTCACGATATTTGAGAAGGCTTTTGTCTTTAAGCCCGGAAAGGAGAGCAAGGAGGAGGGATACGTTCTTTCAAACATTCCCGCAAATATAACGATACCCCCCCTCAGCGTTCTTGCGGTTCAGTTAAAGCTGAAGGAGGGAACGGAGAAGCTAAAGGGCGGAGACCTCGTAATAGCAACCTTTACCTACAAGCATCCCCTCTCGGAGGACCTCTACAACGTCGTTCACAGCTTTGAGTACGGAGGAAACAAGGAGAATAAAGAAGAAAAGAAGGAGGAAGCTAAATGAACGCTCAGAGTGTTGTTCAATGGATTTTAATAATTGCCCTTGCGGTTCTTCTTACTTTAACCTTTACGGGAGTTTTTGTATCAACCCTCGTTCTCGCCCTAACGCCTGAGGGGCTTGCATTCCTTTTCGGATTTCTGGGAGCTCTCGTATTTGCAAATAAGCTCCTCTTCGGATACGGGAGCTTTCTCCTAACAGCGGAAGCCTTCCTCGCAAACAAGGAAATTGACAGGAGAGAGCTCTCAAAGAAAACGGAAGAGCCAAAGGAAAGGACAGAAAACCTTTCTATTCCCTCACTCCTTATGCTTTGGCTTCATAACCTTGATTATTACAAATACGCCTATTACGGAATATTTACCCTTCTTTTAATACTTACCTTTCTCTCAAAGTTTAACCTTCTGGGAAGCCTCGTTATAGGGAACTACCTTGAGGGAGCTTTCTGGGGGGCTTCCGTTATAACGCTCTTTGTGTTTGCCCTTGAGATTACCTCGGGATACCTCTTGAACAAAATCCTGGAGGAAACGGGAGAGCTTTAAAAACGTAGGGAGGTGGGGCTTCCTTCTCGGAGGGGCTTTTTTTATAAAAATCCACGGAGGTGAAAGCATGATTATTATGAAAGAGCACGCCCTTGCTTTGCTAAAAGTAAAAGAGGCCAAGGAAAGGGGAGAACCCACTTACAAGGTATCCGAGGAAGTAAGGGAAAGGGAGGTTTTCACGGAGCTTGAGTTCCAGAACTTCGTAAGACTTGAGAAACCCTTTGAGTATACCCTCACATACTGGGGAGAGGCTCTCGTTGATATAATCCGCTCGATGGAAAAAGACGGATACATAAAGCACCCCGAGACGTGGGACGAGGACTTCAGGTGGCTCGGCTCGGAAGTCATAACCATGATTTACTCAACCCTCATGAACGACGGAAAACCGGGAAAGCTCATAGAAAAAGCCCTTGAGGAGAGGGGATTTCTAAGGGAGATTGAGGAAGAGAAAAAGGGAAGGTATAAAACCCTTAACGATTACGCAAAGAGCATATACGAGATTTACACGGAGATAACGCCCAGGCTTGAGATAAGCAAGGATCTTGCCCAGTACATAAGAAGTATGGCCCCCGGCCCTGCGGAAAAGAGTATGCTCCCCGAAGGAAAGCACTTTCCACTATTGCTTGAGTCAATGAGGCTGATAGCCTTTTCCGTTCCCAATTCAGACGTTTACAGCTTGACGGGACTCGGCCAGGTGGTAGAACAGGCTTTAAGAGTTATGCCCTTCAGCCTTGAGGTCCTAATCTCTGAGGATATACTTGAGGACTTCATAAGGGCTCTGGACGAAGGTATTGATGCCTTACCCGATGCGGGAAAAGAGGTTATGTTTGCCCTCGCGCTCTTTGACGATAAGGGAAATCTCCTCCCAGCGGGAGAAAAGCTCTTGGAAGTTTATAAGCTCTGGAAAAAGAAGAGTTATCCCTTCCACAGAACCTTTAACCTTGAGGTGTTTGAGGAAGAAATCCTCAAAACCATAGATAAGCTCCTGAAGAAACACGAAGAGCAGGCGGGACCCCTTCCCACAAAGGAGGAGATAGTGAGGGAAATGTTCTTAAGACCCCTGAAGGAGTATAAACACCTCGTTGAGTATTACGGAAGGAAGATAAACCAAGACTTTAACTACAAAAAGAAGGAGGAGATTAAGAAGAAGTTTGAAGAGCTGAAGACTGTTGAGGAGCTCTTTAAACACTTTTACGAGGAAGGTGGAAAGTGGCACAAGAAGATGATGGATTTAGTGAGCGAGGCTTTATACTCCCTTGAGTCCTTTGACCTTATCACAACGGAGCTTACCGAGAAGGGAGAGCTTTACTACGTTCCCACGGAGCACGGAAGGAAGGTTCTTGAAGACCTTGAGAAACATGGAATAAGAGATATAACCGCAACGGGCGTTAAGGCTATAACAATAACGAAGAGGGAGTTCATAGCACCCAATTACGATTGGTATAAACAGGCGGTTGATGAGGTTCTCGTAAGAAGCGGTGCACCGACGGATAGCGGAAGACTTTACTCAGAACTCGCTTATACGATAAAAAGAAAACCCCATCTCACGAGGTTTGAACTCATGGTTCTTCACAAAATCCCGAGTGCGGGAATGTTCCTGAGCGAACTTTTTAACGAGTTTGAAGAAGTAATGAGGGAAGAGGTTCACCTTGCGGTTGAGAAACTCCAAGCAAGGGGCTTCCTTGAGGTTTTACCCAACGAGGGACTCGTCCTCACAAAAGCGGGAAGGCTTGTAAAGGAAGCGGTCTCTTCCGTTCCCGAAGGACTCGGCAACCCGATAAATCCCTTTATGTTCAGAATAGTTGAAGCTATAGCTAAGGTGGGAAATCTATACGTTAAAGAAGAAAAAGTAAGAATACTTCCGAAACAGTTTGAAGAGGTAGAAAGGCTCACGGGACTTGACCACGAGACCTTCCTTAACGAGCTATCACTTCTCAGACTAATAGGAATGGTTGGGCAGAACTCACTTCACAGCTCGGGGCTCAAGCTAATAGAGGCGGTGAAAGACATACAAAGAGAGCCTCTTGAAGAGCTCTGAGCTCTTCTCTTTTAAAATCTTTTTTAATGAAACCCGTTATCCAGTTTTCAAAACTTTACGAGATTAAAAAGCTTCTCAGAAGGACGAGGCTTCACACGGTATGCGAGGAATCAAGGTGTCCTAACATATCTGAGTGCTTCGGGAGTAAAACCGCCACTTTCATGATTCTGGGAACCCACTGCACCCGGAGGTGTGCCTTTTGCAACGTTGAGAAGGGATTTCCCCAGAAGGTGGACTCCGAAGAACCATACAGACTCCTTGAAGCTGTAAAGGTTCTCGGCCTTAAATACGTTGTGATAACCTCAGTCACGCGGGACGACCTCCCCGACGGAGGAGCTTCCCACTTTGCAAAGTGTATAAGAGTTCTCAAAGAAAACATTCCCGATATAAAGGTTGAGGTATTAATCCCCGATTTCAGGGGAAATAAAAAGGCCCTTGAGATTGTTATTGAGGAAAAGCCCGTAGTTTTAAACCACAACCTTGAGACCGTTCCGAGGCTTTATCCCCATGTAAGGATAGGGGCAAACTACGAAAGAAGTTTAAATATCCTCAAGTGGAGTAAGGAATTGGATAAAAGTATTCTTACTAAATCCGCTTTAATTCTCGGTTTCGGGGAGAAAAAGGAGGAAGTCATAAAAGTTATGGAGGATTTAAGAAAGGTTGATTGCGATTTTCTCGTGATAGGTCAGTATTACCAGCCCTCCCTGAGACACCATCCCGTTCTGAAATACTACACCGAGGAGGAGTTTAAAGAGTTTGAAGAGATAGCCTACAGCCTCGGATTTAAGTTCGTCGTTAGCAAGCCGAACGCAAGAAGCTCTTACAAGGCTTTTGAGAGCTTACTCAATAAATAATTCTCAAGCTCAAAGAACTTCTTTTCTTCCTCCCCTCCCCTTTCGTGGTCGTATCCCAAAAGGTGAACAATTCCGTGAATAAGGAGTCTTTTTACCTCATCATTCAGGGAGTGTCCAAGCTCCCTTGCTTGCCTTTCCGCTGTATCCTGTGATATAACTATATCCCCGAGGATTTTTAAGCCGTTTACGGTTTCGTTCAAGGGAAAGGATAAAACGTCAGTTGGTTTGTCCTTACCTCTGTAGGTTTTGTTAAGCTCTCTTATTTCCTCGTCGTCGGTTATGTAAACGGAAAGCTCAACACCTTGAAGGTTTAAAGCGGAAAGGGCCTCAAGGGCCCAGCGTTCTATATCACTCTTCCTTACCTTCCGTTTCTTCAGTCTTACCAGAACCCTGTTCCTTTCTCTTTTCGTATTCCTCATAAGCGTTAATTATCTTAGCAACTATGGGGTGTCTTACAACGTCCGTTTGCTTAAAGAAGATAAACTCTATACCCTCTATATTCCTTAATACCTCCATCGCCTCTATAAGTCCCGATTCCCTCTTTTTGGGAAGATCTATCTGAGTTACGTCTCCAGTTATGACAGCCTTTGAGCCGAAACCTATCCTCGTCAGGAACATCTTCATCTGGTCCTTTGTTGCGTTTTGGGCTTCGTCAAGTATTATGAAGGCATCGTTCAGTGTTCTTCCCCTCATAAAGGCGAGAGGGGCAATCTCTATTATGTTTCTCTCAAGCATGTAGTTTGCCTTGTCGTAATCAACCATGTCATAGAGGGCATCGTAAAGAGGCGTGAGGTAAGGGTGAACCTTTTCCGCTATCGTTCCGGGCAGGAATCCGAGCTTTTCTCCCGCCTCAACAGCGGGCCTCGTGAGAATAATCTTGTTAACCTTTCCTTCTTTAAGGTGCTGAAGCGCCATAGCCATAGCGAGATAGGTCTTCCCCGTTCCCGCTGGACCTATACCGAAAACTATATCGTTCTTCTTTATCGCTTCAACATATTTCTTCTGGGTTTCCGTCTTTGGGACGATTGCCTTTTTCCTGTGGGTTATGAGAATAACCTCTTCCTCAAGCTCTTCCTTCTTCTTCCCTTCCTGTTCCTCTATCTTGTAGGCTTCTATACTGCTTAAAAACTGCTTTGCATACTCCTTCACATCTTCCGCGGTGAGCCTTTCGTGTTCCATACGCTTCATAACCGCATTCAGAAATCCGATGAAGGTCCTTACCTTATCCTCTTCCCCTTTAACTATAAGCTCCGTCCCCCTCGGAACAATCCTTACGTCAAAAAACCTCGTAAAAAACTTTACGTTCTCGTCTCCCCTTCCTACAATTGCGTAAAATCTCTCGTCATACCTTCCCAGGTCAATCCTTTCCTCAACAAGAACCTTAGCCATGTATATAAATTTATTTAATTTAACTCAAAAAACTATTGATTTGAAGTATAAAGTGGAAGCTGGGAACTTGGTATTAACATAATTGCTATTATGTTAACCATTCCTTCTTCCATCCCCCAAAACTTCCCTGAAGTAGGCCAAAACTTTCTTTATTAATAAATCAACATTTCCGTATTTCTTATCCGAATATTTGTAAAACTTTTCCCTATTTTTAAAACTTTCTTTCAGAGTTTTTATAACAATAGGTTCAGTATTATACAATACTAGAAAAACTCTTTCGTCAAAAGATTTTATATATCTCATTAAAAGCTCAAGCTCTTCCTTATGTATCTCAAATTTTTCAGCTTTATTTTCTTTCCTCTTTTTATTCTTCTCTATTTCCTTTTTAAAGTTTGCGTTCTGTGTTCTTAATTCTTTCATAACACTTTCCAAAACTTTTCTATTTGTTCCAAATATAAATAATGTTTCCAGAGGAAGAACGTAATCTTTTATCTTACTGAATAAATCTTCTCCAACTTCCCCACTTTGGTAAAGGTAATTTAACCTCCTTCTTTTGTTCTTTATAGGCTCTATTCTTACGCCCCTTCCTATTGATTGGAGAACGAACTTTCTTGCATTTACACCGACACCTATATTAATGAACAGAATTACATTAGGTCTATTTGAGTCCCAGCCTTCGTAAAAGGTTCTTGAGCCCATTAATACGTTTATAGGTGAGTTTTCCCGATTTAAGTTTCTAAAGTAGCTTTCACTTTCCAGCTTCTCATAAATTGCGTATCCGGACAGCTCCTTTAACCACTCCGATACATCACCGATTTTTATAAGTGCAAACGGTTTATCCGAAGATTTCAACTTAAAGGCAAGCTCCTTTTTTCCCTCCCTACTCTTTATAACCTCTATCTCACCAGGAGATTCTGTATTGAAAATATACCTAAAGATGTCCTTCTCTTGTATTTCCCAAAACACATTTTTGTTAGCTTTAAAGTTTTCCTCCTCGAATAGATACACCGGTTCTTTTTCAAGCTCTTCCCATAGTTCAATTTTCGCTTTGTTAAACAAATCTTTGGAAATATCCCCTCTACCTATCCTTTCCAGCTCCGAGAAAAAAAGTCTTAAATCTGAATCTTCCTTATTTACCGAGTTTACAAGTACAAGGAGTAAGGGGCTGTGATATAGCTGTTTTCCAATTTTTTTAATCCTCTCATGAAATTTCTTTATATAAGCTAGAAGAATTAAGGACTTTAATAGAATTTTTTGTTTTTCTTCCCGATTGTAATCTTCATTTTTCTTAAAAGCTCTTACTTCTTGTTTAAGTATGCTTATATGTTTACCGTATCCCTTTCGGATGAATGAGCTTAAGTTAAACTCAAAAACCGTGGTTAAGATATCCCTCTCATCGGTAAATGTAGCGGAAAAATTAAAAAGGAAACCGTTTCTTGAAAGTATGGAGTATATATGCTGTCTTTTTGATTCTTCTTTATCTCCTTTATGGGCTTCATCAAGTATTATATACCATTTTCCATAATTTTCGAAATTTCTGAAATCTAAAATTTTTTCCTTTTGTTCATCGCTAATATTATCCGATTTGTAGTAAAAAACAACATTTTCTTTATTTAGGTAATTGCCCTTAATCTCGGAATACTCCCTTAATTCCCTCAGCTCTACTTTGATATCACCGGATTTATTTACCTCTTCAAATAAATTTTTAAATTGATATATTAAATCATCCCTGTGAGTCAAGAAGAGTATGTCCCAATCGGGGATTTCCCTCCTTCTTATAAGTTCCTTTAGAATGTGAATAAGCTTTATAATTACAAGGGTTTTACCGCTACCCGTTGCCATCCAAAAGCCCATTCTGTTTACAAAATTCCAGTAAGGAATTTTTCCCTCTTCCTCTGTATAGTAATCCTTTAAAAGCTCTATTGACTTTCTATTAATCCTTAAATCCAGATTCAACTCAGGATAAAACCTCTTATACATTTCGAACAAATTTTTCTTTCTTTCCAGATTATTTATTAAATCTTTTTCTTTTTCAAAATCTTTTAACTTTTCGTAATAAAGCCATAGGGCTTTAATTCCATTTTCTAAGGCTTTTCTCTGGAAATCCCAAAGTCTTTTTTTACTCGAAAAGTATTCTAAATCAAATGTATTCCAGGCAGGTGGTAAATCAGTGAAGTCTATATCTTCTACAATTGCCTGTAAAATAGGTTTTATCATAAGCTCTCCTCCAATTTCTAATAAAATTTCCTGTATTCTAAAATTTTATCCTTATCTAGATTTAATAACTCTTTCAAAGTATCCTTATCTACTCTTACTTCATTTAGCGTTATTTCAGAGTTATCGGGATTTGTGTTGGAAAAGTTTAAAACATAGTATCCTAAGTATTTGTATATAGCTCCGCTTTTAGGATTTTGAGCAAAATTTTCCCTTTCATTAATTCTTGAAGCCTCCGAAAATATAGAATCTATAATACTCATAAAGGATACGTCCCTATCCTCAACTCCTTGTCTATACCTATTTCTCTCCTCAAGGAATATAAAGTATCCCGAGCAGTAATTTAAAAATATCCAATCTATCTTTCTCACAATTCTTTTTTCATTGTTTAAAGGATTGATGATTCCTTGGAGTAATGAATCTCTATATCCGCTCCTTTCCCTTTCCGTCTTTTTAATAGGTGGATTACCCCTACAATCCCATAACTTGTCAATTACCTCCTGTGGAAGTTCGTAGTTTTTATAGGTATACCTTCTAATCTTCCTGCATATTTCTCTAATTATCTCCTGCCTTGTATGATGCTTATAAACGTAAAGTATATGGGTTCCGAGAAATCTATAACCGAGTGGTTGTGTGAAACGGAAAAGTTTGTCAAACATATCGAATATTACCTTTTGAGCGGGACCCAAACGGGCCTTTCTGCTGTTCTTCTCCTCAAGGAATAGGAATACCTTTCTCTCTTTGTCCAGAATGACGAAATCTATATCCTGCGTAATGAGACCGGAATAGGCATCTTTTAAGTTATAACGCATCCAGTAGGAAAAAGATTCTTTTATCATAAACTCTCACCACCATATTAAAGGTTTGATGAGCTTATAATCTATATCTCTCAGGTTTATCCTTTCTCCATCTTCAAACTCAACGAAATCTTCCCCTATTCTTTTTATACGCTTCCCGACCAAGTTAGAAAGGGTTTCCGGTATATCCACGTTATTGTAAAGTTTATCAAAATTAACTTTTACATTATTTCCCTCGTAATCAATTTCTAAGCAATGGAGCATTTTTAAGTCCTTAAGGAAGATATATTGATTGTATATGTCCTCTCTGGAAAAGGTATTAACGTCTTCCATATCTCCGTATACAGCCCTTTTGAGTATATCTTCATACTGCTCCAGCTCAAAGTATTTAAAAAATCCTCCCGCGTTATTCTCGTTATACCTTTTAACGTCTTTTTCCTTTGATATTCCCGATTTATCGTAGGCGAGAACCTTTTTCATTCTTGGTAGTACAACCGTATAGAAATGTTCCCCCATTTCTATACCTATCCATTTTCTCCTTAGCTTATGGGCTACGGCGGTTGTCGTTCCAGAACCTAAGAAAAAGTCCATTACAATATCTCCCTCCCTTGATGTTGACTCTATCACACGTTTAAGAAGTATTTCAGAATTCTGAGTTTTAAAACCCCATCC
>NZ_BAAHXJ010000013.1:0-44977 GCF_054656935.1 Aquifex pyrophilus | reverse complement strand
AGCACCCGAGGCGTATTTATGTCCTCCTCCTCCAAGTCTTTCCGCCATCTTACCGACGTTTACGTCTCCCTTTGCCCTCAGGGAAACTTTCCATGCACCTTCGTCGGGTCTTTCTATGAGTGCGTAAGCCACCCTAACGCCTTCTATTGAACGGGGGTAGTTAACAAGCCCTTCCGTGTCTTCGTATTTCGTTCCCGTCTCGTCAAGAAAGCGTTTGAAAATGGTTATTCCCGCAACGAGTCCTCCTTCGTGAAGCTCAAGGGTATCAAGAACCTTTGATATGAGCTTCATCTTGTTAAAGCTTTCCCTTTCCGAGAACATCGTGTAAACGTAGTAGGGGTCCGCCCCGTAATAAACGAGCTCCCTTGCAAGCTCAAAGGTTCTCTCGTCCGTGTTTGAATACCTGAAGAATCCCGTATCCGTAGCAAGACCCGTGTATATGCACGTCGCTATATCCTTATCTATCGCTGTCTCGTCCCAGGCTTTTATAATCTCGTAAACGAGGGCCGCGGTTGCTGGAGCGTTGGGGTCTATGTAGTCGTAAGGTCCGTAAAACTCACCTCCTACGTGATGGTCTATCCTTATTCTCTTGCCTACCTTAACCTCCGTTCCTACCCTGTAAAATCCCGAGGCGTCAACGACTATTCCGACATCGTAATAACGACCATCAGGCTTTATAACCTCCTCAACACCCGGAAGAAAGTCAAGAAAATGGGGAACGTTATCCTTAGAACCTATGTAAACCTCCTTCCCTTTCTTCTTTAAGAACTTGTAAAGTGCCAGACCACTCCCCAAGGAATCGCCGTCAGGACTCTCATGAGTAAGTATGATTATTGAGCCCTTGAACTCTTTAAGAAAGTCCACAATGGGAATGTTTTCCTTAACCATTGCTTAATCCCTCCAAGGGATTTAAATTAATGAGAATTTTTATCAGATAATATGATTTTTTACATTCAGGTCTAAATTTCACTTTCCGCAATTTTCTTCCCCTTCTGGAGATGTATCTCCAAGGAGCTTGCGAGGTTCTCAAGTGTTCTCGTAAGGCTTACCGAGGAGGAAAGCTCCAGCTTTTCTATAGCGTTTTCTATTTCCGCTATTACCTCTTCAAGCCTCTCAAGTATGGGTTTGTTCTCAACCCTTATCTCCTGAAGGAAGAAAGGGGAGAACTTCTCAACAGCGGGAAGCAGAAGGGATATAAGGGATAGGCTTTCGGAAGACAGGATTAGGGCCTCCTCCCTCAGCTCCTTTTCCTGGATTTCTTCAAGCTCTCCCAGTATGAGGGAGACGAGCTTCAGGTTTGCACTCACCCTTCTGAGCGTCTCATATACGTTCTCAACGACTTCGGGGGAATACCTCGGCGTTCCCGTAAGGTAAGTTGTTGCAATCTTTTGTTGGTATTCTATCTCTTCCTCCAGACGCGATAGGAGAAGGTGCATGGGATAAATTTCCATAATGGATTTAAATTATATTCCCGAAAAAGAAAGGGAGAAAGAAGAGAGCTCAGGAAACCTCGGATAAGGAAACCTTATACTCGTCAACGAGTTCCGTGTAATCGTCAAACCAGTGAGCTTCGGGATTTCTCTTGAACACCATAAACTTACCCCTGTTTTCGGTGTCAGCAGCCCTGTGATATCTGAAGAAGACGTGTTCCTCCGTTTTTCCGAGAATTTCTATCTTGCCCGTTTCGTGAGACATAACGTATCTCACCCTTGCAGCAAGTCCAGAAACTTCAGCCCTCACTGCTTCAACGAGGTCAATAGTCTCCTCTATGGGTGTTGAGTATGCTTTATTTCCCGCGGTTGGTCTGCACTGGAATACGTAATAGGGGGGAACTCCTATGAAGGATAACTCCTCAAGAAGCGTCTTTAAGGTTTCAAAGTCGTCGTTTATGCCCTTGAGTATAGGTGTCTGGTTTGTGAGGGTCGTTCCCGTCTTCTGAACGAGCTCAACCGCCTTCTTTGCCTCGTCCGTAAGCTCCCTCGGGTGGTTGAAGTGATTCATAAGGTATAGCTTCTTACCCGTCTCTGTGTTGAACCACTCAAAAAGCTCAAGTAGGGATTTGTCGTCTAAAACTCTGAAGGGGTTAACAGCGAGCATCTTAGAACCTATCCTTACTATTCTCACGTGGGGAATTTCCGCAAGAGCCTTCAGGATTTTCTCAAGCTTAAAGGTTGCTAAAACTAAGGGGTCTCCGCCTGTGAGTAGAACGTTGTTAATCTCCGGGTGATTCCTTATATACTCAAGTCCTTCCGAGACGTCCCTCGCAACCTCGTCGTTGTCGTTCATAAAGAGCCTCTTCCTGAAACAGAACCTGCAGTATATACCGCAAACGTCGGTAACGAGAAGAAGGGCTGTATCGGGATACTTATGTTCAAGACCGTGAACCTTCATATACTTGCTCTCGTTTGAGGCGTCCAGCTTTCCCCAAACCTCAAGCTCTTCCGTAGTGGGGATTACTATCCTCCTTATGGGGTCGTCGGGGTCGTCCCAGTTTATGAGGGAGTTGTAGTAGTTGTTCGTTCTGAATGCGAACTTCTCGGTGACCTTTTGGAGCTCTCTTTTTTCCTCCTCGGAGAGCTGTTCTATAAACTTCAGGTCAATTATATACTTAACCTTTCTACCCATACGCACCTCCTTTTAAGGGATTTTTAAAAATGAGGAAATATTTTTAAGGATTTGTTAAAAAGTGCTTCTTATAATTTAAGGGATAGAATCCCTCTTTTCAACCCTTATAATATAAACGAGTTATGAGATTTTTCATACTCGGCGGCGGAAGATGGGGTGTAGCACTCGCAACACACCTCGACAGGCTCGGACACGAAGTTTTAGTTTACGATATAAACGAGGAAGTAATAAATAAAATCAACGAGGGGAAACATCCGTATATAGATGGAATTAATTTCAATAACGTAAAAGGAACTACGGAAATTTCCAAAATTTCTGAATTTAAAAATGTAATTTGTGCAATTCCAACGCAGGTTATAGAGGACGTTATAAAGGATATTGAGCTAAATGGTAAAAACTTTATATCCGCATCAAAGGGCATTCATTTAAAAAAACTGAAGAGAATTTCCGAGATAGTTAAGGAAATTCACAACGTTAACTTCTTCGTTCTATCCGGTCCCTCCTTTGCAGAAGAGGTATCAAAGGGGCTTCCCACCGCGGTAGTTCTGGGATACGAGAATAAAGAGATAGCCCTTGAGCTTCAGAAAGCTATAAACTCAAAGAACTTCAGGGTTTACCTAAACTCGGACATCACAGGAGTTGAGCTCGGAGGGGCTCTCAAGAACGTGATAGCGATAGCGGTAGGTGTTTCGGACGGGCTCGGATATGGCTACAACGCAAGGAGCGCGCTCATAACGAGGGGAATTCACGAGATGGCCCGCATAGGAGAAGCCTTCGGTGCGAGGAGGGAGACCTTCTTCGGTCTTTCGGGTGCCGGGGACCTTATACTTACCGCAACCTCGGACCTCTCAAGGAACAGAACCTTCGGAAAGCTTGTGGGTAAGGGGCTAAGTGTTGAAGAGGCCTTAAAGGAAATAGGTCAGACCGTTGAGGGCATAAAGACCGCGGAGGCGGTTTATAAAATCGTAAAGGAAAAAAATATATACGCTCCCGTATGCACCGCGGTTTACGAGATAGTTAAGGGGGAAGAACCTAAGAGGGTTGCGGACCGCCTTCTTGAGAATCCTCCTCGGGAGGAATTTGAGTAGCGTTTTCCGCGTCTATTAACTCCCCGTAGTAGTAATACTCATTACACTTCTCACAGTACCATATTCCCCCACCGCAACACTCAACTATAATAAGAAGAGCTCCGCATTTAGGACAGTTCTCACTCATCCTCAGGAAAAGAGGGAGCTTACGGAGCTTCCCTCGTGAACCCTCCTGATTGCCTCTCCTATGAGAGGAGCTATGGAGACCACCTCAAGCTTTCCGAACTCTTTTTCGTAAACGGGTAGGGTATTCGTCACTATTACCTTTTCTATGGGGGAGTTCATTATCCTCTCAACCGCAGGACCGGAAAATATACCGTGGGTAGCGCAGGCATAAACCTTTTTAACACCTTTGCTTACGAGTGCGTTTGCAGCAGCGGTAAGCGTTCCCGCGGTGTCTATGATATCGTCTATGATTATGGCTTCCTTGCCCTCAAGGTCTCCAACAACTTCCATAACCTCCGCTTTATTGGGTTCTGGCCTTCTCTTCAGGATTACCGCAACACCACAACCGAGCTTATTGGCCAAATCCCTTGCCCTTTTCACACCTCCCGCATCGGGAGAAACCACAACGGGATTCTCAAGTATCAGGTTCTTCCTTATGTAGTCGTAAAGAACGGGGATTGCGGTAAGGTGTTCCACGGGAATATCAAAAAAGCCCTGTATCTGGGGAGAATGAAGGTCAACGACTATAACCCTGTCCGCACCGACGGTTTCAAGAAGGTCAGCAACAACCTTCGCGCTTACGGGAGTTCTCGGTTTGTCCTGGCGGTCCTGTCTCCCGTATGCGTAATAAGGTATTACTACGGTTATCTCCCTAGGAGAGGAGCGTCTTACCGCGTCAAGGGTGAGGAGAAGTTCCATTATGTTGTGATTCACGGGATTTGAGAGGGAAGCTATTACGTATACGTGATAACCTCTCACGCTTTCGTTTATCTGAACCCTTATCTCTCCGTCCGAGAAGGTTGTTATTAATGTATCCGTGAGCCTGAGACCGAGATAACCCGAGATTTCTTCCGCGAGTCTTTTGTTTGCGTTGCAGGAAATCAGTTTAACTCCGTTCATGGGATTTTAATGGCTGGGGCGCCAGGACTCGAACCTGGAACCCCCGGATCCAAAGTCCGGTGCTCTGCCAGTTGAGCTACGCCCCAAGCCCTTCCGAAAATAATATTTTACACTTTCGTGTTCTCTTTTCAAGTGAACTCCCCGCTCACCTCCGCCATCTCTATGGCTTTCATAAGGGCTTTTGCCTTATTTACGGTCTCCTCCCACTCCCTTTCGGGAACCGAGTCCGCAACTATTCCCGCACCAGCCTGAACGAATATCTCCCTGTCCCTCAGGACCGCGGTTCTTATTGCTATGGCCATATCCATATTTCCCTGAAAGGATATGTATCCAACGCTTCCCGCGTATATACCCCTCCTCTCGTTTTCAAGCTCCTCTATTATCTGCATGGCCCTTACCTTAGGTGCTCCCGAGACCGTTCCGGCCGGGAACGTTGCCTTGAGAACGTCAAGGGCGTCGTATCCCTCCTTCAGTTCTCCCACAACATCGCTCACTATATGCATAACGTGGGAATACCTCTCTATTCGCATAAAGTTTTCAACCTTTACGCTTCCCGTTTTTGCAACCCTTCCCACGTCGTTTCTCGCAAGGTCAACGAGCATGAGGTGTTCCGCCCTTTCCTTCTCGTCGGAAAGGAGCTCCCTCTCAAGGGCTAAATCCTCCTCCTCATTCCTTCCCCTCCTTCTTGTCCCCGCTATGGGCCTCGTTTCTATCCTTTTTCCCTCAAGCCTTACAAGAATCTCCGGAGAGGAGCCTATCACCTTCAGGTCCCCGAAATCTAAGTAATACATATAGGGAGAGGGATTCATGAACCTTAGTATCCTGTATATGCTGTCCGGATTTCCGTAAAAGTGTTTTCTGAACCTCTGAGAGAGGACGACCTGTATTACGTCCCCCTGCCTTATATACTCCTTAGCCCTCTTAACTATCCCTTCAAACTCTTCCTTTTTGAAGTTTGAACGCCAGTTTGAAAGTTCAGGCTCCTTCTCAACTACGTCAAGGAATGTGGTTTTACCCTCCTTCAGTTTTCTCAAAACGGAGTTTATAAGCTCAACAGCCCTCCTGTATTCTCTCCTTATATCTTCCCTTTTAAAGACGGGAACAACAATCTTTATCTTTCCCGTGAGGTTGTCGTGAATTACGACCACGTCCGTAAGAACGAGGTATATATCGTAAGTTCCCACAGGGTCGGGATTTTCATCGGGAACGGGCTCGTAAAACTTAACGATATCGTAGGCAAAATAACCAACGAGCCCTCCCCAGAACCTCGGAAGTCCGCCATCGTTGTATGGCTTAAATTCCTTCACTATCTCCTTTATCTTTCCGAGGGGGTCCTCGGTTTTGAAGAACTCAACCTTTCCCCTGTCGTAAAGCTCTCCGAGCTCTTTCCTTGTCCTCAGATAAAAGGAAGAACCGAGGATTACAAAGGAATACCTTCCCCACTTTTCTCCCCCCTCAGCACTCTCAAGAAGAATGTTGAAATTCCCCTTCTCCTTTAACTTAAGAAATATTGAGAGGGGCGTTTCCGTATCCAGCAGAACTTCCGTATATACGGGAATGACGTTGTATTCTTCGGAAAGCTTTAAAACCTCCTCCTCGGAAAGGTTCAGTTTCATAAGGAAGATTTTAAAACGTTAAAGTATATATTTGGGATTTAATGATAACACGATATCAGAAAAAGCTTAAATTAGAAGGGGGAAATGGGATTATAAGAACTTCTTATAACTCAAGGTTTTCAAATGCCGTATATTCTTTACAGGCATGCGCTTGGTAAAGTTTTCACTCATATTCATACTTCTTACGGTTTTATCCTTTTCCCAAACTTGGCTCACAGACTTTGAGAAGGCGGTAGAGGTTGCCAAAAAGGAAAGGAAGTTAATCCTCGTTTATATATACAGTGAGCACTGTCCTTACTGTCATCAGGTTGAAGAGTTCGTTTTCGGAGATGAAGAGGTCGAAAAAGTTTTAAAAAGGGATTTTATAGTTGTTTCCTTAAACATTTCCGAAGATGAGGCAGAGAAGTTTGACCCCATTGGAACGCCGACCTTTGTAATCTACGACCCCTTTAAGGGAAAAGTTCTTGCAAAACTCTTCGGAAGCCTTGATGCGGAAACTTTTCTTTCCATGTTAATAAAGGTTTGTAATAAATCAAGTTTAAGGAGGTGTTAGTCATGAAGACGAGAAGGGATTTCTTTAAGCTCGCCGGTGTGGCAGCAGCTGGCCTTATGCTTGGAATCTCGCCGGTGATTTCCCCAGCTCACGCAAAGGTAAGCCTTGAGGATGCACTCAAGAAACACCTGGGAGTGGGACTATCCGCAATAAAGGAATCAAACCAGATAAAGATTAAGGCTCCATCCATAGCGGAATCCGGAGCAAACGTTCCCATACAAGTAAGCGCAACGGTTCCCATAGAAAAGGTGGAAGCCCTTTACATATTCGTTGATAAGAATCCCAACCCTTATATAGCTCACGTTGAGTTCACTCCCCTGAATGGTGAGGTATTCTTTGCAACGAGAATAAAGATGGGAGCTACGTCTCCCGTGAGGGCAATACTTAAGCTCAAGGACGGCTCTTATCTTATGGCTTACAAGGAAGTTAAGGTCACGGTAGGTGGTTGCGGTTAATAAAAACTACGGAGGTGTGGTATGGCTTCAATAGGAAGGGCTATAGTAAGAGTTCCCAAAAGATTAAAAAAGGGACAAGTGTTTAAGCTCCAGATGGTTATCATCCACCCCATGGAAACGGGGCTTAGAAAGGACCCCAAAACCGGTAAAAAAATACCCGCTCACTACATAACCCACGTTGATATCTACCTGAACGGTAAGCTCGTTACGAAGATTAACACGTCCGCTGGTATAAGCAAAAATCCCTACTTTGCGGTTAAGATGAAGGCTGTTGAGTCCGGAACGCTAAAGATAGTCTACGAAGATAACAAAGGTGGTAAGTGGGAAAAGAGCGTAAAACTTATGGTGGAGGGTTAAGCATGAGAAAGGTTGTATTTGCCTCACTCCTCGGTGGGGCTCTCTTTTTAGCTAAGGCTGAGGCTCCCACACCGGAGCAGCTCAAGATTTTAAAGGAGCTTGGAGTTTCTCCCGCGGACGTCATAGTTGAAGAGGGAAGAGATTACTACCACAACCTGAAGGGAAAGACGGGAAAAACCTGTGCATCCTGCCACGGACAGGACGGGGCTAACCTCGTAGGTGCTTACGCAAAGATGCCAAGATACTACAACGACATAGGAAAGGTTGCGGATGTGGACCTAAGGATAAAGGCGTGCCTTGAGAAGTACGTGGGCTTTAACGCAAAAGGAAAGAAGGGAAGAAAGTATATTGTTCCCCTTGCGGGATACGTTGCAACTCTCAGTAATGGAATGCCCATACAGATAGAGTTAAAGCACCCCGAGGAGAAGAGACTTTACGAGCTCGGTAAGGAACTCTGGTATAAGAGGGTAGGTGCGAGAGACTTCTCGTGCGCCATATGTCACGAAGTTCTCGCAGGTAAAAGGATAAGACTCCAAAAGCTCGGTGCTCCCGTAAGGGACAAGCTATACGCCCACTGGCCCGCATACAGAATATCAAAGGACAAGCTCTGGACCATGGAAGACAGAATAAGGGGATGTTACAAGAGCTTCTTCCTATTTGACCCCGAGAAAGGAAAGTTTGACTTTAAGAAAAACTGGGTTAAGAAGCCTCCCTTCTACATAGAGGAAGTTATAGCCCTTGAGCTCTTTATGAAGAAAGCTGCAAACGGTGCAACCATAGAAGTTCCCGGTCTCTTGAGATAAGGAGGGGTTAAGATATGAAGGGTAAAGTTCTCTTTGTAATGTTTTTGAGTGCAGGTGTTATAGCCTGTCAGCCCGCATCCCAGGCGGCTAAAGAAGAAAAGCCCATGACGGTGGCAAAAGCAAAGACCGAGAAAAAGAAGAAAGGGGATAAAGCCGCTAAGTTCAGAAGGGCACTTGCAGCTCAGGACAAGTGGCAAAAGGCCTGTTCAAATCCCGCACAAATTGCTCCGGAAGGTATAGACGTAGTTCAGTTCATTAAGGATATGAAGGCAACCATTAAGTATCCCGAGGACGGAAAACTCGTAGGAGACTGGAAGAAAGGTGAATCTCTTGCACTTCTTCCTAAAGAGTATAAGGCTCTCTACGGAAAGAAGGGAGGAAGCAAGAAGGGGAACTGTTACGCTTGCCACTGCGGAGACCCCAGAATAATAGCGTGCGGTAATATCGGACCTTCCCTAAGGGGATACGCGAATAAGGGAATAGACCCCAAGATGACTTACGATAGGATATACAACCCCTGGTCCCAAGTTCCCTGTTCAACAATGTTCAGGTTCGGATACCACGGCCTCCTCACACCTGGGGAGATTGCTGACATCGTCGCCTACCTCCACGACCCCGAAAGCCCCATTAATAAGTAATCCCCTTTTTTCTTTTTATACTTTTCTTTAAGGAGGTAAATGTATGCATCTGACCCGCAGGGACTTTTTAGAGCTTGCGATAGTTACGGGAGCTTATCTCGCCTCAAATCCCGTTTCCGCACTCGCGAAGATGACCCTTGACGACATACTTTCCTTCAAGCCCGTTGGGAACGTAACGCTACTCTTCACAACGGATTTGCACGCACACCTGAAGCCCCACTACTTTTCCGAACCCATGAACCTCGTAGCTCCCAAGAACCTAAAAGGGCTTCCCGGAACGATAACGGGAAAAGACTTTTTAAAGCTTTACAAGATATCCCCCGGAACCCTTGAAGCCTACTTTATGAGCTGTGTGGACTTTCCCGTTCTTGCGGAAAAGTTCGGGAAGATGGGGGGAGCAGCCCATATAACGTGGCTCATAAAGCACATAATCGCGGAAAGGGGAAGGGATAAGGTTCTCGTCCTTGACGGAGGAGATACATGGATAACGACCGCGGTAGGAACATTCACGGAAGGGAAATCGGTAGTTGACTGGATGAAGCTTACGGGATACGACCTTATGGTGGGACACTGGGAGTTCACCTTCGGTAAGGATATAGTTCTTAAGAGAATAAAGGAGCTTGAAGAGGCGGGATGTGAGTTTATCTCCCAAAACATAAGGGAAGTTGACGAGTTCGGATTTGAGGGGGACCTCGTATTCAAACCTTACGCGATAAAGGAAGTCGGAGGAGTAAAGCTCGGAATTATAGGAAACTCCTTCCCCTTCACGCCTATAGCAAATCCCAGGCAGTTCGTAGAGGGATGGAGCTTCGGCATAAGAGAAGATACGATGCAGGAATACGTTAACGAGCTGAGGGAGAAACACAAGGTTGACGCGGTAATCCTGCTCTCCCACGACGGACTGCTCCTTGATATAGCTCTCGCAAAGAAGGTTCAGGGAATTGACATAATTATCTCGGGACACACCCACGACGTAGTTCCGAAGGCTTACAAGGTTCCCGGAACTAATACCTACGTAGTTATAGCGGGCTCCCACGGTAAGTTTGTGGGAAGGCTTGACCTTGATATAAGAAACGGAAGAATCAGGGACCTTAGGTATAAGCTTTACCCCGTTGCTTCCAACCTCATACCCGCGGACAGGGAAGCCCAGAAACTCGTTGACAAGTATTACGCAGAACTTGATAAGAAACTTGGTCTATCAAAGGAGATAGGAACCGCGGAGGTAATGCTTTACAAGAGGGACACCTTTTTCAGCACCTGGGATTGGCTCGTGGGAGAAGCTATCAACGACTACTACGGAGGAGAGCTTGATGTCGTGACCTCTCCTGGATACAGGTGGGGGACGGTAGTTCTTCCGGGGCAGAAGATAACCGTTGACCACGTTTATGCCTATACCGCGATAACATATCCGAACGTTTACGTTCTAAAGAGAACGGGAGAACAGCTAAAAACCGTATGGGAGGACGTTGCGGATAACGTCTTTAACCCCGACCCCTTCTACCAGCAGGGCGGAGACATGTCAAGACTCTGGAACGTTGAGTATGAGATAGAGATAAACGGTCCCCAATACAACAGACTAAGAAACATAAGGATTGGTGGAAAAGAACTAAAGCCGAAGAAGGAATACCTCGTTGCGGTTTACGGAGGACCGCCACCACCACCCGAAGCGATAGAGCCGGGATACAAGCCCGTTCCCGTTTACGAAATACTGATAGACTACATTAAGAAGAAGGGGAACATAAAGGTGAGGACTCAGCCAAACGTTAAGGTTCTTGATGCGGAGTATCACACATACGACGAGTGCTACGGAGGTGGTAAGTGAGAGCGTTAATAGCCTTCCTCATCGGGGTTGTTATCGCCCTTTCCCTTTTTTACTTCATAAGGTATTACTTCGGGAACCCCTTCAGACTTCTCTTTTACACCGTTGAGGTGAAAAACAAGAGTTTTGAGGAAACCGTTAAAGCCCTTGAAGAAAAACTCAACGCGAACGGGCTCAAAGTTATAAGGGTTCTCCCCCTATCTAAAGCCCTTGAAGGGAGAGGTATTAAAGACTTTATGAAGTACTCCATAATACTCGCATGCGACGTCCCCGGAAAGGAAAAGCTCCTTGTAAAGGTTCCTTCCCTCACGAACTTAATTCCCTGCAGCATAGCGGTTTATGAGGATAATGAAGGAGTGAAGCTTACAACTATGAAGGAAATCGTATTTCTTGCAGAAGAGAGCAAGAATATGAGTGAGGAGGAAACCCAGCTCGTTATAAACACTTACAGAACCCTCAGAAAAACCCTTGAAGAGGTGAGCAGATGAGGAAGTTTTTCCTTTTCTTGATAATTCCCTTAATCATTTTCGCTCAGGAAAGCAAGCTCCTTTACAGGGAGGTGATAGAGGGATTTTCCTTTGAAGACGTAAAAATTCTTTTAAAAACCGCCCTTGACGGGAAGAATATGAACGTCTTACTCGTTCAGGATGTTTCCGAAAAACCGAGAATGAGCGTATTTTACGTCTGTAATCTATCCTACGGGGAGAAAATCTTAAGGGGATTTCCCCAGTTCGGAGCACTCGCACCCTGCAGGATATACATACTTGAGAGGGAAGACGGAAGCGTTGAGGTCGGATACATAAACATACAGAACCTCGTAAAGGGTTTTAGAAAATACCTCACCCCTGAGCAGGTAAAAGTTTTCCTGCAGGCGGATAAGGACATAAAAGAGGCTATAAAAGAGGTGAAGGGGGGAATATGAGGGCAATATTGTTTCTCTTTCTCATTATTTTTGCCTTTGGAGAGGAGTATCCGAAGCACGTTAAGGAGACTTTAAGGAAGATTACCGACAGGGTTTACGGAGTCTTTGGTGTCCTTGAACAGGTATCTTACGAAAACAGGGGATTTATCTCAAACGCTTACTTTTACGTGGCGAACGACGGCGTATTGGTTGTTGACGCTCTCAGCACCTACAAGCTGGGAAGGGAACTCGTTGAGACTATAAGAAGCGTAACGGATAAACCTATAAGGTTCTTGGTAATAACCCATTACCACACGGACCACTTTTATGGAATTAAGGCCTTCAGGGAAATCGGAGCGGAAACGATAGCCCACGAACACGCCTTTGAGTATCTCTCTAACCCATCAAGCTATAACTTCTTTTTATCAAGGAAGAAGCTTTTAAAAGAGCACCTTGAGGGAACGGAACTGCTTCCTCCAAGCATATCCATAACTAAATCTTTAAACATTTACCTGAGGGTTGATGAAGATTACAGAAAGTTTGAAGTAAAGCACCTCTGCAGGGCACATACGAACGGGGATATAGTTATATATATTCCCGACGAGAAAATACTCTTCAGCGGGGATATAGTCTTTGACGGCAGGCTTCCCTTTCTCGGTTCGGGAAACTCAAAGAGCTGGGTGAAATGCCTTGACGAAATCTTAAAAATGGAACCCAAAATTCTCCTTCCGGGACACGGAAATCCTTTAATAGGGAAAGAAAAGATAAAGGAAGCGGTGAGCTGGACAAGGAAGTATATACTTGACCTCAGGAAAACCATAAGGCGTTTAATAGAAGAGGGTTGCGACGTTGATTGCGTGAGGGAAAGGATAAACGAAGAGCTTTTAAAGATAGACCCCTCTTACGCACAGGTTCCCGTATTTTTCAGAGTAAATCCTGTAAACGCCTATTACGTTTACTTTGAAATAGAGAACGAGATGCTTCTTGAAGAGTAAAAAGAAAAATTTTTCGGAGGATTTAATATGCGATTAAAAGTAAATGGGAAAGTCTACTCAATTAAAGTTGATGAGGATAAACCCCTTCTTTGGGTTCTCAGGGAGGACTTAAAACTTAAAGGCACAAAGTTCGGATGCGGTAAGGGGATATGCGGTTCCTGCACGGTTGTGGTGAACGGGGAGGCGGTAAGGTCCTGTATAACACCCGTTAAAGCGGTAAATGGAAAAGACATCTTAACCATTGAAGGTATTCCCGAAAGCCACCCGATAAAAAGGGCGTGGATAGAGCTCCAGGTTCCCCAGTGCGGATACTGCCAGCCCGGTAAGATAATGGAGGCTTACGCTCTTCTAAATAGAAATCCTTCCCCCTCAAGGGAGGAAATCCTTTCCGTAATGTCAACTCATCTCTGCAGGTGCGGAACCTATCCAAGGATACTTAAGGCTATACTCAAGGCTTCAGAGTTAATGGGGGTGGAAAAATGATAACAAGAAGGGACTTTTTAAAAGGTTTAACGCTTGCGATTGTTCTAACACAAGGTGGATATAAACTCCTCAAAGCGGATGAGGTAAGGCCTCCTTACGCACCGGAGATATGGCTTAACCTTTCGGAGGACAACATCTTAACGGTTCTCGTTAATAAATCGGAGATGGGGCAGGGTGTTTACACGGGTCTTCCCCAGATTGTTGCGGAAGAGCTTGACTTTCCTTGGGACCGGATTAGGCCCGAGGCCGCACCCGCGGGAAAAAAGTATGTGGACCCAAAGTGGGGCGTCCAACTTACGGGAGGAAGCACGAGCGTAAGGCATATGTATGACTTCCTCAGATACGTAGGGGCTTCCATGAGGGAGATGCTCCTGAAGGCCGCTTCGGAAGAACTGGGCGTTCCCCTCTCACAACTGAGGGCGGAAAACGGATACATATACGCAGGGAAAGAGAAATATCCCTACGGGAAATTTGCAAAAAAGGCTATGAGCCTTCCCGTTCCCGAAAATCCGAGATTGAAGGATGAAAGCGAGTTTAAGTATATAGGGAAATCAATGCCGAGACTTGATGTTCCCGATAAGGTAAACGGAAGGGCGGTTTTCGGCATAGACGCGGAGATTGAGGGGTGCGTATATGCGGTGATAGAGAGGGCACCCTTCGGTTCAAGGCCCCTGAAGGTGAAGAATAAGGAAAGTGTAAAAAGGGAAAAGGGAATTATTGACGTAATTCCCATAAGAACGGGTGTAGCGGTATGCGGTGAGTCTTTTTACACATGTTTGAAAGCAAGAGAAAAGCTTGAAGTAGAGTGGAGTAAAAGCCCTATTGAAGGTTGGAACGACGAGGATTTTGAAAGATTCTTTTCAAAGAAGTTAAAGGAAAAAGGTATCGTTGCACGACACGACGGGAAACCGGAAGAGGTTTACAGAAAGGCAAAGATTAAGCTTGAGGAGACCTATATACTTCCCTACCTATATCACGCAACCATGGAACCCATGAACTGCACCGCATGGGTAAAGGAGGACGAGTGTATAGTTTACGCACCGACGCAGGGACAGACCGCAGCCCTCATGACCGCAAAGAGAATAACGGGACTTCCGGAAGAAAAGATAAAGGTTTATACGACATACCTTGGCGGTGGTTTCGGAAGGAAATCAAATCCCGAGTTTATAGAGGAGGCCTTAATCCTTTCAAAGAAGCTTAAAAGACCGGTAAAGCTTATATACACGAGGGAAGACGATATAAACTCCGGGTGGTACAGACCCATGAACGCGACAAACATAAGGGGAAGCATAACGGAAGAAGGAAACATTGATTCCTTCATATTCAAGATTGCCGTTCCTTCCGTTTTTAAAGCATCGGGTAGAAAAGTGAAAATAGACCCCGCGGCGGTTGAAGGTGCTTATAACATGTTTTACGAGATACCGAACGTAAAAGTTGAGTGGGTTGAGGTAAACCTGCCCGTTCCCGTATGGTTTTGGAGGTCCGTGGGAAGCACCCATAACGCCTTCACCGTTGAAACTTTCATAGACAGGCTCGCTTACGAGGTAAAGAAGGACCCCGTTGAACTGAGGTTAAAGCTCCTTGAACTAAACGAAAGGGCTTACAGGGTTGTTGAACATGTTGCGGAAGTATCGGGATGGGGAAGACCAAAGCTCGGAGAAGCTATGGGGATAGCCTACCATTACTCCTTCGGGAGCCATGTTGCACAGGTCGCGGAAGTAACCTACGAAGATGGAAAAATAAAGGTAAATAGGGTCGTATGTGTCATAGATATAGGACCCATAACGGTAAATCCAGACCTCGTTGTATCCCAAATGGAGAGCGCTATAATAATGGGTCTCAGCGCATTTCTCAAAGAAAAGGTAAGCTTTGAAAAAGGGAGAGTGAAGAACACAAACTTTGACACCTATCCCCTTTTGAGAATGGATGAGATTCCCGAGATAGAGGTTCATATACTCAACTCGGACGCCCACATGGGAGGAGTGGGTGAGCCTGGACTTCCACCCGTAGCACCAGCGGTTGCGAACGCCCTCTTATGGGGATACGGCATGAGGGTAAATAAACTTCCCCTATTGCAAAACTTTGAGGCATGAAGTAAATTTATATATGTAAAGCTAAAGAAATCTTAAAAAAGGAAACTAAACCGAAAGGAGGTGGGAAAGATGGCACTTTTTGACGAATGGTATCACAAGGGACATACCATAGTCCATGAAGTTATGGAGGAGCTTGGGATTCAATACGAGCAAAAAGCTTTCAGACTTTTAAAAGCAGTTCTTCAAACTTTAAGGGATAGGCTTCCCGCAAGCGAAGGAAAGGATTTCGCAGCTCAGCTTCCCATGGTTCTGAAAGCTGTATGGTGTGACGGATGGGACCCCACAAAGGTTCCCGACAAAAGCATAAAGCACAAGCAGGACTTCCTTGAAAGGGTCATGAATCACCCGGGTCTAAGGAGACCCGCTGATATCAGCAGCTTGGAAGAGGCGGAAAAAGTTACGAAGGCGGTATTCAGGGTTCTGAAACGTCACGTATCTTGGGGTGAAGTGAAAGACGTTCTCGGAGAGCTTCCCGAAGACATAAGGAAGATGCTTGAGGAGGCTTGATTCCTCTTCCTCTTTCTTTAACTTTTAAGAGATGGTGGTAAGAACACCTGCGGTTGCAGGAACTTTTTACCCATCAAGAAGGGAAGAGCTTGAGAAATTAATAAACCTTTTATGCGGTGAAGAACCGAAAGAAAAGATAAAGGCAAAGGCGGTACTCGTTCCCCACGCGGGATACATATACAGCGGTAGAACCGCCTGTGAGGTTTACAAAAGTGTTGAGATACCCGAACACGTTGTTCTCTTGGGTCCAAATCATACGGGATACGGAGAGCCCATATCCGTTTACAGCGGAGACGCCTGGGAAACCCCCTTTGGTTATGTGGAAATAGACAAATCCTTAAGGGAAGAGGTTTTAAAATTTCCCTACGCTAAACAGGATGAATACGCACACCTTTACGAGCACTCCTTAGAGGTTCAGCTCCCTTTCCTTCAGAGATACGCAAAAAGAGAGTTTAAGATTCTTCCGATAGTCCTTGCCTTTATAGACTACGAAGTCGCAAAGAGCTTCGGGAGATTCCTCGGTGAGGTTCTAAAGGGGAAAGATGCCTTAATAGTAATTAGCTCGGATATGAGCCATTACATTCCTGCGGATGAGGCGAGGAAGAAGGACGAGATTCTCATATCCGCTATGGAGAGGCTAAATACAGAGGAGCTATACTTTAAGGCGGTTCAGTATAACATAACGATGTGCGGAGTTGTTCCCGCGGTTGTGGGTATAGAAGCGGCAAAGGTTCTGGGAGCTACAAAGGGAGTGGTAATAGATTACACTAATTCGGGTGTGGTTACGGGGGATTACTCACAAGTTGTCGCTTACCTCGGAATGGTGTTCCTTTAACGCTTCTGAAACTATAACGCCTTCCCTGAGTCCCCAGTCGCTTACGTAAAGCTCATCTTTCCCGAAAATCTCAAGGGTCTTTAAGAATATGCCTATTCCCGCAAGTATTACTTCCGCCCTCTTGTCCTCAACCTGTTTAAACCTCCTGCTCCGTTCCTTTGAAGGAAGTTCTTTCAAGGTATCAAACCACTTCTTTATCTGCTCGTAGCTGAGTCTTTTGCCGTGAACCTTTTTCGGGTCGTAAGGGTACACGTTATACTCAAGAGCTACGAGGGTTGTAATGGTCCCGCCAAGCCCTACGAGATAATCGCAATCCCTCTTTACTTTTGATATTTCCCTCTCAAGGAATGCGAAGAACTCCTTTATCTCTTCTTCCTTCGGGGGGTCATGCTTGAAGAAGGTTTCCGTAAGGTTAACTATCCCGAAGGGCAGTGAGATTATATTCTCTATTGAGAAATCCCTTCCGAATATGTATTCCGTTGAACCGCCTCCCTGGTCGATAACGCATAGCTCCCCTTTCAGATTAAGGGAGTATGCAACCGCAAGGTAAGCGTATCTTCCCTCTTCCTCAGGGGTTATAATCTTCACCTCTATTCCCGTTTCCCTTTTTACCCTCTCTATAAATTCATTCCCGTTTTTTGCCCGCCTTAGGGCTTCCGTTGCAACGGCAACAATCCTATCAACTTTATACTTCTCTATTTCTTCTTTATACTCCTTTAAAACTTCCAGGGTCTCCCTTATCCTGTCCTCCTGTAGGTATCCCGTTTCCTTAACTTTCGTCCCGAGAGCGGTTATCCTTCCCTTCTCAAGAAGGATTTTTATATCCTTTTCCTTTATCTCCGCGATAGTAAGCCTAACGGAGTAAGAGCCTATATCTATTGACGCTATTCTCATTTCTAACCACAAAGCTCCTTTATTTCTTCGAGGTATACCTTTAACATCTTGAGGTAGCTTTTATACCTCTCGCAGGATATCTCGCCCTTTTTTACCGCCTCCTTTACCGCACACCCAGGCTCATTCGTGTGGGTGCAGTCTGGATACTTACAGGTGTAAGAGAGAAACTCCCTGAAGTATTTTCTTATTTCCCTCGGTTCTACAAACATGGTTGCTTCTACCTTTGAGAAACCGGGTGTATCACCTATAAAGGAGTTTTTACCGAAGGGTATTAACCTCACACCCGTGGTCGTGTGCCTTCCCCTTTCCGTTTTCTCGCTCACCTCCTGAGTTCTCAGCTCAATTCCCGTTAGCCTTGAAAGAATGGAGCTCTTTCCCACACCCGATGGTCCAGCAAGAATACATATAAAGCCTTCAAGATAGTTAATGAGTTCCTGTATTCCCTCTCCCGTTTTCGCACTCACCTTAAGAACGTCGTATCCCGCTTTTGTGTATATATCTACCCAGTAATCAAGCTCCTTTTTTTCTTCTTCGTTCAGGAGGTCTATCTTGTTAAAGACTATTACGGGCTCAACGCCGAAATACTCGTAAACGACGAGGAGGTTATCAAGGAGGTAGTTATTAAACTCGGGCATCTTAAGGGTCTGGACGATAATAACCCTGTCTACGTTTGCGACTCTTGGCCTTATGAGGAGGTTCTTTCTCTCCTCTACTTCTTCAATGGCAAAGGTATTTGGGTCAACAACCTCACCCCGAACGTAATCACCTGCGTAAATCTTCGTTTTTTTGAGAACCTTTCCCCTCGGTATTCCCCTGTAAGTCTTTTCCTCATCAAGGGTGTAAACCTGTATGAGTTGGGCTTCCCTGTCTATAACTATCGCCCTTTTTAACTCCTTCTTTTTTCCCATTACTTTACCTCTTTCTCAAGCTCCCCTATAGCCCATTTTAGCGTATCAATTACGTAGTTCATCTCATCCTCCTTTATAACGAGGGGCATCATGAGAACCATAACGTCCCCCAGGGGTCTGAGGAAAACACCCTTTTCCCTGCACTTGTAGGCAACTTTAAACCCGGTTCTCTCTCCATATGGGAAGGGCTCTCCTTTTTCTTTGTCCTTAACGAGCTCTATCCCGGCCATAAAGCCGAGCTGTCTCACATCTCCCACGTGCTTCAGCTCCCAGAACTCCTTTAACCTCTCGGTGAGTAGCTTTATCTTCGGCTGGAGCTTCTCAAGGGTTTTCTCCTCCTCAAAAACTTCCAAGTTTGCGAGTGCTACAGAACAGGCAAGGTTATTTCCCGTGTATGTATGCCCGTGGTAAAAGTGCTTCGCCTCCCCGAACTCTCCGAGAAAAGCGTTAAAAACCTCATCGGTTGTAAGCGTTGCAGCAAGGGGGAGGTATCCCCCCGTTATTCCCTTTCCGAGACACATAAAATCGGGTGTTACGCCTTCCTGCTCACAGTAAAACATAGTTCCCGTTCTGCCGAATCCCGTCGCAACCTCGTCAACAATCATGAGAACATCGTACTTCTTGGTAAGTTCCCTCACTCCTTTTAAAAAGCCCTTCGGGAAAGGAAGCATTCCCGCGGCAGCCTGTATCCCCGCCTCAAGGATTATCGCGACTATATCGTCCCTCTCCTTCAGAATATCCTCGAGCATCTTGAGGAGCTCGGAACTACACTCGGGTTTAAGCCCTCCGTAGTTTTCCTTACAGAAAAGATAGGGAGAGGGAAGCTTTATCGTTTTAAAGAGGAGGTCCTTATAAGTGCCGTGGAAAAGCTCTATACCCCCCACGCTTACCGCTCCAACCGTATCCCCGTGGTAAGCCTCGGAAAGGGTTATAAATACGTTTTTATTCTTAATCCCTTTGTTTCTCCAGTAGTGGTAAGCCATCTTTATGGCTATCTCAACCGCTTCCGCTCCGTCCTCGGAGTAAAACACCTTATTCAGCCCTTCGGGGGATATCTCAACGAGCCTCTTTGCGAGCAAAATGGCCGGAACGTTTGAGCTCCCGAGGGTTGTTGTGTGAGCGACCTTACAAAGCTGTTTCATAACCGCGTTGTTGAGCTTCGGGTGGTTGTGCCCGTGGACGTTGCACCACAGCGAAGATATAGCGTCTATATACTTCCTTCCGTATATATCCCATAGGTAAACACCTTCTCCTCTCTCAAATATGAGGTTCTCCTCCTCCCTGTAAACCTTCATCTGGGTAAAGGGATGCCAGAAATACTCCTTATCCCACTTCTCCAAGGTCTTTGGGTCTATATCCCGCATACTAATATTCTCGTAAAGTTGATAGAATATCTCAATACAAATGAGGGAAAAGCTCAAAAGGGTATGCTCCGTCGTTGAGCTCTACCTCTCCGATATATTCGGGAGGATAAGGGTATACAGGGAAGAAAACAACTTCCTTATACCATGGGGCTTTACAGTAATAAACATATCCGTATTTGAAGAAGGTGAGGAGATAATCCTTGATATAAACTCTCCTGTTGCCCTTAACGTAAAGCCCTCAAAGGATTTGATGAGATTCCTCCTTTCTGAAAACGCAAACCTAAAGTCAGCCTCCTTCTTCACGGAGTTTGAGAAGGGATTTATGGATATAATCCTCGGCATAAAGGTAAGATACAGGGACATATCAAGGGAGTTTTTAAAGTTCCTCGTTCTCAATATAGGAAATCTCGCAAACGAATACGGGAAGGAGATAATAGCGGTCTTCGGAGGGCTTTCCTTTAAAGAGTTTCTTGAGAGAGAAAAATCAAGCCTCCCCTTTTACGGGGAAAAGCTCTTTTACGAGAAGCTTGAGATAAACGGGCATAAGCTCCTGCTTGAGGTATTTACTGAAGGAGAGAGTTATACCTTTGTATGCAGAGAGGAGGGAACATCCGAGCCCATAATAAAGTCAAAGAAGAGGGATAGAGAGCCTTACGATATGTTAAGGCTCCTTGAAAACGTAAAAGAGATACTTAAGAAGGGGGAGTTTAATAAGCTGAGAACAATTTTCACACCCTTTGAGGTTAATTTCTTTAAACTCTACAGGGTATTTATAAAGGCGTCGGAAGATAGAAAACTGAAGGAGCTTGAGCAGGAGATAAACAGGCTTCCAGATATGTTGATAAACGGGAAGATTACATACGAGGAGTATAAAAGAAGAATCCAGAGAATAGAAAGGGAGATAGGGCTGACCTAAAATAGAACTTGAATGCGGGGTGTAAGCGGAAGAAAGTGGGAATTACTATACGAACACGTAAAACCCCCCGAAGAGCTTGAAAGAAAATACGGGAAGATTCTCGCACAGCTTTTAGCAAACAGAGGATTTGAGAAGGAAGCGGAACTCATCCTTGAACCTAAGCTTTCAAGCATTCCATCGTTAAAGGAACTCGGGGGAGTGGAGGAAGCGGTTGAGAGAATACTAAGGGCGGTTAAGAAGAAAGAGAGAATAATAATTTACGGGGATTACGACGTTGACGGGATAACGGGAACCGCTATTCTTTATAAAATTCTCAAAAAGGTAGGTGCAAAGGTAATTCCTGTCCTTCCCGACAGGAATACGGGATACGGTCTTAACGAGAATTTAATGAAAGTATTTGAGAGATACGGAAACCTTCTCATAACCGTTGATAACGGAACTTCCGCGGTGAGGGAGATAGACAGGTCCTCAATAGACACAATAGTTGTGGATCACCACAACATTCCCGATGAAATACCTAAGAAGGCCATACTTATAAATCCAAAACTCGGAGCTTCTGAGGGATTGAAATATCTTTCCTCTTCCGCGGTAGTCTTTTTCCTTGCAGCAGGGCTTATAAGGGAGCTTAATATAGATGAGGACCCGAGAAGCTTCCTTGACCTCGTAGCCCTTGGACTGCTTGCGGACTACATGCCCCTCAAAAGGGTAAACAGGATACTTTCCTATAAAGGTCTTAAACTTCTCGAGTTCGTAGCGCGGGGGAAGGTTAATAAGGCAGGTGTGAGGGCACTTCTTGAGATAGCACTTCGGGGTAGAGAGAACATAAGCTCTAAGGACGTTTACTTCTCCCTCGCTCCCCGATTGAACGCTGCCGGAAGAATATCAAAACCCGATATTGCCCTTAACTTACTCGTTGAAGAAGATGAAAGAAAGGCAAGAAGCTTAGCCCTTCAGCTTGACCAGATAAATAAAAAAAGACAATACCTTACACGCATAACCTATGCAGAAGCCCTCGAAAAGGCGGAGAAGCATAAGGAAGATTCCTTTATCGTAGTATGGGATGAGAATTGGCATCCCGGTATACTAGGTATAGTTGCGGGGAGGTTATCCCACCACTTCGGAAAACCTGTTGCGGTGTTTTCAAAGGGAAGAAATAAATCCGTCGGTTCTATAAGGAGCACCGAGGAAATAGAGGTTTACGATAGGGTGAAGACTCTCTCCCATATGTTTTTAAAGTGGGGGGGACACGATAAGGCCATGGGACTTACTCTCCCAACCCAAAGGCTTGAGGAGTTCAGGGAAAAGGTAAACGCACTCTTTAGAGAGGTTGAGAGAGCTCAGCTTATAACTCCCGTTGATATGGAGCTTAGCCCTGAGAAGATTAATGAGGAAACCCTGAAAGCAATAAGAAAGCTTGAACCCTTTGGTGAGGGTAATCCCGAGCCCATATTTATAACAACTGTGAAAAAAGTAGAATTATCCCCTAAGGGTTTATTGATAAACGGAGTTCGTTTTTCCTTCCATGAAAAAGAATTACTTCCTTATTTGAAAAAAGGTAAGAGAATTCTATACAAGTTACAGAACGGGATGCCCGTTCTGGAGGATATAGAGAATGGCATCCTATAAGGGGCATGAAGCCTTTAACGTCGTTATGTTTACCCCTTTTGTTTTCGTAATTCCAAAGGATTATTTAATTTACTTCGGAACGGGATACTTCCTCGGAACTTTTCTCCTTTCCCCCGACATAGACCTGAGTCATTCTAAACCTTCGCAAAGATTAAAATTTCTAAAAGCAATATGGTTTCCCTTTTGGTTTTTCTCAAAACACAGGGGTATAACCCATAAGCCTTTCCTCGGGACCTTCGTTAAACTTTTTTATCTCATATTCATTTCTCTCTTCTTATTTTTCGTAATCCTCGGAATACTTAGCCTGCTTGATGTAAAGACAGAGATTTATAAATTAAACCCCTTTGAGTTTTTAGAAAACCTAATAAGAAGAACAGAAACCCTTTACTTTGTAGGTGGTTTATTATTGGCGGATTTATTTCACATAACTCTTGATTGGATAACGAGCAAGGTAAGGATAAAATAACCTTTATGTATAAATATCCTGATGAAAAAGGCTATTTCGGAGAGTTCGGGGGAAAGTTCGTTCCCGAAACCTTAATGTACGCCCTTGAAGAGCTTGAAGAAAAGTATAAATCCTTAAAAGAAGACGAAGGGTTTAAAAAGGAGTTTGATTACTACCTCAGGGAGTATGCAGGGAGACCAACCCCTTTATACTACGCGGAGAAACTAACAAAACACGTAGGAGGAGCAAAGATATACCTGAAGAGAGAGGATTTGCTCCACACGGGTGCCCATAAGATAAATAACACGATAGGTCAGTGTCTTCTCACAAAGCGTATGGGTAAGAAAAGGGTTATAGCGGAAACGGGAGCTGGTCAGCACGGGGTTGCAACCGCTACAGCTTCCGCATTGTTGGGGCTTGAATGTGTAGTTTACATGGGTGAGGAAGATGCGGAAAGGCAAGCCCTTAACGTATTCAGGATGAAGCTCTTGGGAGCGGAAGTGAGAATTGTAAAAAGCGGAAGCAGAACCCTAAAGGATGCCATAAACGAGGCTCTGAGGGATTGGGTAACAAACGTTGAGAACACCCATTACGTGATAGGCTCGGTGGTGGGTCCCCACCCCTTTCCGATGATTGTGAGGGATTTTCAGAGTGTAATAGGAAGGGAAACAAAGGAACAGATACTAAAAAAGGAAGGAAGGCTTCCCGATGCAATCGTTGCGTGTGTAGGTGGCGGTTCCAACGCTATGGGAATTTTTTACCCATTCGTTGAAGACAAAGAGGTAAGACTTATAGGTGTTGAGGCGGGGGGATACGGGCTTGAAACGGGAAAACACGCAGCTTCCATATGCGGGGGGAGCGTAGGCGTTTTACACGGGATGAAGAGCTACTTCCTTCAGGATGAAGAGGGTCAGATACTCTCCACCCATTCCATATCCGCCGGACTCGATTACCCCGGCGTAGGACCAGAGCACGCTCTCCTCCACGAGATAAAGAGGGCCGAGTACACGAGCGTAACCGATGAGGAAGCCCTTGAGGGATTTAAACTCCTTGCGAAAACCGAGGGAATAATTCCCGCCCTTGAGAGTGCACACGCTGTTATAAAAGCGGTTGAGATTGCAAAAGAACTCGGAAGGGAAGGAATAGTCGTTATAAATCTATCGGGAAGGGGGGATAAGGATATGGAGCATGTCATGAGGCACTTAGAAGAATGTTCCTAAGACGAAGTGAATCCTCGAGGTGCTTGTGTCTCCCGGAACTTTTTTAGTCTTGAAGGCCCAGTCAACACGAATGGGTGCAAAGGGTGTTATAAATCTTATACCAACTCCGTAGCCTCCCCTGAAGTTTGAAGGTTTGAAATCTTTCCATCTGTCCGCACCGAGTCCGTAATCGAAAAAGGCGGCAAGGTAAAGCATCTTTTTAAAAATCGGATATGTAAGCTCCACACTCGCCAAAACTTTCTTCTTTGCACCTATAGGGTCTAAAGTTTTTGGGTCTAAGGGACCCGCATAACCGTATTCGTATCCCCTTACCGAGAAATCACCACCTACGAAGAATCGCTCATCTATAGGAACCTTTTTCCCTCCGTACGCTTCAACAAATCCAATTTCTCCCCTCAAACCCAGAATTAAGCCCGTGTCAAAGTAAGTATCGCTGAAGAACTTTGCACCTTCAAGCTCAAACTTGTAAAACTTCTCATCGCCACCGAGTAATCCGACGCCGAGGGTATTCTTCAAACTGAAGAGAGAACCCTTTGTGGGAATGAGATAGAAGTCCCTCGTATCCCTCCTTAAGCTAAAGAATATCTTTCTTGAATCCCTCTCTCCTGCCTGCTCCTTTATGTAGGAAACCGCATCTTCCGATATATCGCTATATTTAATCTTCTGGAATGAAGTTCCTATAGAAGCTCTCCAGTACTCCCAAAACTCTCTCGATAAAGCTACCGAGAATCCCGTTCTCTGAACTGTATAGGTTGTATACTCAATTCTCCTGTCAAAGGCGGAAAGGTCCAAGTCCATAGGCTTTTTCAGGAACCACTTTCTCGTGTAGGAAATAGAGTTGTTCCGGTATTGTGAACCGTAGCTTATGCTTATCCCAGCTATATCACCCGTTCCCCTGAAGTTTCCCTTCCTGAGCTGGATAAATCCGGAGAGTCCCGTTATTTCGTTATAGGATAGTCCTACGGAAAACTGGCCCGTGAATCTCTCCCTTATCTTTACGAGAAGGTCCCATTTTGCCCCTCCCTTTGGGAAAGGTTCTATCTGAACCTCTTCGTAGTAGCCGAGATTCATAATCCTTGAACGAGAACGTTCTATTCCCTTTTTCACAGCGAGCTCGTTTTCCTGAACCCTCATCTCCCTCCTGATTACGTAATCTCTCGTTTCGTAATTTCCCTTTATCCTTATTCTGTTAACGTAAACGGGGCTACCTTCGTAAACTTTAAGAACTACGATTACCTCTTTTTTATTTGTATCAACCTTTACCTTTTCCTCAATTCTCACGTTTAGAAAGCCTATTTCCCCGTATTTATCCCTTATATTTTTCTTTACCTTCTCTATTATCTCCCTTCTGAAATAACCTCCCTTCCTTTTGTTTTTCTTGAGAATATTGCCAACGAGCTCCGAGTATGCGTAAAGCTTATTACCCTCTATTATTAACTTTTCGAGTTCATACCTCGGTCCTTCTTTTATCTCTATGGTTATATACCTTGCCGCTCCCTCTCTCTTTACGGAATAAGAAACCTCCGCCTCAAGGAATCCCTCACTCTTGTAAAACTCCTTAACTTTCTCGACATCTTCCTTAAGTATTTCCTCGCTGTAAGCGGGATGAAGCCTGAAGAGGAATATATTAGGCTCTTTAAGCGTAAGGAGTCCCTTTATCTTCCTGGCGCTGAAGCTCTTATTTCCTTTTATTTCTATGTTCTTTACATATACCTTTTCTCCCTCTTTTATTATGAATACGAGCTTTGAAGCTCCTTTTTTTGGTATGAGTTTATAATCAACTTTTGTTCCAACAAATCCTTCTTTTTCATAATACTCAAGGATTCTCTTTTTTAAGTTCTCTATCTCCCTGTATGTGAGTATCCTCCCCAGTTTTAGGGTTTTTAGAATTCCGACCCTTTCCTCAATTGCTGGGCTTGAGGTGTATCCGGTTATTGCCTCTTCAACGTCAACCTCTCCCAGCTCCGTTTCTATACCTAAAATCTCCTTTAGCTCGTCATCGCTTATCTCATCATTTCCCTTAAACTCAACCTTGTATATTACGGGTAGGTCTTCAACCACAAATATTACTTCGGGTTTTCCGTTTTTATTTCCGTCCTCCGAATAAACCTCTATCCTTTTAAAGAGTCCAGTTCTGAAAAGCCTTCTTATATCTTCCCTTATCCTTTCTAAGGAGAACTCCGCTCCCTCTCTCGTTTTTAATATGCCCTTTATAACGTCTTCTGGAATGAATTTGTTCCCTTTAATTATTATCTTTTCTACTTCAACACCATAAATAAAGGAACTTAAGAAATAGATAACAAGGATTAAGCGTTTCACAAAGAAGTATTATAAAGGAAGGAAAAGGGGAAGGATTACTTTTCGAGAAGTGCTTCCAGTTTTTCTTTCTTCTTTACGGGCTTTAGATAGGGCTTGTTGTTTCTTACCCTTATCTCTATCTCTTCAACATCCTTGAGCGTTCCCTTGATTAGCTCTTCAGCGAGAAGGTCCTCAACGTGTCTCTGGAGTGCCCTCTTGAGGCTTCTCGCTCCGTATTCGGGCCTGTACTCCTGCTCAATAATCCAGTTAACGAAGGACTTGTGTAGCTTAACCTTAATGTTCCAGTCCTTGAGCTTTTCGTTAATCTCTTTGAGCTGGAGCTCAAGGATTTGCTCAATATCCTTCTTCTCAAGAGGTCTGAACACGATTATGTCGTCAAGCCTGTTCAGGAATTCGGGGCTGAAGGTTTTCTTCACCTGGTCAAGGACATTCTTTTTCATCTCTTCAAAGTCAAGGAGTCCCTGTTTCTTCTCAAATCCCATCGTTCCGCCCGTTATGAGTCTCGCTCCGAGGTTTGAGGTCATGATGATAATCGTGTTTGAAAAGTCAACGGTTCTTCCAAGTCCATCCGTAAGTCTTCCGTCGTCAAATATCTGGAGGAATACGTTAAACACATCGGGGTGTGCCTTCTCTATCTCGTCAAAGAGTAGAACGCTGTAGGGTCTTCTCCTTACCGCTTCGGTTAGCTGTCCACCTTCCTCGTATCCAACGTATCCGGGAGGTGCACCTATGAGTCTGGAAACGGTGTGTTTTTCCATATATTCGGACATATCAAACCTGATTAAAGCGTCCTCCGTTCCGAACAGGTATTCCGCAAGTGCCTTAGCGGTTTCCGTCTTTCCTACACCAGTAGGTCCGAGGAACATAAATACTCCTATGGGCCTGTGCTTACCTTTCAGTCCCACCCTTGACCTTCTTATAGCCTTAGCTACAGCCTTTATAGCCTCATCCTGTCCTATTACTCTCTTCTTAAGTTCTTCCTCTATGTGGAGTAGCTTTTCCGCATCGCTTTCGTGGACTCTCTTGACGGGAATGCCGGTCCACCTTGCAACGACTTCCGCAACGTCCTCCTCGGTTACCTTGGGCCTGTTCTTTTCCATTTCTTCCTTCCACTTTGCCTTCATTGTTTCAAACTTCGCTCTGAGCCTTAGCTCCTCGTCCCTTATCTTAGCCGCCTTTTCGTAGTCCTGCTCTTTTACAGCCTTTTCCTTTTCCTTCTCGTATTCCTTAATCTTCTCCTCAAGCTCCTTGAGTTCCGGGGGAAGTTGTGAAGCCTTCAGCTTTACGAGTGCTCCCGCTTCGTCCATTACGTCTATCGCCTTGTCGGGAAGGTTTCTATCGGTTATGTACTTGACAGATAGTTCAACAGCCTTCTCTATTGACTCGGGTGTATACTCAACCTTGTGAAACTCTTCAAACTTGGGCTTGAGCCCGTAAAGAATCTGTATCGTGTCCTCAGGGGAGGGCTGTTCAACGTATACGGGCTGGAATCTCCTTTCAAGAGCTCCGTCCTTCTCTATATACTTCCTGTATTCGTCAACCGTGGTTGCTCCGATTACCTGTATCTCACCCCTTGCGAGCGCTGGTTTTAGCATATTGGATGCATCTATTGAACCTTCCGCTGAACCCGCTCCCACGAGGGTGTGAAGCTCGTCTATGAAGAGTATTACGTTGTTTGCCTTCTCAAGTTCCTTCAGTATGTTCTTGAGCCTTTCTTCAAACTGTCCCCTGTATTTCGTTCCCGCCACGAGTGCTGCGAGGTCAAGGGCTACAACTCTCTTGTTCAGCAGTGGTTCGGGAACCTCCCTATTGGCTATTCTTTGAGCAAGTCCTTCAACTATTGCGGTCTTACCTACTCCGGGGTCTCCGAGAAGAACGGGATTGTTCTTCCTCCTCCTTACGAGAATCTGGATAACCCTTTCAATTTCCTTTTCCCTTCCTATGACGGGGTCAAGCTTTCCTTCCCTGGCCATCTGGGTGAGGTCCCTTGAGAACCTGTCAAGGTTCGGTGTTGATACGTACCTCTGACTTTCCTGAGGAGGCAGTTCTCCGAGAAGCTGGAGAACCTCTCTCCTTACGGAGTATTCGTCAAGACCGAAGCTCCTTAAAATTCTTCCTCCCAGTCCCGTCTTTTCCCTTACTACTCCGATAAGGAGGTGTTCGGGTCCTACAAACTGGTGGTGAAGTATCCTCGCCTCTTCAACGGCAAATTCTATAACTCTCTTTGCATCGGGAGCAAATAAAACCTCTCCCGAGTGGCTTCCGCGGGTCACCTGACCCATTACCGCCTTTCTTATCTTGTCGGGAGTGAGTCCGAACTTAGCGAGAACGAGGGTAGGTATATCCTCCTCTTTTATAAGTGCGAGTAATATATGCTCACTCCCGAGATAACTGTGTCCGAGTTCAAGGGCTTCTTCCCTCGCCCTTAAGATAACTTGCCTTGCTCTTTCCGTAAACTTCTCAAACATGTTTCCTACCTCACCGTTTTTTATAAGATAAAAATATCCCTTACTTTTTCAAGAGTATGACACAGCCCTTATTATGTAATCTTATAGGAATATAATTAAATCCTTAAAGGGAGTATGCAACCTCAAGTAAAATTATCTCCTTAAGCGTTTTAAAAAGTTTTTCCCTGTTTTCCTTTGCGTAGGGGGGGATATCTTCTTCTGGTTCCCTCTCTTCATCTATCACAATTCCCCTTCCTATAGGTGTTTGTTCCTCAAGGTAGGAAAGCTCTCTTACTTTTACGCCGTCAGCGTAAACCCTAACAACGGTGAATATACCCTCGGGTAGGGCTGAGCTCACCTCTTGGAGAACCTTATCAACAAAGGTCTCCAAATCCTTACACGCCCTCGCGAGGTTCCTCATCTTCTCAAGAGATATCTCAAGTTTAGCCTCTTTCTCGTCAACCTTTAGATACCTGACAGGTATGCCGAGCTCGCAGTAAACGAATCCCCCCGTGAGGAGTATGGGGGAGTCGCTGAGGAGCCTTATGCTTATATCCTTTAAACCTATGCCCGTTCGGGTAAACTCCTTCATCCCACGCTTACTCCCGATAAGAGTTCCTTTAGTAATTTAACAGATTCATCAAACTTGTCAGGGGCCTTTCCTCCTCCCTGAGCGAGGTCCTCCCTTCCTCCTCCTCCTCCTTTAAGAACCTTTCCAACCTGTCTTATGAGCTCGTTTGCCCTTACCTCTTTTGATATGCCCTTTGAGCTCGCTATAACGAAGTTTATCTTTCCTTCTTTTTTTGAAGCTATAAATACAACGTCCTTACCCGTTCGCTGTCTGAGTATATCCGCAAGGTTCCTGAGCTCTTCCGGTTCAACGTCTTCAAAAACTCCGTAGTAGAGGGTAAGCTCCCCTATTCTCTCTTCCTTCACCTTTTCCCTTATCTGGAGCTTAAGTATCTCCTGCCTTAATTTCTGTATCTCCTTTTCCTTTTCCTTTATCTCTTCTTTTAATTCCTCAACTTTTTGAACTACCTCATCTTCCTTAACGCCCAGTGCATTTGAAACCTTTTTCAGGGTTGTATGCTCCTCAAAGGCGGTGTTTACAGCCCACCTTCCCGTCTGGGCCACTATCCTCCTCACTCCCGCCCCTACGGAGCTTTCGGATATTATCTTGAAGTAGCCTATATCTCCCGTTGCGGAAACGTGGGTTCCCCCGCAAAGCTCCTTTGAGAACTCCCCGCAGGAGATTACCCTCACCCTCTCTCCGTATTTCTCCTCAAATATCGCTATGGCACCCGTCTGGAGGGCTTCCTGATAAGCCATCTCCATAACGCTTACGGGAAGGTTTTCCCTAATCTTCTCGTTCACGAGCTCTTCTATCCTCTTTATCTCTTCCTCAGTGAGGGGGGAAAAGTGGGTGAAGTCAAACCTTAAGTATTTATCCGCAACGAGCGAGCCCGCCTGCCTTACGTGTTCACCGAGCAGGTTTCTGAGTGCTGCGTGAAGAAGGTGGGTGGCGGTGTGGTTTCTCATTATGTCCCATCTTCTTTCCTTATCAACCCTTGCGTGAACTATGTCTTTTACGCTTATCTTTCCTTTGAGGAGCTTACCTATGTGGACAATTATCCCCTCGGTTGGTCTCTGGGTGTCCTCAACCTTGAATATTCCCTTGTCCGTCTCTATTATTCCGCTATCCCCTATCTGACCGCCTCCTTCGGGGTAAAAGGGAGTCTCTCTGAGTATTATCTCCCCTTCCTCTCCCTCTTTAATCTCGCTCACAATCTCGTCCCCCACTATTATGCCGAGAACTTCCGTCTCATACTCAAGGTGTTCGTATCCCACGAACCTTGAGGTAATCCCGAGCTCCTTAAGGTGTGCGTAAACGGGCTTTACTTCCTTCGTTTCTATCTTAAAGCTCTTTCTCGCCCTCTCCCTTTGTTCCTCAAGCTCGCACTGAAAGCCTTCAAGGTCTATCTCAAGCCCCTTTTCCTTTGCTATCTCCTGAATGAGGTCAACGGGAAATCCGTAAGTGTCGTAGGCGGTAAACACCTCCTTACCCGTTAGGGTCTTCCTTCCCTCCGATAAGGCTTTCTCAATTACCTCCTGTATGTATTCCATTCCGGACCTGAGGGTTCTTATAAACCTTTCCTCTTCTCCCTTTACTATTCCCTTTACGAAATCGCGGGAAAGCTCAAGCTCGGGGTAAGGCTCCTTCATTATATCAACTACGAGGTCTATGCCTTTGTATAGGAAGGGTTCAGTTATGCCGAGCTTGTATCCGAAACGCATAGCCCTTCTGAGAATCCTCCTTATAACGTATCCCCTTCCCTCGTTTGAGGGAATAACTCCGTCGGATATGGCAAAGGTTATTGCCCTTAAGTGGTCCGCTATCACCCTGAGGGCAACATCTGTTTCAAACTTCTCCCCGTATTTCTTTCCCGATACTTCTTCCCCGAACTCTATGAGTGGGTATATTATGTCTATCTCAAAGTTTGAGTTTTTACCTTGCAGAACGGAAGCTATACGCTCAAGACCCATTCCCGTGTCTATGTTCGGGTGGGGAAGGGGTGTGAGAACCCCGTTTTCATCCCTGTTGTACTGCATAAAAACGAGGTTCCATATCTCAAGGTATCTCTCCTCTCCTTCGTATTCCTCCCCTCTGTCAACGTATATCTCGGAGGAAGGTCCGCAGGGGCCCGTATCTCCCATCTGCCAGAAGTTATCTTCCTCCCCCAGTCTCCATATCCTTTCGGAGGGAATGCCTATGTGTTCGTTCCAGATGCGGTATGCCTCCTCGTCGTCCTTGTAAACGGAAACGTAGAGCCTCTCCTTGGGAAGTTTCAGAACTTCCGTGACGAACTCCCAGGCGTATTCTATGGCTTCTTTCTTGAAGTAATCACCGAAGGAGAAGTTTCCGAGCATCTCAAAGAATGTATGGTGTCTTGATGTGTATCCCACCTGCTCAAGGTCGTTGTGCTTTCCCGATACTCTGAGACACTTCTGGCAGGAGGTTGCCCTTTTATAGGGTCTCTTTTCAAGACCGAGAAAGACGTTCTTGAAGGGAACCATTCCCGCGTTTACGAAAAGGAGGGTGGGGTCGTTTTCGGGAACCAGTGGGGCAGACTTTACCCTCGTGTGTCCCTTTTTCTCAAAGAAGCTCAGAAAGAGTTCCCTAATCTCGTGCGCGCTAAAACCCATAGCTAAAGTTTAAATTATAGTTTTTTCTTAAAGAAGAAAATGTGACGGGGAAGGGGGAAAGCTCAGGAGGTTTCCTCTTCCGAGGACTGGGGTTTTTCCTCAAGAACCTTTTCTTCCGCGGGAATTACGTCAACTTCCTTGTATTCGTCAACACCCGTTCCTGCGGGTATGAGGTTTCCGATAATGACGTTTTCCTTAAGACCTCTCAGCTCGTCAATCTTTCCTTCAACGGAAGCGTCCGTGAGAACCCTCGTGGTTTCCTGGAAGGACGCGGCGGATATCCAGCTCCTTGTTGAGAGTGCAGCCCTCGTTATACCTACGAGAACGGGTTCAGCCTTGGGTAGCTTTCCACCCTCAAGCTTAATTCTTTGAATTTCCTCTTCAAGCTCCTCCTTGTCAACCTCTTCACCTACGAGGAATCTGCTGTCTCCGGGGTCTATGATTCTTACCTTCTTGAGCATCTGCCTGATGATTATCTCAAAGTGTTTATCGTTTATATCAACACCCTGGAGCTTGTAAACCATTTGAACCTCTTTCAGGAGGAACTTCTCAAGCTCCTCTATTCCCTTAATCCTGAGTATCTCTTCGGGAACGGGGGTTCCGTCGGTGAGGGGGTCCCCCGCCTTCACATAGTCTCCTTCCTTAACGAGGAGGAACTTACCCTTGGGAACGAAGTATTCCCTCTGGAGTCCCGTTTCGGGGTTGTAAACGATTACCTTAAAGCCCCTTCCCTTTATCCTTACCTGTCCGTCTATTTCCGCAACCTTCGTTTCCGTAATCTTCTGTCCTTTCTTTATGTATTGTCCGTGCCTTACGAGGATGAGCTCATCCTTCTTTATCGCATACTTCTTCGTCTCTCCCGTTCTGGGGTTAAAGACTATTACCTCGTCCGCATCTTCGTAAATCTTTACGTATCCGTCAATCTCGCTGAGTATAGCGGGGTTCTTGGGTTTCCTTGCTTCAAAGAGCTCCTCAACCCTCGGGAGACCACCGACGATATCCCTGACCTTAGCGGTTTCCTTGGGTATTCTCGCAAGGATATCTCCGGGCTGAACCTCAAGTTCTTTGACTACGTAATACTGGTGCTGAATCGTCGTCTCTTCGGACTCGGAACAGGTGGGGCATATTCTCCACTCAAGGGTGAGCTTATCGGCGGGTATGTTGAGAATTGCGTTCACGGGAAGGTCGTAAACGTATTCCTTTCCGTCCTCGGTTATTACCGCTATCCTCGGTGTGTGGAGCATTGCGTCCTTCGGCCTCATAAAGGATACGACGGTTGCGGTCTTACCCGTTATGACGTCCCTTTCTTCCCTTACGGTAACGTCAAGGATTATGTCCCTGAGTTCAATCTTACCGCCCACTTCCGCAATTATGTAAGTGTTGAAGGGGTCCCAGTCAGCGAGCTTAGTTCCCGCTTTTACCTTCTGTCCTTCGTCCACGAGGAGTCTCGCACCGTAAGGTATCGTGTGTCTCTCAAGGAGTCTTCCCTTTTCGTCCAGCACACCTATTGCGGCGTCCTTTGATACGTTAATCTTCTCACCTTTCCTGTTTACTATGAACTTAACGTTGTAGAACTTGACCGTTCCCTCGCTTTCCGTCTTTACGAAGCTCTGAACCTTCTGAGCGGTAGCAGCTCCACCTATATGGAAGGTTCTCATCGTGAGCTGTGTTCCGGGTTCACCTATGGACTGGGCGGCTATTATACCTACCGCCTCTCCAACGGATACTATCTTCCTCTGGGAGAGGTCCCATCCGTAGCACATAGCACATACGCCGTGCTTAGCCTCACACGTGAGGGGAGACCTAACCTTAACCTTCTCTATTCCGGCCCTCGCTATCCTTTCGGCGAGCTTCTCGTCAACGACCTCGTTTCTCTTGGCTATAACCTCACCGGTGTATGGGTCCTTTACGTCTTCCGCGAGAACCCTTCCGAATATCCTATCTTTTAGAGGAACCCTCTCCTCTCCAGCCTCAACTATGGGCTCCATCTCAAAGCCCTTAACCGTTCCGCAGTCCTTCTCGGTTATCGTTATGTCCTGTGCAACGTCAACGAGTCTTCTCGTGAGGTATCCCGCAAATGCGGTCTTGAGCGCGGTGTCCGCAAGTCCCTTTCTCGCACCGTAGGTTGATATGAAGTATTCAAGAACGGATAGCCCTTCTCTGAAGTTAGAGATAATGGGGGTTTCTATGAACTCACCGGAGTGCTTAGCCATTAGACCTCTCATTCCCGCGAGCTGTCTAATCTGGTCCCTGTTACCCCTTGCTCCCGATACAGCCATCATGTATATGGGGTTAAAGGTTCCGGGATACTCTTTTCCGTTTTCTATTCTCGTTGAGTGCTCTATCTCCTCAAACATGGCTTTAGAAACCGCGTTCGTCGCTTCGGACCAGACGTCTATTATCCTGTTGTACCTTTCCTTGTTGGTTATTATTCCCTGAACGTACTGGTTCCATATCTCCTCGGTCTTCTTGAGGGCTTCCTTTATTATCTTTTCCTTAACCTTCGGAACCTGGAGGTCGTCTATTCCTATGGATATACCCGCAAGGGTTGACCTGAGGAATCCGAGCTCCTTAACCCTGTCCAGGAACTTGACCGTTTCTTCGTTTCCTACAGCTATGTATAGGTTCGTTATGAGCTTGGAGAGTCTTTTCTTATCAAGGGTTTCGTTAACGAAGGGCTGTCCTTCGGGCATTATGGAGTTGAAGAGAACCCTTCCGGGTGTGGTTTCTATCCACTCCTTTCCTACCTTGAACTTAATCTTTGCGTGTATATCAACGTGCCCGAGCTCAAGGGCCTTTATAACTTCCTCATAGGAGGTGAAAGCCTTTCCTTCTCCCTTCCTTCCGGGTATGGGGTCGTGGGTCATGTAGTAGGTTCCGAGAACCATATCTTGGGAGGGCATAGTGAGGGGTTTTCCGTGTGCGGGGGAGAGTATGTTCTGAGTAGAGAGCATAAGTATGTAGGATTCAAGCTGAGCTTCTATTCCGAGGGGAACGTGGACCGCCATCTGGTCCCCGTCAAAGTCCGCGTTGAAGGGGGGACATACCAAGGGGTGTAGCTGTATAGCTTTTCCTTCAACTAGAACGGGCTCAAAGGCCTGGATTGAAGGTCTGTGAAGTGTAGGAGCCCTGTTGAGAAGGACGGGGTGTTGCTTTACGACTTCCTCAAGACATTCCCATACCTCGGGAGTCTTTTGTTCAACGAGTTTCTTTGCATGCTTTATGGATGTCGCGTATCCCTTTTCCTCAAGTCTTCTGTAAACGAAGGGCTTGAAGAGCTCAAGGGCCATTATCTTGGGGAGCCCGCACTGGTGCATCTGGAGCTCGGGACCCACAACTATAACGGAACGTCCCGAGTAGTCAACCCTCTTACCGAGGAGGTTCTGCCTGAACCTTCCCTGCTTTCCTTTCAGGTAATCCGCAAGGGATTTGAGGGGTCTTCCGTTCTGCTTTACGGGGTTTCCTCTCTTTCCGTTATCTATCAGGGCATCTACAGCCTCTTGGAGCATTCTCTTTTCGTTCCTAATGATTATGTCGGGGGCGCTCAGCTCTATGAGTCTCTTGAGTCTGTTGTTCCTGTTTATAACCCTTCTGTATAAGTCGTTGAGGTCCGAGGTTGCAAACCTTCCCCCGTCAAGGGCAACGAGGGGTCTGAGTTCTGGAGGTATAACGGGGAGCACCTCAAGAATCATCCATTCGGGTCTGTTTCCGCTCTTCTTGAATCCCTCAACGAGCTGGAGAATTCTTAGGGCCTTCCTGATTCTCGCCTCGGATACCTCCCTGAGAACAGCGGTTCTTACGTCTTCTTTTATCTTTTCAAATATGGGTATATCCCTCTTGTGTTCCCTTACCTTTTCGTAGTAAACCCTTAAGGCTTCCCTTCCCGTGAGGCAATTATCTCCGCAGTCTTCAAACTCTACCTCTCCCGTTTCAACGTTGAGATAAAGTTCTTCGGTTATTATCCTGTGTATCGCCTGCTCTAAGGTGAGTCCTTTATCCTCAAGGCCTTTCAGCTCAACGCCGTAAGCCCTGAAGTCGTCCGCTATTACCTTTACGAGCTTCTGGTATAGGTTCTTATACTTTTCCGCTACCTCCCTTCCGAGGTCCTCAAAGCCAAGGCTGTATGGCTTTACGAGTTCCTTCAGTTTCTTTGAGTAAGCTTCAAGGTCTATCTTTGAGAGGACCTCCTTGAGTATCTCCGCTCCCATTCCGTATTCGTATTTCTCATCAATGGAGAAGGCGTATTTCTCTTCAAACTCCTCTTCGTTAACAACGTGGAGCTTCACCCACTTGGTTGATATGCCGTCGTTAAGGGGTATGGTTCCCTCTTCCTTCTCAAACTTCTCCTCTTCCTCCTCGTTCGGATACTCTATCACGAGGTAAGACTCAAAGTATGCGACCCTTTCAACGTCACGGGAGGTAAGATTAAGGAGCGTTCCTATCTTTGAGGGCGTGCTCTTTAAGAACCATATGTGAACTACGGGAGCGGCGAGCTCTATGTGTCCGAACCTCTCCCTTCTTACGTATGAGCTCGTAACCTCAACACCACACTTCTCACATATCTTTCCTTCATACCTCTTTCCCCTATATTTTCCGCAGAGACACTCGTAGTCTTTTGTGGGACCAAATATCTTCGCACAGAAGAGACCATCCTTTTCGGGCTTGAGGGTTCTGTAGTTTAAGGTTTCGGGTCTTTTTACCTCCCCGTGAGACCAGCTTCTGATATCGTCGGGAGAAGCGAGCATAAGCTTAATTTTTGAGAAAGGAAAGATACCCCTACCTTTTGTGCTCATTTTTCTTCCTCCTCTTTAATCTCAACTTGGTCACAGGGCTTCTCCTCACCGTTCATACACTTAACGTTAAGGCTGAGACCTTTGAGCTCCCTAACGAGAACCTTGAAGGATTCGGGTATGCCGGGGGTGTAGGTGTACTTTCCTTTAACGATTGCCTCGTAAACCTTGCTCCTACCCTCTACGTCGTCGGACTTAACGGTGAGCATTTCCTGTAGCGTGTAGGCCGCTCCGTGGGCCTCAAGGGCCCATACTTCCATCTCACCGAGCCTTTGACCACCGAACTGAGCCCTACCCCCGAGGGGTTGTTGCGTAACGAGGGAGTAGGGACCCGTTGCCCTCGCGTGTATCTTGTCGTCAACCATGTGTATGAGCTTAAGCATATGCATGTATCCGACCGTAACCTCAAAGTCAAAGGGCTCACCCGTTCTTCCGTCGTAAAGAGTTGTCTTTCCGCTCTCAGGAAGCCCCGCTTTCTTCAGAAGCTCCTTAACCGCCTTCTCGTCAGCACCCTCAAAGGCGGGGGTTGCCATCGGTATTCCCCTCTGAGCGTAATCCCTCACAACGCTCCAGAACTCTTCCTCCGAGAGGGAGTTTAGGAACTCCTCTATAAACTTAGCGTTTTCCCCGTTTTCGTCTCCCACCGCGTAAATTTCCTTCAGGTATTCGGTGATGGCCTTCCTGTCCCTTCCCTTTTCTATCATCTCACCTATCTTCTTTCCGAGCTCCTTTGCAGCCCAGCCGAGGTGGGTTTCAAGTATTTGACCGACGTTCATACGTGAGGGAACACCCAAGGGGTTGAGAACGATATCAACGGGCGTTCCGTCGGGAAGGAAGGGCATATCCTCAACGGGAAGGACCACGGATATAACACCCTTGTTTCCGTGCCTTCCCGCCATCTTATCACCGACCTTTATCTTCCTCTTGTTCGCTATGAACACCTTAACGAGGGTTATAACTCCGGGCGGAAGGTCCCTTCTCTTGAGAAGAGTTTCCTTCTTCTCCTGGTAAACCTTCTGGAGCATATCTATCTGGGTTCTTGAACGGGTGTATATCTCCCTAATCTTCTTTATAAGCTCCTCGTCTGTAAAGAAGTTTTCGGGTCTTGCGAGTATGTATTGGGAATACTCCTTGAAAATTTCCTCGGTTATCTCCGTTCCCTTCTTTATCTCTTTTTTGCCTATCTTTACATCCTTGTCCGTCTTCTTTCCGAGGATAAGGCCCTTGAGAACCTTCTCAACTCCGCTCATTAGGAGGTTTTTCTTCTTCTCAAGCTCCCTTTCGAGAGCTTCGAGCTCTTCCCTTTCAACCTTCTGAGCGAGCATATCCTTAGCGGCTTTTCCTCCTTTTCTCGTGAATACCTGAACGTCTATCACTATTCCCTCAACACCGGGGGGACACCTTAGGGATGCGTCTTTGACGTCCTTCGTCTTCTCACCGAATATAGCTTGGAGGAGTTTTTCTTCAGGTGTTAGCCTTGTTTCCCCTTTGGGCGTTACCTTTCCTACGAGTATGTCCCCGGGCTTTACGTATGTTCCCACCCTAACAATTCCGTGTTCGTCAAGGTGTGCAAGGGCCCTCTCGGGAACGCCGGGAATCTGCCTCGTTATCTCCTCGTCTCCAACCTTCGTTTCTCTTGCTTCAACCTCAAGCTCCTCTATGTGTATGGAGGTGTAAACGTCTTCCTTTACGAGTCTTTCCGAAATTACTATAGCGTCCTCAAAGTTGTATCCCCTCCAGGGCATAAAGGCAACGAGAACGTCCTTTCCGAGTGCGAGCTCTCCCCTGTCCGTTGAGTGTCCGTCCGCTATGATTTGTCCCTTTTCTACCCTTTCCCCTTTCTTAACTATGGGCCTTTGGTTAACACAGGTTTTCTGGTTCGTCCTCTCAAACTTCCTGAGCTCGTATATGTCTATTCCTATATCGAGGGGGTCCTCAAGGTTAATCTCTTCTGGGTTGACCCTTACGATAATCTTTGAACCGTCAACTTCTTCAACCACTCCGCCCCTTTTCGCAACTACCACCGCGTGGGAGTCCCTCGCTATCTTCTTTTCCATTCCTGTTCCCACGAGGGGTGCCTGGGTGAATATGAGTGGAACCGCCTGCCTCTGCATGTTTGAACCCATGAGTGCCCTGTTCGCGTCGTCGTGTTCAAGGAAGGGAATTAGGGAGGAGGATGGTGATATTACCTGTCTGGGGGATACGTCTATGTAATCAACCTGCTCGGGTTTTACGAGCCTTATGTCGTTTTTGTGTCTTGCAAGAACGAACTCAGCCTTTATCCTTCCTTCCTCGTCCGTGGGTGTGCTTTGAGCTATTACGTAGTTCTCTTCCTCGTATGCCGCGAGCCACTCTATCTTGTCCGTAACCCTTCCGTTTTCAACCTTCCTGTAAGGGGTTATCAGGAATCCGTATTCGTTCACCCTTGCGTAAACGGTGGGTGATGTGACGAGACCTATATTCTGACCTTCGGGCGTTTCTATTGGACATATCCTTCCGTAGTGGGAGGGGTGAACGTCCCTTATCTCAAACTTTGCGCTTTCCCTCGTAAGCCCTCCCGGTCCTAAAGCTGAAAGCCTTCTCTTGTGGGTGAGCTCGGAGAGGGGATTGGTGTTATCAAGGTATTGGGAGAGCTGTCCCGTTTTCAAGAAGTCCGCTATAGCATTAGTAACGTAACGGGGGTTTATAAAGTCCTGGGGTTTTAGGTCGGGCTGTTCGGGGTGTATCGTTGCGGAGCGGTCTCTGAATACCTTCTCCATCTTCGCTATTCCGAGTCTTGCCTGGTTCTCGAGAAGCTCTCCTACGGACCTTACCCTTCTGTTTCCGAGGTGTGCTATATCGTCTTTTTTGACCCTTCCGTGCCTGAGGTCTATTAAGTACTTGAGTATGTTAATTAGGTCTATTGGGAGTAAAAATCTCGCTTCGTCTTCGGTGTAATCCTTTACTTTTATCTCCTTGTAATTTTTAAAGAGCTCCTTCAGGAGCTCCTTCGTTATCCTCGTTCCCGCCTTATACTCTCCGTAGTCCTCCGCAAGTGCAAGGGGAGGAAGGTTATCAAGAAGGTCTATGTCAGTCGGTTTTAATACCTTCGGTATGTTGTGAACCTTTGCGTTTATCTTTACCCTACCTACCCTTGAGAGGTCATACCTCTTGAGGTCCCTGAAAAATACGTTGAAGTAAACCCTCGCCCTCTCAATTATTGAGTCTATTTCCATAGTGAGGGCTTCAATGTGTCTGAGTTTTTTATACATCTCCATAAGGCCGTAATCCCTTAGAGTGTATTCCGCGGGAACCTTTACAGGGCTTCTCCTGTCCGCATCCCTCGGAGATGTATCCGTTGCGAGGGTATCAACAAGGCTCTTTCCGTAGGGACTCTTTATGACGTTTTCACGGGGAACGGAGGTTACGCTTAGAACTTCTATTCTCTCGTCATCAAGTATCCTTACGAGCTCCTCCCACTCCTCTATATACCTTTCCTCAATTATCTCCCTTTCCTTTGAGGTTCCGAATCCCGCAATCTTTGCCTTGAACTTCAGTATCGCGAATATATAGTGGTGTTCAAGGTCTTCTGGAGTGAACTCTTCTCCCGTTTCCGCATCGTATAGATACTTGTCCTTTACGATGTATTTTCTTACCCCTTCGTAAAAGGGTTTGAGTATATCGTAGGCAGTCTCAAGCCCGAAAGCCCTTAAAACGGATATGGCACTCAGCTTCTTCCTGTCTATACGTGCGGATATGAGGTCCGTGGCACCAGATAGCTCAAACTCAACCCTTGAACCCTTGTCGGGTATTATGCTAGCCCTGTAGAGAATTCTCGTTATCGTTGCATCTTTCTGCTTTTCCTCTTTCTCGTCAAAGAACACACCGCTTGAACGTATGAGCTGGTTAATTATTATCCTTTCCGTTCCGTTTATAATGAATGAGCCGTTATCGGTCATAAGGGGAACTTCACCGAAGTAAACCTTCCTGGGAGGGAATGTTCTGTATCCGTTCTTCGTTTTTGCCTTGAGCTGGAGCATAACCCTGAGGGGTGCGGAGTAGGTAAGCCCCTTCAGTTTGCACTCCTCGGGCGTGAACTTTTCTTTGTAAACGAGCTTCGCACCGCACTCGGGACAATCAACGTCCCAACCACCGAGAAGGTCATCCTTTGGCTTATAACCGCATCTATTACATTCCCAATCTCCAATTTCGTAGCCGAGATACTCAAGGATGAAGTTTTCATCGGGGTCCTTAAAGGGGAAGGAAGTTCTGAATATGTGTTCAAGTCCTACATTTTTTCTCTTGTAGGGGTTAACCTTTAACTGAACGAAGTTTTCAAAGGAGTTCTTGGGTATACTTAGAAGGTAGGGAGGTTCTAAAATCTCGGTTCTTCTACCGAAAAACTTACGGGGTAGTGCAATTTTTGCCATGGTTTTACCTCACCTCTTTTATTTTTATGGTGGTAAAAAGACAATATGAACCCATCGGACAATATTTTAAATTTATACCGAGAATTTTGGGTGTCAATATTTGCTTTTTCAATTCCCTACCTGTAAGAAACCATTGATTTTTCAAATTCCTTCAGGGAGTATTACCTCCTAAAGAGAAATTGAGGGGAAGGGGCGGGGAATTACTTGAGCTCAACTTCTGCCCCTGCTTCTTCAAGCTTCTTCTTAATCTGTTCGGCTTCTTCCTTGGGAACACCTTCCTTGATGGGCTTGGGTGCGTTATCAACAAGCTCCTTAGCCTCCTTGAGTCCGAGTCCGGTGATTTCCCTAACAACTTTGATAACCTGTATCTTGTTCTTTCCGGGGGACTTGAGTATTACGTCAAACTCCGTCTTCTCCTCGGCCTGGGCGGGTGCTCCGGCTGCTGCTCCTGCTGCTGGTGCGGCTGCAACCATAGCGGCTGCGGAAACGCCGAACTCCTCTTCAAGTCTCTTAACGAGTTCAGCAACCTCTAAAACGGACATGTTCTTGATAGCTTCTACGATTTCATCAATGGTTAACGTAGCCATCTTACTGACCTCCTTTAGATTTTTCTTCTTCAATAGCCTTAAGAACTAAAACAAGCTTTTGAGGAACCGCCTTCAAGGTCATGGCGAGCTGCGTAACGGGTGCCATCATAACACCGAGGAGCTTCGCTATGAGTTCCTCCTTGCTCGGGAGTTCCGCGAGCTCCTTCACCTGCTCGGGGGAGATGTACTTGTAGTCAAGGAGTCCCCCCTTTATCCTTCCTTCCCACTCCTTGTCAAAGGTCTCCTTGAGAAACTCTACAAGCTTCTTTGTAACAGCTACAGGGTCCTCATATGCGAAAAGTGCCGCGGTAGGACCTATAAATATATCCCTGTGGTCCGAAAGAGCTGTGTCCGAGAAAGCCCTGTAAAAGAGCGTGTTCTTACCGACGACTATCTCGCCCTTCAGGTCCTTAATATCAAGCCTGAGGAGGGTTAGGGGATAGGCGTCTATTCCTTGGAAGTTGAAGAATACAACAAAACCGTTTGACCTCTGGAGTCTCTCCTTGTAGGAGTTTACGAGCTCCTGCTTCCTCAAAAGGGTTTTCCTGCTTGCCGCGCTTCTTTCCCTCTCGGAATAAGCTTCCCTGTTAAACTCAGCCATAACTCAAACCTCCGTTAAGCAGCCCTCTCTTGAAGCTTTCTTAAGGTCTCGTTTATATCAATCTTCACGCTCGGACTCATCGTTAGGGAAAGGGCTATATTCTTCACATACTGCCCCTTCGCTCCGGGCGGCTTAGCCCTCACCACCGCATCTATAGCAGCGTAGATGTTATCAAGGAGCTTTGCCTTATCAAAGGAAACCTTACCAACGGGCATGTGTATGTTTCCCGCCTTATCAACCTTAAACTCAACCCTTCCCCTCTTTGCGTCCTTTATAGCCTGCTCAACGTTCTTCGTAACGGTTCCCGTCTTCGGTGAGGGCATGAGACCTCTGGGGCCGAGAATTCTACCGAGTTTAGCCACCTTTGGCATCATCTCGGGAGTTGCTATCGCGACGTCAAAGTCTGTCCACTCCTCCTTGAGAATCTTATTTATGAGTTCATCCCCTCCTACGTAGTCCGCTCCTGCTTCTTCCGCCCTCTTTGCGTCCTCACCTTCCGCGAATACGAGAACCTTTATGGGTTTTCCGAGTCCGTGAGGAAGTACCACCGAACCCCTTACCATCTGGTCCGCATAACGGGGGTCAACGTTTAGTCTCATAGCGAGTTCAACGGTTTCGTTAAACCTTCTCTGGAGAACCTCTTCCATCTTCTTGAGCAGGTCAACCGCTTCCTCTACGGTGTATCTCTTGTTTTTATCAACGAGCTTTGCAGCCTCTATGTATTTTTTACCCCTTCTCGCCATGGCACTACTCCTTCCAACCTTCTATCTCAATGCCCATGCTTTTTGCGGTTCCCGCAACGGTTCTCATTGCAGCCTTCAGGTCTCTCGTGTTCATATCCTTCATCTTCATCTTCGCTATCTCTTCAAGCTGTTTCACCGTTATCTTTCCAACCTTTACCCTTTTTGGATCCGAAGAACCTTTTTCCACCCCCGCAGCCTTCTTAAGGAGGTAGGATACGGGGGGCGTTTTCATTATGAATGTGAAGCTTCTGTCCTGATATACGGTTATAACTACGGGAAGTATTGTTCCCGGTTCGTAGTCCCTGCTTGCCGCGTTGAACTGCTTAACGAACTCCATTATGTTTACGCCGTGCTGACCTAACGCAGGTCCTACGGGTGGTGCCGGGGACGCCTGTTGAGCCGGAAGCATAAGCTCTATAGTGGCTACCACCTTCTTAGCCATTTCAATCCTCCTTCAAATCTTTTCCACCTGGTCAAAGTCAAGCTCTACGGGTGTCATCCTTCCGAATATACTTATCATAACAGTAAGTTTCCGCTTTTCGGGATGAACTTCCTCAACGGTTCCCGTAAAGTTCATAAAGGGACCTTCTATAACCCTTACCTGGTCTCCCTTTTCAAACTCAACTTTAGTGGGCTTAGCACCCTTCCTTATCTGATTAAGTATTCTTTCAACTTCTTCGTCCTTGAGGGGAACGGGTTTTCCTCCTACCATTACCGGTCTGAAAACGTGAGGCGTCTTCTCTATGGCCATTAAGAGTTTATCGTTCATGTGGGCTTTTACGAGTATGTATCCGGGAAATATCTTGTTATCAAGAACTATCTTTGCCTCCGTTTTGTTTTCCTTACAGGTTATCTTTTGGCCCGGCTTTGATATGGGAGGTGCGTTTACGCAGGTATCCCCGTCAACGCTCTCAACAACCCTAACCTCCCCGTTCTCTATCCTGAAGGTCGTTACTCCCTTTTTCCCGAGAACGGGAATATCCCTCGCATTTCCCTTGAGAGAGAGCCTGTACTTCTCCTTTCCCTGGGCTCTTATAACCACCTTCTCTTCAGCCGGGACTATAACTTCATCAACGAGGTCCCTTAAACCCTCAATCTCAAGAACCTTAAGGAGGTTCTCCTTTGCCTCGTTTTCCTTTCCGGGTTCAACCTGAAGGGCATACCACTTCTTCTCAAGCTGCTGTTCCTGCTTCTCCGCGTTCATAGGCTCCCTCTCAAGGAAAGTATGAAGGATATAATTTTAGTAAAGCCGAGGTCTAAAATCCAAAGGTAAACTCCCACCACAAGGGAGAATATTATAACACTTATTGTTGCCTTTATAACCGTTTCCCTTTTCGGCCATACAACCCTTTTTAGTTCTTCCCTTACTCCCGTCAGGAACTCCCTGAGTTTATCCATTTTCTTTTACCCCGGAAAAGTTAAGTAAGTGGCGGGGCTGGGAGGACTCGAACCCCCACCCACGGGATTTGGAGTCCCGCGCTCTGCCAATTGAGCTACAGCCCCACAGAGGAAAAATTTATTTCACTTCCCTGTGGATGGTGTGTTTCCTGCACCACTTGCAGTACTTCCTGAGCTCAAGCCTCTCGGGGTGTTTCTGTTTATTCTTCGTAGTTGTGTAGTTCCTTCTTTTGCACTCCGTGCAAGCGAGCGTTATTATTTCCCTTGCCATCT
>NZ_BAAHXJ010000012.1:0-120422 GCF_054656935.1 Aquifex pyrophilus | reverse complement strand
GTTTGAGAGGACAAAAGAACACGTAAACGTGGGTACCATAGGTCACGTTGACCACGGAAAATCTACGCTTACATCAGCTATAACATGCGTTCTCGCAGCAGGACTCGTTGAAGGTGGTAAAGCTAAGTGCTTCAAATACGAAGAAATTGACAAAGCTCCAGAAGAAAAAGAAAGAGGTATAACCATAAACATCACTCACGTTGAGTACGAAACCGCTAAGAGACACTACGCACACGTTGACTGCCCCGGACACGCGGACTACATCAAGAACATGATTACCGGTGCGGCCCAGATGGACGGGGCTATACTCGTGGTTTCCGCAGCTGACGGCCCGATGCCCCAAACCAGAGAACACGTCCTTCTCGCAAGACAGGTTAACGTTCCCTACATAGTCGTTTTCATGAACAAGTGTGATATGGTTGACGACGAAGAGCTCCTTGAGCTCGTTGAGCTTGAAGTGAGAGAGCTTCTCAGCAAATACGAGTATCCCGGAGATGAAGTTCCCGTAATAAGAGGTTCCGCTCTGGGAGCCCTTCAGGAGCTTGAACAAAACTCTCCCGGAAAGTGGGTAGAAAGCATAAAGGAACTTCTGAACGCGATGGACGAGTACATACCGACACCTGAGAGAGAGGTTGACAAGCCCTTCCTCATGCCCATAGAAGACGTGTTCAGTATATCGGGACGTGGAACGGTTGTAACAGGAAGAGTGGAAAGAGGCGTGTTGAGGCCTGGAGATGAGGTAGAGATAGTAGGACTCAGAGAAGAGCCCTTAAAGACTGTAGCAACGTCCATAGAGATGTTCAGGAAGGTGCTTGATGAGGCGCTTCCCGGAGACAATATCGGAGTTCTTCTGAGGGGAGTAGGGAAGGACGATGTGGAGAGGGGACAGGTGCTTGCCCAGCCCGGGAGCGTGAAGGCCCACAGGAAGTTCAGGGCACAGGTATACGTCCTTAGCAAGGAGGAAGGAGGAAGGCACACGCCTTTCTTTGTGAACTACAGACCACAGTTTTACTTCAGGACTGCTGATGTTACGGGAACTGTAGTGAAGCTACCTGAAGGCGTTGAGATGGTGATGCCCGGGGATAACGTAGAGCTTGAGGTAGAGCTTATAGCGCCTGTGGCGTTGGAGGAAGGGCTGAGGTTTGCGATAAGGGAAGGTGGAAGGACTGTAGGTGCTGGTGTCGTTACCAAAATCCTTGACTGAGGAGTCTGAAGATGGAGCAGGAGAAAATAAGGATAAAGCTTAAGGCCTTTGACCACAGGGTTTTGGACCAATCGGTTAAACAGATAATAGAGACGGTTAAGAGAACGGGCGGTGTCGTGAGGGGCCCCATTCCCCTTCCCACGAGAAAGAGGAAGTGGTGCGTTCTCCGTTCACCCCACAAGTTTGACCAGTCAAGGGAGCACTTTGAGATAAGGGAGTTCTCAAGGATAATAGACATAACGAGGTTCACTCCCCAGACGATAGAAGCCCTAATGGAGATAAACCTTCCCGCGGGTGTTGACGTAGAAGTAAAGATGAGGGGTTAGAGAGATGCCTCTGGGATTGATTGGTGAAAAGGTAGGAATGACACGCGTTCTTCTGAAGGACGGGACCGCAATTCCCGTTACCGTTATAAAGTTCCCTGTGAACTACGTGGTTCAGGTAAAGTCCGTGAACACCAAGGACGGGTATAACGCCCTTCAGGTTGGTGCTTACGAGGCAAAGGAGAAGCACCTCACAAAGCCCCTTATAGGCCACTTCAAAAAACACGGCGTCCCCCTTCTGAGAAGGCTCTGGGAGTTCAGGGTTGATAATCCCGAAGAGTTCAAGTCCGGACAAGAGCTGAGAGTTCAAGACGTTTTCAAACCCGGTGACCTCGTTGACGTATGGGGAATATCAAAGGGTAGGGGCTTTGCAGGTGTTATGAAGAGATGGGACTTTGCGGGATTTCCCAGGTCCCACGGACACAGATACCACAGGGCGGTAGGTGCGATAGGACAGAGAACGGACCCGGGAAGGGTATGGAAGGGTAAGAAGATGCCCGGACACTACGGAGCGAAGCCTGTGAGGGTTCAGGGTCTTTTCGTGGTTGACGTTCTTCCCGAGGAAAACGCAATACTCGTAAAAGGCTCTGTTCCCGGACACAATAAAGGTATAGTTGTTGTTGAGCAGTCAACGATAGCATACAGAAAGAGCCAGAAGCTAAAGCAGAAGAGACTCCAGTTTATAGTTGAGAACCTTGTTAAGGAAGAATCTACAGAGGTGGCCGAGTCATGAAGATAGGAGACGTTGAGGTAAGGGACGACGTATTTAACGTAAAGGTTAAGAAACACGTTTTATGGGAAGTTGTAAAGTGGCAACTCGCAAAGAGAAGGCAGGGAACCCACTCAACGAAGACGAGGGGAGAGGTAGCCTACTCGGGCAGGAAGATACTTCCCCAGAAGGGAACGGGTAATGCGAGACACGGTGAGAGGGGCGTAAACATATTCGTGGGAGGCGGTGTAGCCCACGGACCTAAGCCCAGGGATTACGAGTATCCCCTTCCCAAGAAGGTAAGGAAGCTCGGGCTTAAGATGGCCTTATCGGACAAGGCTCAGAATGACGCCATAATCTTCGTTGATAACATAGATTTGGGAGAACAGCCCAAAACGAAGAAAGCAGTTGAGTTTCTTAAAAACCTCGGGGTTGATAAGGAAAAGGTCTTAATCGTCATTCCCGAAAAGAACGAAGTTCTTTATAAGTCCTTCAGAAATCTGCAGAACGTTAGGGTTTTACTTCCCGAAGGCTTAAACGTTTACGACGTTCTATGGGCTAATAAACTCGTAATTCATAAGGAATGCCTTGACAGAATATACAAGAAGGTGGAGGCGTAAGATGAGTCAGAGAAAGCCCTGGGAAATACTGATAAGGCCCATAATCACGGAAAAGAGCAACAGGCTTATGGAGGACTACAACAAATACACCTTTGAAGTCGCCCTTGATGCCTCAAAGCCCGAGATAAAGGAAGCGGTTGAGAAACTCTTTAACGTAAAGGTGAAAAAGGTAAACACGATGATAGTAAAACCAAAGAAAAAGAGGGTCTGGAACAGGTTCAGGCAGTATGGAACGACGAAGAAGTGGAAGAAGGCGATAGTCACCCTTGAGAAGGGGTATAAAATAGACATCCTTGAGTTTGCTCAGAAGTGAGGTGTAAGAGATGGGTGTTAGAAAATTAAAGCCCGTAACAAACGGAACGAGGCACGCGGTCCTTTACGACTTTGAGGAAATAGAGAAGTTAGTAAGAAAGGGTAAGGAACTCGTTCTCGTAAAGAAGAACAAGGTTGAGCCCGAAAAATCCCTGTTAAAGTGGTGGCACAGGGCTAAGGGAAGGTCAAGACAGAGGGGAAACATAACCGCAAGGCACAGGGGAGGAGGACATAAAAAGCTTTACAGAATTATAGACTTCAAGAGGGATAAGAGCTTAGTTCCCGCAAAGGTAGTTTCCATAGAGTATGACCCCTTTAGAAGTGCGAGGATATGTCTTCTCCATTACGCTGACGGTGAGAAGAGGTATATCATCTGGCCCGAGGGTCTCAAGGTAGGGGACACGGTTATGTCAATAAGCTGGGAGGATGCGGAAGCGGGAAAGCCCCTTCCCGAGATAAAGCCCGGAAACGCTATGCCTCTCAAATACATACCCGAGGGAACGATTATTCACAACATAGAGTTTATGCCCGGAAAGGGAGGTCAGATAGCGAGGGCTGCGGGAACCTGGGCCCAGGTTCTCGGAAGGTCAACGAAGAAGGGATACGTCCTCGTGAGAATGCCCTCGGGTGAGGTGAGGATGATTCACGAGAGGTGCATGGCCACGATAGGAAGGGTAGGGCTTGCGGAACACGAGCTCGTTAAGCTCGGAAAGGCGGGAAGGGCAAGGTGGCTCGGATGGAGACCCCACACCAGGGGAACCGCAATGAACCCTGTTGACCACCCCCACGGTGGTGGTGAAGGTAGAACGAGGGGTAAGCATCCCGAATCCCCCTGGGGATGGAAGACGAAGGGATACAAGACGAGAAGGGGTAAGAAGTACTCCGATAAGTTTATCGTGACGAGAAGGGACGGAAAGCCCTTATAAAGGAGGACTGAGAGATGGGATTTAAAGGTGCTTGGAACAAAAGAAACAGGTTAATAGAAAACCCTGAGGAGTATTACAGGCTTTACAAAAAACTCCAGAGGGCTTATAAGCTCGTGAGGGAAGCTATAAAGAGATACGGTTCTTTTGAACTCCTTAAGGGAAAGACGAGCCTAAGAGACCTTGAGGAACTCCTTGAAGAGAGAAAACAGGTTCTTGAAAACCTGAAAAAGCAACTCAGGGAAGCCCACAAAGGAAAGCCTAAGATAGAGGCGGAAGGAGACGAACAGCTTAAGGAACTTATCAGAGAGGTGAACAGGGTTCAGTCCGAAGTAAGGGCCCTTGAGATAATAACGAACAGGGTAAGGAAATACGAGGAGATATACGCTCAGTATAAACAGATGACCGAGAAGAAGGCTTACGTTGACCCGAAGCTGTGGATGAGAATAAGGAAGATGAACGAGGCCGGAGAGAGAAAGGTCGTGAGAACCTACTCAAGGGCTACGACGATAATACCTGAGTTCGTTGGACACACCATAGCGGTTCACAACGGAAAGACCTTCATACCCGTTTACATAACCCAGGATATGGTGGGACACAAGCTCGGGGAGTTTGCACCCACGAGAACCTTCAAGGGACACCCCGATAAAACCGCAAAGGTCGTTAAGAAGAAGTGAGGTGAGAAGCCATGGGACAGCTTAAGATAAAGGACAAATCCCAGAGGGAAGGTTACAAGCCGAACCAGGCTATAGCCATACTGAGGTACGCCCACATATCTCCTCTGAAGGCAAGGCTCGTTCTTAGGGAGATTCACGGAAAGGATGTAGGAGAAGCCCTTTACCTTCTCAAGGTGATACCTAAAAGGGCTGCGAGGATTGCGGAAAAGCTTCTCAAGAGTGCGATAGCAAACGCGGAACAGAAGGGCTTAGACCTTGACAGGCTTTACATTAAGAAGGCGGTTGCGGACAGGGGTCCCATACTCAAGAAGTGGATACCGAGAGCTCACGGAAGGGCTACGATGGTGAGGAAGAGGTTGTCCCATATTACAATAGTTTTAGAGGAAAAGCCCGAAGGTAAGGAGGAAGAGTAAGCATGGGTCAGAAAACGCACCCGATAGGCTTCAGACTGGGCGTTATTAAGGACTGGCCTTCAAAGTGGTACGCACCCAAAAAGGATTACGCAAAGCTCCTTCACGAAGACCTGAAGATAAAGAACTACATAAAGAAGAGGTATAAGGTTGCGGGTGTATCCAAGGTTGAGATAGAGAGAATTGTTGATAAGGTAAGGATAAAGATACATACCGCAAAGCCCGCAATAGTTATCGGAAGAAGAGGGCAGGAAGTTGACAGACTTAAGAAAACGATAGAGAGAATGCTTCCCGGAAAGGAGATAAGCATCTCAGTTCTTGAGGTTAAGGTTCCCGAGCTTGATGCCCAGCTCGTAGCGGAGGATATAGCCCTCCAGATAGAGAGAAGGGTATCCCACAGAAGGGCTATGAAAAGGGCCATTGATAACGCGCTTAAGGCGGGAGCAAAGGGAGTAAAGGTTCAGGTTAAGGGAAGGATAGGAGGAGCGGAGCTAGCAAGGAAGGAGTGGTTCCTCGTGGGAAGGATGCCCCTCCAGACTCTCAGGGCGGACATAGATTACGGATTTGCAACCGCTTACACAAAATACGGAATTCTCAGCGTAAAGGTTTGGATATACAAGGGAGACGTTCTCAAGGGCGGTAAAGAGGAAATTCTCAAGAAGATAGAGGAAGAAATAAAGCAGGCTGCAAAGGAGGGTTAAGAGATGTATCTCCAGCCGAAAAAGGTAAGATGGAGAAAGCAGAGAAGGGGAACCCTTAAGGGTAAGGCCTTCAGGGGTAATAAGCTCGCTTTCGGTGAATACGGAATACAGGCTCTTGACCGTGCTTGGATTACCCAGCAACAGATAGAAGCCGTGAGGGTAGCCCTCGTTAGAAGCTTAAAGAAAGGTGCAAAGGTATGGATAAGGATATTCCCCGACAAGCCATATACGAAGAAACCTAACGAAGTAAGAATGGGTGGCGGAAAGGGTGACCCCGAAGGATTCGTTGCTGTGGTAAAGCCCGGAAGGATACTCTTTGAGTTCACGGGTGTTCCTGAAGAGGTTGCACAGGAAGCCTTCAGGATAGCAGCATCAAAACTTCCCATACCTGTAAGACTCGTGAAATACGGAGAGTTTACTTTTAAGTATTGAGGTGGAAAGCCATGTGGGAAAGGGAGAGAAAGAAGTTCCTTGAGGATATAAGAAAAAAGAGCATAAAGGAGCTTGAAGAACTCCTTGATGAACTCAAGATGGAGCTTCTTAGGCTTCGCTTCAAGAAGCAGGTTCAGGGGCTTGAAAATCCAATGGAGATGAGAAAGGTTAAGAGAAACATAGCCAGGGTCTTAACGGTTATAAGGGAAAAGCAGCTGAGAGGTGAGCAGTGATGACGGAGCAAAAGAAGGAAAAGAAGTGGCATGAAAAAAGAAAACACCTCGTAGGTGTTGTTGTGAGCGATAAGATGGATAAAACCGTTGTGGTAAAGGTTGACAGAAGAGTTCCCCACCCCCTTTACGGTAAGCACATAGTAAAGAGTAAGAAGTATCACGCCCACGACGAGCACAATGAGTGCAGGGTCGGGGATATCGTTATGATTAGGGAAACGAGACCTCTCTCAAAGACAAAGAGATGGGTTGTGGTAAAGATTCTCCAGAGGGCAAGGAGACCCGAGGAAGAGATAGCAAAACAGCAGGAAGAGCAGAAGTAAATGCTGATAGCCGTTCCCCTTGACGATAAGGACTTTTCAGAAAAGGTTAAAGAAGCAAAGGAAAAGGGAGCGGATGTAGTTGAGCTAAGGGTTGACCAGTTTTCGGACACTTCGGTTGATTACGTAAAGGAGAAGCTCCTTGAAGCTAAGGAGCTCGGCTTTAAAACCATACTCACCGTGAGGATACCCGAGGAGGGAGGGAAAGAGGTTAAAAACAGGGAGGAGATATTTGAGAAGCTCGCTCCCTTGAGCGACTACACCGACGTTGAACTCTCCCAGAGGAGCTTAATCGTAAAGCTTCACACCCTCCTTGACGGGAAGGGAAAGCTCATAATCTCCTATCACAACTTTGAGCTCACTCCCCCCAACTGGATAATAAGGGAGGTTTTGAGGGAAGGATACAGGTTCGGAGGCATACCGAAGATAGCAGTAAAGGCAAACTCCTACGAGGACGTTGCGAGACTCTTATGTATAGCCAGACAGGTAGAGGGAGAAAAGATAGTTATAGCGATGGGAGATTACGGAAGGGTTTCAAGGATTGCGGGCTACATCTTCGGTTCGGTAATAACTTACGCATCCCTCGGAAAGTCCTTCGCACCCGGCCAGATTCCCCTTGAGGAGATGGTTAAGCTAAAAGAACTCCTTTACGGCTGATTTTTCTCCTCAAGTCTCTTAACCCTCAGTTCAAGCTCCCTTATCTTGTTCTCAATGTGTTTTATTCTTTCTTCAAGGCTTTCACCCATAAGCTTTTCGTAGTAATACATTAAAGCTTCCTTGATTATACGAACTTCCTTTTTACCAAGCTTTTTCTTTAGCTCGGATAAAACTCTTAACGTTTCTTCGTCAAAGACGTAAGTTTTCTTTTTCAAAAATCACCTTCCTTGTATTTTATGATACGACTTTTTACGGAAGTTTTCTGTAATATTTATTCTGGAAAATTCTATAAAATGCTGTAAATTTAAATTGAGGGGAAAATATATATGGAAGGAAAACTTTACAAAACTTTAAGCGAAATAAATAACCTGATTACAAGCAACTGTTCCTTGGAGGAAATATTCAAGGAAACCGTAAAGGTGCTTACCTCCGAGGTGTTCAAATACGCGGGTATCTTTAAGAAGGAGGGGAAAGCCCTTTTTGAAAAGGGGGAGCTGACTCCGGAAGATGAATCCATTTGCATTCCTCTGGACGATGATTACTTCCTCACCGTTGCCAAGGAAAAGGGTGATGAATTCAGCAATGAGGAATTGGTTCTTCTTTATGAGGTTGCGAATGACCTTGCCTTCGCTTTAAACAGATTAAAGGAAAAAGGCAAAGCGCAGTTTACCGATAGGATTACCGGGCTTCCGAACCGGTTCAGCTTCTTTGAGAAGTTAAGAAAACTTATGAAGGAAAGAAGGCTTAAGGCTTTGGTCCTCGTTGATATAGATAACTTCCACGAGATAAATACGGCCTTCGGCTTTGAGGCGGGAAACAGGATACTGAAGGAAGTCGCAAGAAGGCTGAGCAGTTTCGGGTATTTTACCGCAAGGATTACGAATGACGAGTTCGGTATGCTCCTCCCAAAGGAAAGTAAGCCCCTTCAGGAATTTCTGAAGAAGGTTATGGATGCCTTGTCCTTAAATCCTTACGAGATTAACGGAAGGAGTATATACATCACCTTTTCCGCGGGCGGGGTTGAGGTTTCTGAGGACTTTTCTTCTCCCGAAGAGATATACACGTTCGCACTTCGTTCCCTAAGGGAAGCAAAGGAACTCGGCGGAAATACATTCGTAATAGCTGTGAAAAAGGAGGATAACATAGAGGAAAGGGCAAGGGAGAGGGTATTAATCAGGAGTGAGCTCATAAGGGCTATAAGGGAAAAGGAGTTCAGGCTTCTTTATCAACCGAAGGTGGACCTGAAAAGCGAAAAAATAATCGGAGCGGAGGCCTTGATTAGGTGGATAAAGGGAAGTGAGGTTATACCCCCCAACAAGTTTATCCCGTTGCTTGAGGAGAGCTTACTCATTCACGATGTCGGGCTGTGGGTTCTTGAAGAAGCATGCAACTTCCTGAAGAATTTGAAAAAGAAAGGTGTTTCCATTCCCATAGCGGTAAACCTGTCCCCCGTTCAGTTAAGGAGCGAAACCTTCTTCAGGGATATTGAAAGCAAACTCAAGGACTGTAAAGATGTCGTTAATCTCCTTGAGTTTGAAGTCACGGAAGGAGCCATTATGGAAAATCCCGAGAATGCGATAAAGCTTCTTGAGAAGATAACTGAGCTAGGGATAAGGATATACATAGACGACTTCGGGACGAAATACGCCTCCCTTTCTTACCTGAAAAGGATTCCCGCATACGCTCTTAAGATTGATATTTCCTTCATAAGAAACCTGCCGAAGGATGAAGATGACCTTAAAATGGTGAAGGCAATAATACTCCTCGCGAAGACCTTTAACCTTAAAACCGTTGCGGAAGGCATAGAAACCAAGGAACAGCTTGAGGTTTTAAGGGAGCTCGGTTGCGACTACGGACAGGGGTATTACTTCTCAAAGCCCGTTCCCGAGGAGGAGTTTATAAAGCTCCTTGAGAAAAACCTTTAGTATCATTTGGTTTATGTTTCGCTTCCACCTCATAAAGAAGGACGGAAAGGCGAGAAGGGGAAGGCTTTACACTCCTCACGGCGTTATAGAAACTCCCGTTTTCATGCCCGTGGGAACGCAGGGGACGGTCAAGGCCATGATACACAAGCTCCTTGAGGAGATAGGAACTCAGATAATTCTCGGAAACACATACCACCTATACCTGAGGCCCGGGACCGATATCATAAAAAAGGCGGGAGGGCTTCACGGGTTTATAGGCTGGAACAAGCCCATACTCACGGACAGCGGAGGTTATCAGGTCTTCTCTCTTGCAAAGGGGAGGTTCGGAAACAGGAAGGCAAAGGTGAGGATAACGGAGGAGGGAGTTGAGTTTCAGGACCATCTTCAGGGAGACAGGCACTTCTTTACGCCCGAAAGGGTTATAGAGATTCAGGAGATATTCGGCTCGGATATAATCATGCCTCTTGACGAGTGCGTTGAGTATCCTACGACTAAGGAATACGCAAAAGAGGCCCTCGGGAGAACGATAAGGTGGCTTGAAAGGAGCATAAGGGCAAAGAAGAGGGAGGACCAGGCCCTATTCGGGATAGTTCAAGGTGCCTTCTGGGAGGACCTGAGGAGGGAAGCGGTTAAGAGAACAATTGAGTTTGATAAATTTCTTTTCGGATACTCAATAGGGGGTCTTTCGGTAGGAGAACCAAAGGAGATAATGTATGAGATGACGGAAGTTGTGTGTGAACTCCTTCCCGAGGAAAAACCGAGGTATTTAATGGGTGTGGGTAAGCCGGAGGATATCCTTAACGCGGTTGAGAGAGGTGTTGATATGTTTGACTGCGTTGTTCCTACGAGAAACGCAAGAACGGGAACACTTTACACCTCCCAAGGCGTTATTGACATAAGACACTCAAAGTGGAAGGAGGACTTCACCCCCCTTGACCCGGAGTGCGACTGCTACACCTGCAGGAACTTTTCTAAGGCTTACCTGAGGCATTTATTCGTATCGGAAGAGATTTCCTCATACGTTCTGAACACGATTCACAACCTCAGGTTTTACTTAAAGATGATGGAGGAGATAAGAAAAGCTATAGAAGAGGATAGATTTTTAGAGCTTAAGAAAAGTTATATAGAAAAAGTCAGCCGTAAACTTTAACGCCTTCGTTGCTCGCCCTCAGGATTTTTGTCTCAACCTCACAACCGCAGGCTTTCTCAATGGTTTCCCTTACCTTCTCTTTTATAATTTCTTCGTTTTCCTGAGTTATTGAGCAGATTGTGGGTCCCGCTCCGCTCAAAAATGTGGCAAGGGAACCGAGTTCGTAAGATATTTCCACAGCATCCTCAAATCCCTTAACGAGTTTTTTTCTATAGGGCTGGTGAAGTCTGTCCCTTACCGCTTCTCTAAGAAGAGCGAAATCCCTTGTAATAAGTGCGGTAACAAATAGAGCGGAACGCTGGAGGTTGAAGACCGCGTCTTTTAAGGGAACGTCCTTCGGAAGGACATTCCTCGCGTCGGAGGTTTTAACCTCGTATGAGGGTATGAAGAAGATGAGCTTCAGCTCTTCGGGGAAGGTTAGCTTTTTGTATATTACTTTTCCGTTGGTCGCACAAACCGTGAAGCCTCCCACGAATGCGGGAAGAATGTTATCGGGATGGGGTTCAAACTCAAAGGCTATCCTTAATTTCTCTTCAAGACTCAAGCTCTTTCCTATAACTCTTAAAGCTCCCTCAATAGCCCCGACTATGGCGGTCGCGGAAGAGCCAAGCCCCCTTGCAGGGGGAACTCTGTTAACCTGGTGAAGCTGTATGGGAACTTCTCTCTCTCCTAAGAACTCAAAAACCCTCTTGCAAACCTTTATAAAAAGATTGTCCTCGTCCCTCGGTATTCCCTCGGAGAAGCCCTCAACGGTTATCTCATACTTATCGGAAGGTTCTATATAGAAAATATTTTTTAAATCGAGGGCAAGGCCGAAGGCGTCAAACCCGCTCCCGAAATTGGTCGTTGTGGCGGGAACTGCAATTTTTATCATAAGGTTATTTTAGCCTTCCATCTCGTTCACCGTTGCCCCGTCATACATGCCCTCCTCAAGGGCCACCTGAACGAGGGAAAGCTCCTCATCGCTCAGGCTCTTCCCTTTGAGAACCTGTCTTATGAACTCCTCAAGGGCTTTCTGAACCGCTTCCTCATCTATTTCATCAACGTGAATCTCGTCCCTTTCCGCTATAAACCTTCCGAAGTTTACCGCAAGCTCGTAAAGGTTATCCATAACCAGAAAGATAGGGGAAGTTTAAGGACGGGAAATGACGGGGGTCAGAGAGAACACTTCTCGGAGTAGTGAAGGACCTCAAGGAGATAGGAGAGGGTATCCTTCATATCCCTTCTGTGAACAACCATGTCTATCTGTCCCTTCTCAAGGAGAAATTCCGCGGTCTGGAATCCCTCGGGTAGCTTCTGCTTTATGGTTTGCTCAATCACACGGGGACCCGCAAAACCTATTAACGCTTTCGGTTCTGCTATTATTACATCCCCGAGAAAGGCGAAGCTTGCGGAAACTCCTCCCATCGTGGGATTTGTAAGAACGCTTATGTAGGGAACTCCCTTTTCCTTTAAAAGTCCCACACCGAAGGTGGTTTTCGCCATCTGCATCAGGGAGAGTATGCCCTCCTGCATTCTTGCACCGCCCGAGGCGGCAAAGGAGACCAGGGGCGTTCCCGTCTCCGCCGCCCTCTCGCATGCCCTGAAGAACCTCTCCCCCACGACGGAGCCCATGCTTCCCCCTATGAAATTAAAGTCCATAACCGCGAGAATAACCTTTTTCCCCTTTATATGGCCTTCGGTTATAACTATGGCTTCCGTTAATCCCGTCTCCTCCTGGGCTTTTTTAAGTCTGTCCTTGTAGCTCTTTGTGTCTTTGAAGTTAAGGGGGTCCGCGGGGAGTATATCCTCAAAGAGAAACTCCGTCTCCTCCTCGTCAAGGGTGAATTTAATCCTCTCCCTTGCTGTCAGCGTAAAGTGATAATCACAGTTTGGACACACTTTGAGGTTTCTCTCAAGGTCCGGAACGTAAAGAAGACTTTTGCAGTTGGGACACTTGGTCCATAAAAGCTCTTCTTTCTTCTTCTTAAAAAACTTGAAAAGCTTCATTTACTTTCCTGTTCCCTTTTTAGCTTCTCGTATACAGCCATGACGTAGCCGAGGAAGGCGTTCTCGGGCTGGGCTCCTACGAACTCCGCCACACCCCTGTTAATAACTATCTTAGGAACTCCGACTACTTGGAACTGCTCCGCCAAATCCTGATTTTCCGAAGCGTCTATAACCTTTGAGGTTATGTAATCGCTTACGAGTGCGAAGTCCCAGGACATAACCGCTGCGGCTGGGCAGTATCCGCAGGAAGTCGTAACGAAAACCCATATCTCTATGGGGATGTCTATCTCTTTTAGGAGCTCTATCGTCTTATCGGAAAGCTGGGGCTTTCTCTGGGAAACGTGGAATATGCCGTTTATAAGGGTTGTAAACTCAAGGCCTGCGGGAAGTCCGATATACCTTATCCCGTAATCTTTGTCCCCCTCTATAACTATGGTGGGAACTCTGTCTATTTGGTATTTCTCAACCTCTTCCTTATTTACGAAAGGTGAGAGTATTTCAAGCTTTATCTTATCCTTTCCTACCGCCTCACCGATAACATCAACGGTCTCCTTTAGGAGTTCCTCGGCGGTCTGGCAGGACTCACAACCTATTGCCTGGGAGAAGAGCTTTATACTTACGGGTTCTTTAAACTCCTTCTGAGCCAAATCCTTTAACTGGGTTCTTACCTCCAAGTTCAGTAGCATTTGCTAACCTCCTTATTAATATCTTATTATTGATGGCAGAAGCTACGACCGTTGAAAGAAGCTCATATGTCCAGAGCTTTAAGAAGTTGAGGATAGCCAAGCTCATAAACGAGAGGCCCGAGTTCAGGAAGCTCAGGAGAAAGAACACCTTCTGGAAGGAAGTGAGCGAGGCTATGGCTGTAAGGGAGAGGATAAAGGACCTTCTCATAAGGGACCCCTCCCACGTCGTCATAGACGCCTGTTCGGGAAAGGGATTTCTCACGACCCTCGTCGGACTCATGCACCCGAAGACCAAAGTCATTTCGGTTGATATAGACGAGGGAGCGGACAGGGAACACCTGAAGTATTTGAAGAACGTTGAGTTCATAAATATGGACATAATGAGTGAGGAGTTTGAAAAGCTCGTTAGGGATGCGGGAGAGAAGGTTATCCTGACGGGAATACACCTCTGCAGGGATTTATCGGAAAGATTTATAGAACTCGTGAACAGGTATGATAACGTAAAGCTTGCGGTTCTTATGCCCTGCTGTGAGGGGAAGTTCCCGAGGGAGAAATACCAGTTCATAATAGACGAGCTTGGTGTTTACGAGGGCTGGTGCTGTTATCTGAAGGATAAGTTCTCCCAGGATTTAAAGGTTAGGATAAAGAGGGATAAGAAGGTAATCTCACCCAAAAACGTTGTAATAACCGCTGAAAGGGAGAGTTAAACCTTTAGACTTTCAAGGATTTTCAGGTTCTCCATGGCTCTTTCCCTGCTCCCTTCCCTTCTCACTCCTTCAACGAAGTCCTGAACCATCTCCCTCAGTTTATCCCCGTAAAGCCTGCTTCTTCTAACGCTCCCGAAAGTAAGTTCCTCCTTTGAGAAATCCATAATCAGGTCTCCCTTATCCGTCTTTACGACCCATCTCCTTATCTGTTCGGGATACTCCCACGCTACCCTTAGCCTGAAGGAAACGTTTCTTACCCTTCCCGATAATTCCCAGACCTTACCTTTTTTAAGCTCCTCAACCTCAACCTTTCCGAAAAGATACTGGAGTATATAAAGGTCGTGCCAGGCGAGGTCCCAGAGGGGATTTATGTATCCCCTTCCCTTATTCAGTCTCTCTATGAGTATTTTTTTAGGCTCAACGTTATGGGGGAAGTTCTTAACAGCTTCCGAGTAAAGCTCTATCTCCGATATCTCAAGGTTGGGATTTTCGTATATCTCGGAAAATTCTTCGCTCGTTCTGGCCGGGGGCTTCTCAAGGAGAACCTTAACACCTTTCCTTAAAAGCTCCTTCGCAACCTTTACGTGTTCCTCGGGATTTATCGCTATTATCGCGTGGCTTACCTCCTCCTTAACGTCTCCTACATGGCAGTAAAAGGGGTAATCTTTTTTACCATTCGCTTTTCCGGGGTCTCTGTCGCACAAAACGGGCTTTAAACCGAGTTCCTCAAGCTTTCTGAGATACTTCAGTCCCATATTTCCGAGGCCTACGAGGAGTATGTGCATAAAGAAGATTTTAAAAGAGGTGGCCGAGCTTGTCTTTTTTCACCTGGAGGTAAACCCTGTTGTGCTCGTTCGGTTCTATCTTTATGGGAACGCGGTCAACTACCTCAAGCCCGAATCCCTCAAGGGCCACTATCTTTCTCGGATTGTTCGTCATAAGCTTCATCTTCCTTACCCCGAGGTCTCTCAGTATCTGAGCACCTATTCCGTAATCCCTTAAATCGGGGGGATATCCCAGTTTCTCATTTGCCTCAACGGTATCATACCCCTTTTCCTGAAGCTCGTAGGCCTTTATCTTGTTCGCTATGCCTATTCCCCTTCCCTCGTGTCCGAGGATATAGACGAGAACGCCCTTTCCCTCCTTCGCTATCATCTCAAGGGCTTTCTCAAGCTGGGGTCTGCAGTCACACCTGAAGGAACGGAAAACGTCCCCAGTCAAACACTCCGAGTGAACCCTCACGAGAACGGGCTCGTCTTCCCTCCACTCTCCCATGGTGAGGGCTACCTGCTCGCTACCCGTGAGCTTGTGCCTGTATGCGTGAATCTTGAAAACGCCCCAGGGTGTAGGCAGGTGTGCGGTTGCAACTCTCTCAACCAGTGTTTCCTTCCTGAGCCTGTATTTTATGAGGTCCGCAATCGTTATTATCTTAAGGTTATGCTTCTTTGCGAACTCCATAAGGTCGGGGAGTCTCGCCATGGTCCCGTCGTCCTTCATTATCTCGCATATGACTCCCGCAGGATAGAGCCCCGCAAGCCTTGCGAGGTCAACGGATGCCTCGGTGTGTCCGGCCCTCTCAAGAACTCCACCGGGTCTTGCCTTTAGCGGAAATACGTGGCCGGGTCTCACAAAGTCGGAGGGCTTCGCATCGGGGGATATGGCGAGTTTTATCGTTATAGCTCTATCGTATGCGGATATGCCCGTAGTGGTTCCGTGCTTGGGGTGAGCATCTATTGAGACACAGAAGTAAGTTCCCTTGGGGTCCGTGTTCATAGGAGTCATGGGATGGAGGTCAAGCTCTTCACACCTCTCGGGAGTTAAGGAAAGGCATATTAACCCCCTTCCGTATTTGGCCATGAAGTTTATGGCCTCGGGGGTCACCTTTTCGGCGGCCATCACGAGGTCTCCCTCGTTCTCTCTGTCGGGGTCGTCAACGACTATAACCATCTTCCCCCTTCTTATGTCTTCTATGGCTTCCTCAACGGTGTTGAACTTGAATTCCTGCTCTTGCCCCATGAGAAATAATTTATGGTATTGAAAAGGTTTTTCACCTTAATTATTTTTTTATTATCCTTCAGGAGGAGGTAGATGAACGCACTGAAAAACTTGTTCGTATGGATTGTTATTATCGGAGCTGCTATTTTGGCATTCAACCTCTTTGAGACTAAAAGAGATTTTACCACAAAGGTATCCCTGAACGAGCTCGTTAAGCTTGTGGAGGAGGGAAAGGTCTCCTACGCGGAGGTAAAGGGGAATACGGTAGTTGTTCAGACGAAGGACGGTCAGAAGCTTGAGGTAAGCCTTCCCCCGAATACGAACCTCGTTGATAAGATGGTTGAGAAAGGAGTAAGGGTTGAAGTGAGCAATCCCGAACCGCCCGGAGGATGGATACTCAACGTATTCCTCTCCTGGCTTCCCATTCTCCTCTTCATAGGCATATGGATACTCATACTCAGGCAGATGTCGGGAGGGGCAAACGCAACGAGGGCTTTTAACTTCGGAAAGAGCAGGGCAAAGCTCTACATAGAGGAAAAGCCGAAGGTTACCTTTAACGACGTTGCGGGAATAGACGAGGTCAAAGAAGAGGTCAAGGAGATAATTGAGTATCTGAAGGACCCCGTCAAGTTCCAGAAGCTTGGAGGAAGACCTCCTAAAGGCGTTCTCCTGTACGGGGAGCCCGGAGTTGGAAAGACGCTTCTTGCTAAGGCTATAGCGGGTGAGGCACACGTTCCCTTTATCTCCGTTTCGGGTTCAGACTTCGTTGAGATGTTCGTAGGTGTGGGTGCTGCGAGGGTAAGGGACCTCTTTGAAACGGCCAAGAAGCACGCCCCCTGCATAATCTTCATAGACGAGATAGACGCAGTGGGAAGGTCAAGGGGAGCTATAAACATAGGCGGAGGCCACGACGAGAGAGAGCAAACCCTGAACCAGCTCCTCGTTGAGATGGACGGATTTGACACTTCCGACGGAATTATCGTTATAGCCGCGACGAACAGGCCCGACATTTTGGACCCAGCACTCCTGAGACCGGGAAGGTTTGACAGGCAGATATTCATACCCAAGCCAGACGTCAGGGGAAGGTATGAGATACTTAAGGTTCACGCAAGAAATAAGAAGCTCGCCAAGGACGTTGACCTTGAGTGGATAGCGAGGGCAACACCCGGATTTACGGGGGCTGACCTTGAGAACCTCCTGAACGAGGCCGCACTTCTCGCCGCAAGAAAAGGAAAGAAGGAGATAACGATGGAGGAGATAGAGGAAGCCCTTGACAGGATTACGATGGGTCTTGAGAGAAAGGGAATGACTATATCTCCGAAGGAAAAGGAGAAGATAGCGATACACGAGGCGGGACATGCACTCATGGGGCTCGTTTCGGACGATGATGACAAGGTTCACAAGATATCCATTATCCCGAGGGGTATGGCTCTCGGCGTAACCCAGCAGCTTCCCATAGAGGATAAGCACATATACGACAAGAAGGACCTAATGAACAAGATTCTCGTCCTCCTCGGGGGAAGGGCTGCTGAGGAGGTTTTCTTCGGAAAAGATGGAATAACAACGGGAGCGGAAAACGACCTCCAGAGGGCTACGGACCTCGCTTACAGGATGGTCTCCATGTGGGGTATGAGTGAGAAGGTAGGTCCCATAGCTATAAGAAGAGTTGCTAATCCCTTCCTCGGTGGAATGACGACATCCGTTGATACGAGCCCCGACCTCCTCAGGGAGATTGACGACGAGGTAAAGAGGATAATAACGGAGGCTTACGAAAAGGCTAAGTCTATAGTTGAGCAGTATAAGGAGCCTTTAAGGGCGGTTGTGAAGAAGCTTCTTGAGAAGGAGACGATAACCTGTGAGGAGTTCGTTGAGGTGTTCAAGCTTTACGGCATTGAGCTGAAGGACAAGTGTAAGAAAGAGGAAATCTTTGACAAGGATAAGAAATCTGAGGAAAATAAGGAAGTTAAAAAATCTGAAAAGGTTGTTAAGGAGGAGGTAGCCTGAGATGGGTATGACTATAACCGAAAAGATTTTAGCGGAGCACGCGGGTAAGAAGGAGGTTCATCCCGGGGAGCTGATAACCGCAAAGATAGACCTCGCTATGGCTAACGATGTTACCGCTCCCCTCGCGATAAAGATACTTGAGAAATACGGTATAGATAAGGTTTTTGACCCCGAGAAGATAGCCCTCGTCCTTTCCCACTTCGTCCCCGCGAAAGACATAAAATCGGCGGAACAGGCAAAGATAGTGAGGGACTTCGTAAAGAAGCACGGTATTAAGTGGTTCTTTGAAGAAGGTGAAGGTATAGAGCATGCACTCCTACCTGAAAAGGGTCTCGTTGTTCCGGGAGACCTCGTAGTTGGAGCGGACTCCCATACCTGCACATACGGAGCACTGGGGGCTTTCGCTACGGGCGTGGGTTCTACCGATATAGCTTACGCTATGGCAACGGGAGAGGTATGGCTAAGAGTCCCAGAAAGTATGAAGTTCATCTTTTACGGAAATCTCCAGCCCTGGGTAACGGGTAAGGACCTAATCCTTTACACGATAGGGCAGATAGGCGTTGACGGAGCCCTCTACAGGGCTATGGAGTTTGAAGGTGAGACGATAAGAAACCTTTCAATGGAACAGAGGTTAACGATAACGAATATGGCTATAGAAGCTGGAGGAAAGAGCGGGATAATAGCTCCCGACGAAAAGACGATAGAATACGTTAAGGAAAGGGCGCAAAAACCTTGGAAGATTTACCAGAGCGACCCCGACGCGGAGTATCACTCCGTTTATGAGTGGGACGCTTCAAAGATAGAACCCCTTGTTGCATGGCCTTACCTGCCTTCAAACGTTCACCCCGTTTCCGAGTCAACCCACATAACGATAGACCAGGCATTTATAGGTTCATGCACAAACGGGAGAATTGAGGACCTCAGACTCGCAGCAAAGGTGTTTGAGGCTGCATTAAAGCAGGGCAAAAAGGTCCACCCTTACGTAAGGTGTATAGTCATTCCCGCATCAAAGGGCGTTTACAAGCAGGCTATGAAGGAGGGACTCATAGACATATTCATGGAAGCGGGATGTGTAATTTCCACGTCAACCTGCGGTCCCTGCCTCGGTGGACATATGGGGGTTCTCGCGGAAGGCGAGAGATGTATATCTACCTCAAACAGGAACTTCCCCGGAAGGATGGGACACCCCAAGAGCGAGTCCTACCTCGCAAATCCGGCTGTGGTTGCTGCAAGCGCGATAATGGGAAGAATAGCTCACCCCGACGAGGTCGTGAAGGCGGAAGCCCTCGCGGAAGTTTAAGACTCACTTTGAAGGGCACGGGGGTAAGAACCGAGAACCTTAAGGAACTGGGTTTTTTCCTTCAGCTCCTTCAGAGCTTTCTTTACCTTTTCTTCCTCCCTGTGTCCTTCCAGGTCAACGAAGAAAACGTAATCCCAAGCCTTCTTTTTTGAAGGCCTTGACTCTATCTTAGTAAGATTTATTCCATGCCTGTAGAAGACCTCAAGGGCTTTATAAAGAGCTCCGGGCTCGTCTTTCACGCCGAAAAGGAGGCTCGTTTTATCCCTTCCCGTGGGCTTTAGGTCCCTTTTAGATATTACGAGGAATCTCGTGTAGTTGTCCCCCGTGTCATGTATGTTTTTTGCAAGTATGTTCAGATGGTATGTGTAGGCGGCTACTTCGGAAGCTATAGCTCCCGCATCTTCGTTCTCAAGGACAATCTCGCAAGCCTTTGCGGTGCTCTCAACCTCTATCACCTGAGCGTTCGGAAGGTTTCTCTCTATCCAGTTTCTGCACTGGGCTATTGCCATCCTGTGGGAGTAAACCTTTTTTATGTTCTCAAGGCTGTCGGAGGAAGAGAGAAGATGAAGGGTTATGGGGATAACTATCTCCCCCGATATCTTTACATCGCTCGTGAGGAACATATCAAGGGTGTAGTTAACGACTCCCTCTATGGTGTTTTCCACGGGAACAACTCCGTAGTCAGCTCTTTTTGTCTCAACCTCGGTGAATACGTCCTTTATGGTGCTACAGGGAACGAACTGAGCGGAGAAGCCGAAAAACTCAAGGGCCGCTTGGTGGGTGAAGGTCGCCTTAGGACCTAAGTAAGCTATCTTTAGCCTCTTCTCAAGGGAGAGGCATGCGGATATTACCTCTCTGTATATGTGGATTAGAGCCTCGCTCGGGAACCGCTCACCGTAAATCTCTTTATTCAGCTTGAGGAGTTTCTCAAATATCTCCCTCTCCCTCTCGGGAACGTGAATGGGGAGGTTTCTCTTTGTCTTTATCTCTCCTATCTTTTTTGCGAGCTCCGCCCTTCTGTTAAGGAGTTTAAGTATTTCCTCGTCTATCCTGTCTATCTCTTCCCTCAGTTTTTTAAGCTCCTCCATGCTCAAAGAAAAATTTATCATAAATGTGTTAAAATACTTTTTCTCGTAAAAGGAGGAAAGGAATGAGAGTTAAAGGACCGTCATCAAGGAGAAAGAAAAAGAAGATTCTGAAGCTCGCAAAGGGATACAGGGGACAGAGAAGCAGATCATACAGAAGGGCAAAAGAAGCGGTAATGAGGGCCCTTTACTACCAGTACAGGGACAGGAAGCTCAGGAAGAGGGAGTTCAGGAGGCTATGGATAGCGAGGATAAACGCTGCGGTGAGGGCCTACGGGCTTAACTACAGCACCTTTATAAACGGACTCAAGAAGGCGGGAATAGAGCTTGACAGAAAGATTCTCGCGGATATGGCAGTTAGGGACCCCCAGGCCTTTGAACAGATTGTAGGAAAGGTTAAGGAAGCCCTTCAGGTTCAGTAATGGAAAACATAGAAAAAATTAAGGAAGAGATACGCTCCCTTCTTTCTTCTGTCTCTTCCTTAAAAGAGCTGAGGGATATTAAGTCTAAGTATCTCGGGAGCAAAGGGGTTGTAAAGGAGCTTTTAAAGAAGATAAAGGAAGTTCCTCCGGAGCTCAGAAGGGAATACGGGAAAAAGGTAAACGAGCTTAAGGAGTTTGCGGAAAAGCTGTTCAGGGAAAAGGAAGAGGAGTTAAAGAGAAGGGAGCTTGAGGAGAAGTTAAAGGGCGAGTGGGTTGACCTCACCGTTCCGCCTGAAAGAGTTGTCGGCTCCCTCCATCCCATAACGATAACCCTTGAGAGGATAAAGGAGATATTCAAGGGAATGGGATTTGAAGTTGAGGAGGGGCCGGAGATTGAGCTTGAGGAGTATAACTTTGACCTTCTGAACATTCCCAAGGAACACCCCGCAAGGGATATGCAGGACACCTTTTACGTGAATAAAGAAGGATACCTCCTGAGAACCCACACCTCACCCGTTCAGATAAGAACTATGTTGAAGAAGAAGCCCCCCATACAGATGATAGCACCCGGGAAGGTTTACAGAAGGGACGACGACCCAACCCACTCACCAATGTTCCACCAGGTTGAGGGACTCGTCGTAAACGAGTATGCGAACTTCAGGCATATGAAATACGTTATTGAGGAGTTTTTAAGGAGGTTCTTTGAGACCGATTTACCCGTGAGGTTCAGAACCTCTTACTTCCCCTTTACCGAGCCTTCCGCGGAGGTTGATATAGGATGTGTTATATGCAATCAGGAAGGTTGCAGGGTTTGCAAGGAAACGGGATGGCTTGAGGTTATGGGTTGCGGTATGGTTCACCCGAAGGTTCTTGAGAACTGCGGTATAGATACGGAGATTTATCAGGGATTCGCCTTCGGCATGGGTGTTGAGAGGCTTGCGATGCTCCTTTACGGAATAGACAACATAAAACTCTTTTACGAGAACGACCTTAGATTTATAAGGCAGTTTTTCTAAATTTAACCTTATGCGTAAGATACTTCTCTCACACGGAAGCGGAGGAGAGGAAACCCAGAAGCTCATAAAGAACCTCTTTTTAAAGCACTTCTCAAACGAGATACTCGACAGGCTTGAAGACGCATCAATACTTACAACGGCAAGAAAGATAGCCTTTACGACGGACGCCTTCACGGTCTCACCAATATTCTTCAAGGGAGGGAATATCGGAAAGCTTGCGGTTGCGGGAACGGTAAACGACCTTTCCGTTATGGGTGCAAGGCCCCTATACATGTCCGTTTCATTCATAATTGAGGAGGGTCTTCCCTTTGAGGAGCTTGAGGAAGTTGTAAGGTCAATGAAGGAGGAGGCAAAAAAGAGCGGTATAAAGGTCGTTGCGGGGGATACGAAGGTTGTTCCGAAGGGTGCTGCGGACAAGCTCTTTATAAGCTGTTCGGGAATAGGCGAGGTTCTTTACGAGGGACTTTCCGCTCACAACCTTGAGGAGGGAGACGTAATAATCGTTTCGGGAAACGTGGGGGACCATGGGGCCTGCATACTTGCGGAAAGGGAGGGTCTTGAGTTTGACGTTCCCATTGAGAGCGATTGTAAGAGCTTATGGGGTATGATAGAGAAGGTTTTATCAAGCGGTGCCCGCGTTCACGCGATGAGGGACGCAACGAGGGGAGGACTTTCCGCTGTTCTGAACGAGTGGGCCAACCAGTCTGGTGTTGAGATAGAAGTCGAGGAAGAAAGCATTCCCGTAAAAGATGCTGTGAGGGGATTGTGTGAGCTCCTCGGATTTGAACCTTTCCATCTCGCAAACGAGGGCATGGTCGTGATTGCGGTAAAGAAGGAGGATGCGGAAAAAGTTCTTGAAATTTTACGCTCAACGGAAGAGGGAAAGGATGCTCAAATCATAGGAAGGGTCGTTAAGAAGGGGAGTCCGAAGGTGGTCATAAATACACCTTACGGCGTGAAGAGGATTATGGAAGCTCCTTCTGGAGAACTTTTACCACGTATATGCTAAGATGCATGAGTTTTCAATAGTTCAGAGTCTTCTTACGATGATTGAGGATTACGCAAGGGAGCATAACGCAAAGGCGGTAAGCAGAATAGTCGTGAGTATAGGCGTTCTCTCAGGCGTTGAGCCCCATCTTCTTGAGATGGCTTTTAACACCTTCAAAGAGGGAACAATAGCGGAAAAGGCTGAGTTCGTTATGGAGATAGAAAACCTGAAATTGAGGTGTAGGGACTGCGGGAAGGAGGGTAAGAAAGAGGAGCTGAATATGGTATGTCCCTTTTGCGGTTCTTTAAATACCGAGATAACCGCGGGTCAGGATATGCTCCTGAAGAGCTTAGAGCTTGAGGTAGATGACGATAATCCTTCTTGACGCGGGGGGTGATGTCGGCTTTTCCCTGAGTTACGAGAAGGGTGTTCTCTGCATAACGGGGAGACATACGGAAGAAAAGGAGAGTGCACTCCTCGGTTATAACCTCAGGTTCTTTACTTTAGACTTGGGGGAAGGTTCTTACTCTTATACCGTTCAAGTGGTCCACGATAAATGTCTTGCGGGAGTTGTGTATATAAAAAAGGAAAGGGAGAATGTAGCCCTCGTTCTTTATAAAAGAGATTTGCTAAGGGTTATCAAACTTCCCTTTAAAGGAGGCCTTATGCTCTGGCAGGTTTTAAGAACCGATGAGGGCTTTATACTCGTCGGTGGCATAAGGGAAAGGGATTGGGATGCCTTTATTGCGAAGCTCTCAAGGGATTTTAAGGTTATCTGGAGCCGGAGGCTTGATTTTTCCGAGGAGTATTTTTACTCGGTTGAGAAGGCAGGAGGCGTTATATACGCTGTCGGCAGGATAAAGAGAAAAGATTGGGATGGCTTAATCGTTGAGTTTACGGAAGAGGGGAAGATTCTTGAGAGCTACACGCTGGGAGGTGCTTATAAGGATTACCTCAGGTTTGTTAACGAGGTTAACGGAAAGGTTATAGCGGTCGGGAGAAGTGAGGACGAAGAGGGGGACAGCGACCTACTCGTTTACGACTTCGGGAGTTATTACCTTTACGATATCGGGGAATACGATTACGGAAGAGCTGTGAGCGAATATGGAAGGGGTTTTATAGTTGCGGGGGAAACACGCTTTAGAGGAAATAACGACGGCTTGTTCCTCATTCTTGACGATAATTTCAAGCCAATGAAGGCCTACAGACTCGGCTGGGAGGGAACGGATGCGGTAAGGTTCATGGACTTTCCCTTTTTCACGGGATACACATACTCCTTTTCCTTTAACCCTTCCCTCCTCTTCGGCATCTTTTCCGAAGATATGGAAGAAACTGATGTCAAGGAGGTAAAGAGGAAGCTTGAGCTTGAAAGGGTTAAGATGAGGGAAGTAATCTATCTTAAATTAAGGTGAGTGTGGAAGAAATCATCAAACAGGCACCTGAAAAGCCGGGCGTTTACCTTTTTAAGAAGGGAAAGAAATACCTTTACATAGGAAAGGCTAAAAATCTTAAAAAGAGACTTCACCAACATTTAAAGCTTGCGGAAAGGGACCCGAAAGAGAGGGCGATAGTTTTCGGCTCAGAGCGTGTTGAGTGGATAGTTACGAAAAACGAGTTTGAGGCTCTCGTTCTTGAGATAGACCTCATTCAGCACCACAAGCCCAAGTATAACGTCCTTCACAAGTTCGGCGGCGGTTATCCAATGCTACTTTTAACAAAAGATAGATTTCCAACGATAAAGGTTGTTAGGGGAACGGAGCACGAGGGAGAGCTTTTCGGTCCCTTCCTTCAGAGTAAGAAGGCTTACAAGATTAAGAAGCTCGTTCACAACCTCTTTAAGCTGAGAACGTGTGACCCCTTGCCAAAGAGAAATGAGCCCTGCATGGATTACCACCTGGGTCTTTGTTGTGCCCCCTGTTGCGGTTTTGTATCTGAGGAGGAGTATAAACTCTACGTTGAGAGTGCAAGGGCAATGCTCACGGGAGAGGTGAGAGAGATTCTTCCCAAGCTTTACGAGAAGATAGAGGAGTTTTCCCGCGAGCTTATGTTTGAGAAGTGTGCCCAGATAAGGGACCAGATAATAGCTCTTGAAAACATAGCAAGGGGACAGAACGTCTCCGCACTTCCCGTTAAAGAGGCGGACCTCATCTACGGAGAAGGTTTTATGGTTCTCCTTTTCCTGATAAGGAGCGGAAAGCTCGTGGGGAAGGAGATTTTTACCTTTGATTCTGAGGGAGAAGTTGAGGAGTTTATCCTCGGTTATTACTACGGGAATTATGTTCCCGAAAAGATATTCACAAATCTCAACCTGAGCGATGAAGTAAAAAAGTGGATAAGGGAAAGGGGTAAGGGAAGAACGGAAATTCTGAAGGAAATTCCCGAAGAGCTCCTTGAGATTGTTAAGGAAAACCTGAAGGAAAGCGTGGACCTCAAGGCCCTTGAGAAGGAGTTCAAAGAAAAGCTGAATATTCCCCTCCCGAGGATAATAGAAGGTTTTGATATATCCCACTTTGCCGGGGAGGATGTGGTGGGCTCGTGCGTTGTCTGGAGAGAGGGGAGAATGGATAAGAAATCCTACAGGCGATACAGGATAAGAACCGTAAGCGGTATAGACGATTACGCATCCCTTGAAGAGGTTTTAACACGGAGGGCTAAAAGGATTAAGAAGGGAGAGGTAGAAAAGCCCGATATATGGCTTATAGACGGGGGAAAGGGTCAGCTTAACGTGGGCCTGAAGGTAAAAAAGCTTTTCGGACTTGAGATTAAGGTTTTCAGCCTTGCCAAGGAAGAAGAGATACTTTATACTGAGGACGGAAGGGAGATAAGGCTCAAGGAAAATCCGACTCTTTACAGGGTTTTTGGTCTCATAAGGGATGAGGCCCACAGGTTTGCGATAACTTACAACAGGAAGTTGAGGGAAAAGAGGTTCATGGAAGATGTTCTTGACCGTATAAAGGTGGGTGAGGCAAAGAAAAAGCTCATTTACAGGAACTTTGATACCTTATACGACTTCATAAATGCGGACGAAAAAGAGTTAAGAAAGCTCGGGATAAGCCCGAGCCTGAAGCAGGAAGTGAAGAAATACCTTGAAGGTTTATAGCTTTAAAGACTTTATCCTTTCCGCAGCCTCAAGAAGTCTCTCGGTTGGAACGGTTAAGGATATCCTAAAGTATCCTTCTCCGTATTCCCCGAATCCGTTTCCAGGTGTGCAAACTATCCCTGCCTCGTCAATAAGTCTTCCAACGAACTCCGCAGAAGTGTATCCTTCGGGAACCTTTATCCAGAGGTAGAAGGTGTAATCGCTCTTGTAAATCTCAAGGCCTATTCTCTCAAGGGCTTCGGTCATAATTTTCTTTCTCTCCCTGTACACGTTCCTAATCTTCTCAACCTCTTCCTCGGGAAGGTTGAGGGCAGCTATTCCCGCATCCTGAACCGCTCCGAACTGTCCGCTATCAACGTTCGTCTTTACCTTTCCGAGTCCGGCAACAAGCTCCCTATTTCCCACCGCCATGCCTATACGCCAGCCTGTCATGTTATAGGTCTTTGACAGGGAGTGAAACTCTATGGCAACGTCCTTAGCACCGGGCACCTGAAGTATGGAAGGGGGCTTCTCACTTCCCGTGTATATCTCCGAGTACGCGTTATCGGATGCGACTATAACGTTATACTCCTTTGCCCAGTTAACGAGCTTTTCGTAAAACTCAAGGGTCGGGGGTGCGGAAGTGGGGTTGTTGGGGTAGTTTATCCATATAATCTTTGCCTTTTTTGCTACATCTTCGGGTATGGAATCAAGGTCGGGGAGGAAGTTGTTTTCTTCCTTCAAAGGAATAGTGTAGGGTGTTCCTCCCGCAAATATGGCACCTATTTTGTAAACGGGATAAGCAGGGTCCGGACAGAGAACTATATCACCGGGATTTACAAAAGCGAGGGGGAAGTGGGCTATTCCCTCTTTTGAACCTATTAGGGTTATCACCTCGGTTTGAGGGTCAAGCTCAACACCAAAGCGTCTCTTATACCAGTCCGAAACAGCCTTTCTGAACTCAAGCTTACCGACGTAAGAGGGATATTTATGATTCTCAGGGTTTTCAAGGGCTTTCTTTGCCGCCTCAACTATCGGCTTAGGGGTGGGCATATCGGGGTCGCCCACACCGAGGTCTATGACGTCAACACCCTGTTCTATCTTCTCCTGTTTCTTTCGGTCCAGCTCCGCAAAAAGGTAAGGGGGTAAAACCTTTAACCTGTCCGAGAACTCAAACACTCCACACCTCCTAAAAGGGATTTTTAAGTTTTATATTATCTTAGAGAATTCCTAAAGAAGCCCGTATTTTCTCAGGAGAGCCTCAAGCTCCTTATCCGTTTTTGCCTTTTCCCGCAAAACATTAATAAGCTTTTTAAACTTTTCGGGTTTTAACTCTTTCTCCATATCTTCAAAAGTTTCCTCTTTAGCTTTCCTTATTATAGTTCTCCTGTCCCACCAAGCGAAACCAATGACCGCAACAACCAGAGCTATCTGTCCCGCAAATATTCCCACCATTATATTTACGAGCCTGTTCAGCTCATTGTTTATCTGTTCAAAACGCTTATCTATTTGCTCAAATCTTTTATCAACCTGTTCAAACCTTTTGTTCATATCCTCTCTCAATTCCGAAATGCGTTTATCAATTTGTTCGAATCTTCTATCAACTTGTTCCATAAATACCTTCAATGTAGATTCAACTTTTATAAGTCTTTCCCTGTCTTCTTGAGTAAAGCCTCTCTCATTGCAGAATGAAGTAGAGAAAAAAACTAAAATTAGCAATAGAAAATTCCTCATACCGCTAATTTAATTTTATACTCATAAAAATGGTAGCGGTAGTTTACAGCGGAGGGATGTGGGGAATAGAGGGCTTTCCCGTAGAGGTTCAGGTTGATGTATCAAGTGGGCTTCCATCTTTTAACATAGTCGGTCTTCCCGATAACGCTGTTAAAGAAGCTAAAGAGAGAGTTCGCTCCGCCCTGAAAAATTCGGGCTTCGGGTTTCCACTGAAGCGGATAACGGTAAACCTCTCCCCTTCCGACAGAAAAAAGCTCGGAACCCATTACGACCTTCCCATAGCCCTTGGAATCCTTGAAGCAACGGGAAACGTAAAGACAAAAGATTTTATAATTCTCGGGGAGCTTTCCCTGAACGGGGAGCTGAAGAAGGTAAAAGGTATTCTTGCCCTTCTGATTTCCTTAAAAGAAAAGGGCTTTAAAAACTTCATAATTTCCGAGGGAAACTCAGCAGAGGGGAGCTTGATAAGGGAGATAAACGTTTACGCCTTTAATACCTTAAAAGAGGTTGTTGATTTTCTGAGGGGAGAATTAAATAAAGGAACTTTATCTTTTAGAGAACCTGAGAAAAACAAAAGTTTTGATGAGGATCTCAGGGACGTAAAGGGGCAAACTCTCGGAAAGAGGGCTCTTGAGATATCCGCCGCGGGCTTTCACCACCTTATGCTTGTTGGCAGTGCGGGAGCTGGCAAATCCATGCTCGCAAAGAGGATAAAAAGTATTTCTCCTCCAATGGAGTTTGAAGAAGTTCTTGAGGTTTCAAAAATTTACAGCCTCTACGGAAAGGAGGAACTAATAACGGAAAGACCCTTCCAGTCTCCCCATCACACGAGCTCCGAGATAGCCCTGATAGGAGGGGGAAATCCGCCAAAACCGGGCGTTATATCCTTAGCCCATAGGGGGTATCTTCTCCTTGATGAGATGGCGGAGTTTCCGAGGAAGACGATTGAAGCCCTGAGGCAACCCCTTGAGGAGGAAAGAGTTCAAGTAAGCAGAGCCGGGAATAACGTAATATTTCCCGCGGAGTTCACCCTTATAGGAACCATGAACCCCTGCCCTTGCGGAAATTACAAAAATCCCTTTAAGGAGTGCGTATGTTCCGAAAAGGAGATAAAGGTTTACAACAAAAAGATTTCAGAACCGATAAAAGACAGAATAGACCTAAAGGTCTGGGTGTATCCTCTCAAAGAGGAGGACCTCTTAAAGCTCCCCGAAGGGGAGAGCTCGGAGGAGGTAAGGAAGAGAGTTGAAACCGCTTACAACATACAGAAAGAAAGGGGAGTCTTTAACGGGAGAATGAGTAATGAAGAAGTCAATAAATACTGCCTGAATTTATTGGAAAGGAACGGGAAAATCCTCCTCAGGGAGGCGGTTAAAAACTTAAAGATTTCTGCAAGGAGTTATTACAAACTTCTTAAGGTCTCAAGAACTATAGCGGATTTAGAGGAGAGCGATAAGATAAAAGAAGAGCACATAGCGGAAGCTTTGCAGTTTAGAATATAAATTTGGAGGTATGGCTATGAAGATAAGGTATCTTTTAATAAGCGGATTGATGCTCGGGCTCGTCGCCTGTGAACAGCCCCAGAAGAAGGAAGAGCAAAAGAGTGAAGCTCCCAAGCAGGAAGCCGTGAAGCAGGAAGTTAAACAAGAGGCTAAGCAGGAAGCCAAGCAAGAAACAAAACAAGTAGCAACCGCAAGTGCAGACGGAGATGTTGAGAAGGGGAAAGCCCTCTTTAACGCGAAAGGATGCGGTGCGTGCCACCAGCCCGCTGCCGATACGGTGGGACCTTCCCTCAAGAAGATAGCCCAGGCTTACGGGAATAATGTTGATAAACTCGTCAAGTTCCTGAAAGGTGAAGGAAAGCCCATAGTTGACCCTGCAAAGTTTGCGGTAATGAAACCCCAGCTTGCCCAGCTAAAGGGGCTATCAGAAGGAGAGCTCAGAGCTATAGCTTCCTACATTCTGTCTCATAAGTAATCCGAGGAGGTTGTTATGGCAAAGGTTAAGATGAAGACGAACCGCTCCGCTGCAAAGAGGTTTAAGGTAACCGCCAGAGGAAAGATAAAGAGGTGGAAGTCGGGAGGAGCTCACTACAACACTAAGAAATCCTCAAAGAGGAAGAGACACCTCAGAAAGCCCACATATGTAAAGGCGAATATGGAGAAGCACGTCAAGGCACTCCTGAAGGAGTTTTAAGCACTTCAAGAAAAGAGGTGTGAATAACCTTCTCCTCCCCGTTTTCAAATCTCACCTTTGCCCTCTCCCCTATTACTTCTAAAACCCTTCCTCTTCCAAATACCTTGTGTATTACGTAGTTTCCTTTCCTCACGGTGTTATTGGGAATAAGCTCTTCCCTGTATTTCGTCTTCTTCCTCCTGAACGCGGATAGGTCAAGGAGAGACTTGGGAATGTCCGAGAGAAACCTGCTCGGCTTTCTGTTTTCCTTCTTCGTGTAGCTCATAAAGAGGAGGTCCTTTGCCCTCGTTATTGCCACGTAAAAGAGCCTTCTTTCCTCTTCAAGCTCCCTCAAGCTCTCGGAAGACTTTTTATGGGGAAGTATTTCCTCTTCAAGTCTGGGGAGAAATACAACGGGAAACTCAAGCCCCTTTGCGGAGTGAATGGTCATTATCCTTACAGCGTTTTCCTCTTCCTCCTCCGAGGCTGTGAGGGCTATCTCCGTGAGAACCTCCTCAAGGGTATAACCTTTCTCGTAAAAGTCCCTCAAAGACTTCAAAAACTCCCTTACGTTTTCCTCCCTCTCCTCGTAATCCTTTTTAAATTTTTCCCTCAGAAGTTCGTAATAGTTTATCCTTTCAATAAACTCCTCAAGCTTTTCGGGGTATTTGTGAATCTCCTTATATAGAGGAACAAGTGCCTTAAGGAACTCGTAAGTGGATATTGCAGCGGTTCTTGGGAGTTTCTTCAGGGAGTCCTTTGCCGCTCTTAGCCAGCTACCTTTAAAGTTCTCTTCAATTATCTTGAAGCTTTTCTCACCGAGACCTTTCAGGAAGAACTGGGCTATTCTTCTGAACGAGAGTTCATCGGAGGGGTTTACGACAATCTTGAGAACCGCAATGAGGTTCTTAATCTCCTGCCTTTCGTAAAACCTCAGGGTTCCAACAACCTTGTAGGGGATACCTGTCTTGAAGAAGGTTCTCTCGTAAACGTCCGTGAGGTATCCCGCACGGAGAAGAACCGCGAAATCCTTAAATTGATAATTTCCCGAAAGCTCCTTAATCTTGCTTGATATCCAGAGGGCTTCCTCCTCTTCGTCTTTAAACCTTCTCACGTGAGGTTTATTACCTTCTCCCCTAACGCCCCTGAGTTTTGGTATTAAATCCTTCCACTCAAGGGTTGAGGCTTCAAGAACCGCATTAGCAACCTTAAGAATCGCCTCCTTTGAGCGGTAATTAACCTCAAACTTTACGATATCAGGGTTAAAGTCCTCAATAAACTTGAGTATGTTGTCAGGTCTTGCGTTCCTCCACTCGTATATGCACTGGTTTGGGTCTCCTATTACGCAGATATTCCTATCCGCAAGGAGCTTAAGAATCTCATACTGTATCTCGTTCGTATCCTGATACTCGTCCACGAGTATGTATCCGAACTTTTTCCTGTATTTCTCCCTCACCTCATCTATCTGGAGAAGATTGTAAAGCTCCCTCATTAAGTCCGAAAAGTCAAGGAGTTTATTCTTCCTCAGGAGATTGTTGTAATCCCGAATTATAACGTCTTCCCACGCCTCAAGACTCCTCAAGCTCTCCTTAGCCTTCGCTATCTTTTCCTTTAACTCCTTTGGGTCCTCTTTAATTCCGTATTTATTTAATATTTCCTTCAGTATCTCAAGGCTGTCGCTCTCGTCCGCAACCGCAAAGTCCTTAGGAATACCAATCTTCTCTCCGTCTGTTTTTAAAATTTTCAGGGCTACCGAGTGAAAAGTTCCGCTCCACTCAAGCTCAAGCCCCAAGCTCCTTTTTACCCTTTCCTTAATCTCGTTCGCCGCTTTATTGGTGAAGGTTATACATAGAATTTGGTTCTTCCTTAATCCTTTCTTAAGTAAATACTCAACCTTGTGTATTAAGGTTTTTGTTTTTCCCGAGCCCGCACCCGCTATAACGAGAAGGGGTTTCCCGTAATGCTCTACCGCCTTTCTCTGCTGTTCATTCAGTTCCATAGGGAATTCATTTTAAGGCATGCTCCCTTCTTGCCCTGAGCTGACCGCAGGCACCGAATACCTCAACACCTTTGCTGAACCTTACGAAGTTTGATATGCCGTATTTCCATAAAACCTTTTGGAACTTCATAATATCGGTGAGGGAAGGTCTCTCGTATGGGAGGTTAGGGTCCGGATTGAAGGGAATGAGGTTTACCTTGAACCTCTTTTTATGTCTTCCTATGAGTTTTGCAAGCCTTTCCGCATCCCTCGGGGAGTCATTTACCCCTTTTATCAGAACGTATTCAAGGGTTATCCTCCTGTATTTCGGTAGGGGGAAGCTCTTGAGAACCTCCATAAGCTCCTCAAGGGTATTTGTCTTCGTAAGGGGCATTAGCTCTTCCCTCTTTTTCTGGCTCACCGCATTTAGGGAAACCGCAAGGTTAACCTCCCTCATAAATGGGTCCCGTGCCATTCTCCTTAGCTGGGCTATTATTCCGCTCGTTGAGATTGTGACCCTCCTCTTTGATAGGTCTATACCTTCGGGGGATACGAATATTTCAACAGCCTTCCTCACGTTCTCGTAGTTTGCAAGGGGCTCTCCCATTCCCATAAAAACTACGTTTCTAATCTTTTCCTCTCCGAGGTCCTGCTTTACCTGTATGTATTGGTCAACTATCTCGGAAGTGGTAAGGTTTCTTTTCAGTCCATCAAGGGCGGTCGCACAGAAGGTGCACCCAACCGCACAACCTATCTGGGAGGAAACGCAAAGGGTATAGTGGTCCCTTTCCTTTATCAAAACCGTTTCAACAATATGGTTATCTTTAGTCCTGAATAAATACTTTACCGCATCGGGAGCCTCAACTTTTTCAATCTTTTCAAGGGGATGAAAGAGAAACTTTTCCTTTAATAACTTTCTGTGTTCCTTTGATAGGTCAGTCATTTTATCAAAATCGGTAATGAACTTTTTGTATATCCACCTGAAAACCTGTTTAGCCCTGTAAGGCTCAAGCCCGAGCTCTTTGAACTTTTCTTTCAGTTCTTCAAGAGTGTACTCCGTTATGAATTCCATAATTAATAAAGATAGTTTAGGTCTATAATTAATAGAAGGTAGTTAGTTTAGGGAGGTGCGGTCATGAAAAAGATAGCTCTATCTGGACTTCTTCTTTCCGCTTTTATAGTCGGTTGTTCTCCGAAAGAGGCGGCAAAAGACCCCTGTAAGGAGAAAAACGTAGTCTTCTCCAACTACTTAATCCAGAAGTGCTACGGACATTATATGGAACAGATAGAAGAGAATACGGAAAGCATAAACAAACTTTCCGCAAGGGTTGACAACCTTGAAGAAAGGGTAAGCAAGGCAGAGCAGGATATTCAGGGCCTGAAGGAAGAAGTTGATAAGCTCAAGATAAGCGGAAAAGAGCAGGTAAGGGTTTACTTTGACTTTGATAAGTTCACCCTCAGGGAAGATGCAAGAACGGCACTTGACGACTTGATAGACGCGGTAAGAGATAAGGATATTAAGAAGGTTATAGTTGTCGGTTATGCGGACCCGAAGGGAAAAGAAGGGTATAACTTTGAACTCTCCATGAAAAGGGCACAAAACGTTGCCGCTTACCTCATAAGGAACGGGCTACCCGTTGAGAAGATAAGAATCGCAGCCTACGGTGAAGAGCTTGCTGACCTGATAGGTGAAAGGGACATAGAACAGAGGGCTGTTGACGTCATAGTTCTCTATTAATCTCCCCCTTTCCCTATTTACCTTTTATGGAACAGGTTCTCACTTTATTTAAGGACTTTGAAAAGTACGTAAACCTGGTTATATTGGGTATTCCCCTTTATAAGATAGCCCTCTCCCTTTTAGTTTTCTTTTTATCTATCTTTATCAGAAAGGTTGTTTTAATTGTTCTTGTAAAAACTTTAGGCAGAACTGTTTTCCGAACTAAATCGGAGATAGACGACAAATTATTTAAAGCCTTATCTAAGCCTGTCAGCTTCTTAATCGTAGTCGGAGGACTTGTACTAAGTTTAATAATCTTAGGGCTTGAAAAGGTAGTAATTCTAAAGATATTCAAAACCTTCCTTATATTCACCTTAGGTTGGATTTCCCTGAACTTCGTAAGAGTTTTTGAAAAAGAAATTTTAGAACTAACGGAAAGATTCGGAAAAGAACTCTCAAAGGAGATAGGGAGTTTTGCCATAAAGCTTTTAAAGGCTTTCGTTATCACCCTTACGGCTACCGCTATTCTTCAGGAATGGGGCATAAACGTAAGTGCATTAATAGCTTCCCTGGGACTTCTGGGTCTTGCAGCTTCCCTTGCCGCTAAGGATACCTTGGAAAACATAATAAGCGGTTTTGTCATACTCCTCGATAAACCCTTTCACATAGGGGAAACGGGAAACATAGGGGGAGTTATCGGAACTGTTGAGGATATAGGACTGAGATCAACAAAGGTAAGGACCTTTGATAAAACACTCGTTGTTATACCTAACAGAAATGTGGTTAACGAAAACATAGAGAACTGGTCAAGGAGGGACAAAAGGAGGGTAAGGATATACATAGGTGTCGTTTACTCAACAACAAGGAAACAGATGGAACGTATACTCAGGGATATAAGGAGTATGCTCTCGGAACACCCGGGTGTCGCAAAGGATGAGAAGTGTTTCGTTTACTTTGAGAGGTTCAGTGATAGTTCCCTCGATATACTCGTTCAGTATTACACGAATACGGCGGATTACGAGGAGTATTTAAAGATAGTTGAGGATGTAAACCTCAAGATAATGGACATAGTTGAGAGAAACGGTTCCTCCTTTGCCTTCCCGAGCAGGTCTATATATGTAGAGAAAATTCCCGATAAAATAAACTCCCTATGAAGATAGGTATCTTTGACAGTGGTGTGGGGGGACTTACTGTTCTAAAGGCTATAAGAAATAGATACAGAAAGGTTGATATAGTATACCTCGGTGATACCGCAAGGGTTCCCTACGGCATAAGGTCTAAAGATACGATAATCAGATACTCCCTTGAGTGTGCGGGCTTTTTAAAGGATAAGGGTGTTGATATAATCGTCGTTGCCTGCAATACCGCAAGTGCTTACGCTCTTGAACGTTTAAAGAAAGAGATAAACGTTCCCGTTTTCGGCGTTATTGAACCCGGGGTTAAAGAAGCCTTAAAAAAGTCAAGGAATAAAAAAATAGGAGTTATAGGAACTCCTGCAACCGTAAAAAGCGGAGCCTACCAGAGAAAGCTTGAAGAGGGGGGAGCTGATGTTTTTGCAAAGGCCTGTCCCCTATTCGTTCCCCTTGCGGAGGAAGGTCTCCTTGAGGGGGAGATAACAAGAAAGGTTGTAGAACACTACCTTAAGGAGTTTAAAGGTAAGATTGATACTCTGATTTTAGGATGTACCCATTACCCCCTTCTTAAAAAGGAGATAAAGAAGTTTTTGGGAGACGTTGAAGTCGTTGACTCTTCCGAAGCCCTTTCCCTTTCCCTCCATAACTTTATAAAGGACGATGGGTCCTCATCCCTTGAGTTATTTTTTACGGACCTTTCCCCAAATCTCCAGTTTTTGATTAAATTAATACTCGGTAGGGATTACCCGGTAAAACTTGCGGAGGGGGTTTTTACACATTAATAATTTTATGTTATAATACTTATTTGCCTTACTCATAAAAGGAGAGGTGATATGCCATGATACAGAGGCAGACTTATTTAAACGTTGCGGACAACTCGGGGGCGAAGAAGGTTCAGGTAATAGGCATACCTTACGCACCCAGAAAGTACGCAACCTTAGGGGACGTTGTGACCGTTACTGTGAAGGAGGCTCTGCCTCAGGGGAACGCAAAGAAGGGGAAAATTTACAGAGCTATTATAGTGAGGACGGCTAAAGAGGTGAGGAGGCCCGACGGAAGCTACATAAAATTTGACGATAACGCCTGCGTTCTTCTCAATCAGTACGGTGAGCCCCTTGGAACGCGTGTTCTTGGACCCATAGCGAGAGAGGTGAGGAATAAAGGCTTTACCAAGATAGCTTCCTTAGCACCGGAGGTGGTTTAATGGCTGCTAAAATCAAGAAGGGAGATACGGTAGTAGTAGTAAGGGGGAAGGAAAAGGGAAAACAGGGAAAGGTTTTAAAGGTTTACAAGAGGGTAAAGAGGAGAAACAAGAAAGGAGAGCCCGTATACGTTAGGCACTTCGTTATAGTTGAGGGAGTGAGGCTCATAAAGAAACACGTGAAGCCGATAGAGGGCGTAAGGGAAGGAGGAATTATAGAAACTGAAGGGCCCATAGATATAAGCAACGTTATGCTTCTCTGTCCCAACTGTAACAAACCGACGAGGGTGGGCTTCAGGATAGTTGAAGAGGGAAACGTAAGGAGAAAGTACAGGTATTGTAAGAAGTGCAATGAGAATATAGACCTCGTAAGTGAAAAGGTGATAAAGGGAGGCTGATATGAGTGCTACGGAGACTAAATACGTTCCGAGGCTTTACAAGAAGTATAAGGAAGAGGTCGTTCCAAAGCTCATACAGAAGTTCCAGTATAAGAATCCCATGCAGGTTCCCAGACTCGTAAAGATAGTCGTAAACATGGGCGTTGGGGAAGCGGTTCAGGACATAAAACAGCTGGAAAGGGCTGTAGAGGACCTTAGAGCCATAACGGGACAACAGCCTATGATAACGAGGGCGAGAAAGTCGGAAGCGGGATTTAAGCTGAGAAAGGGAATGCCCATAGGTTGTAAGGTGACCCTCAGAAAGGAGAGGATGTGGGACTTCCTTGATAAGGTTATATCCGTTGCACTCCCGAGGGTTAAGGACTTCAAGGGTTTAAACCCCCGTTCCTTTGACGGAAGGGGAAATTACGCCTTCGGAATAGCGGAACAAATAGTATTTCCCGAGATAGACTACGACAAGGTGGACCGCATAAGGGGAATGGACATAATTATTAACACGACCGCGGAAACGGATGAGGAAGCCTTCTGGCTACTCTCACTCTTAGGACTGCCCATAAGGGCTATGTGATAAAATGCTTACTTTCGGGAGGTAATTATGCCGAGAAAGGCTAAGGTTGCAAAGGACTTGATGTATTACCCGAAGTGGAAGAGCAGGAAGAAGAATAGATGCCCCATATGCGGAAGGCCAAGGGCCTTTATCAGATACTTTAATATGTGCAGAATTTGCTTCAGGGAACACGCCCTCAGGGGTGACCTTCCCGGTGTTAGAAAAGCGAGCTGGTAAGGGGTTTTTAGCCCAACTGCCGGCTCACAGGAGGTAGTTAGATGAGTGCGGTTGACCCGATAGCGGATATGTTCTCTGCTATCAAGAACGCGATAATGAGAAGGGACGACTTCCTCTACGTTCCCTCCTCAAAGATGAAGGAAAGAATACTTGAGGTTCTGAAGAGGGAAGGATTCATACAGGACTGGGAAGCCCTGAAAGGGGAAAAGTACGAGGAAGAGTTCAAGAAGATGAAGGAACTCGCGGAAAAATCCCCCAATCCCAAGATGAGAAGATACCTTCAACAGCTAATTGATTACAACAAGGGAACCCAGTATCCCCTGAAGATATACCTCAAGTATCTTGACCCCAAGAAGAGGAGAAGTGCTCTCACGAACATAGTAAGGGTTTCAAAAGGCGGAAGAAGGGTTTACGCAGGCGTCAGGACTATGCCTTACGTTAAGAGGGGTCTCGGAATAGCTATAGTTTCAACGGATGCAGGCGTTATGACGGACCACGAGGCGAGAAAGCTGAGAAAGGGCGGAGAAGTTATAGCATTCGTCTGGTAAGGAGGGAAAGCGATGTCAAGGCTGGTAAAAAAACCCATTCCCTATCCCGAGAACGTTAAGGTTTCTTACGACGAAAAGGAGCACAAGGTAACCGTTGAGGGGCCAAAGGGAAAGCTTGAGCTTAATATTCACCCCGATATAAAGGTGACCCTTAACCAACAGGAAAGGTGGATAAAGCTTGACAGACCCTCCGACAGGAGCTTCCACAAGGCTATACACGGAACTATGGCAGCTCTTATAAAGAATATGATAAAAGGCGTTACGGAAGGGTTTACCGAGATACTTGAGATACACGGTCTCGGATACAGGGCTCAGCTAAAGGGGAACGTCCTTGAGCTTCACCTCGGAAAGTCCCACCCTGATATATACCCCATTCCCCCCGACGTAAAGATAGAGGTTAAGGGAAACGAGATACACATACACGGCATAGACAAACAAAGGGTTGGACAGGTAGCTGCGGAGATTAGAAGCTTCAGGAAGCCCGACCCCTACAAGGGTAAAGGTATAAGGTATAAAGGCGAACAGCTTAAGCTCAAACCCGGAAAGGCTGCAGGTAAGAAGTAAGGAGGTTAGATAGATGCCGAGGTTAAAGACGAGAAGGGAAAAGAGGCTGAGAAGACATAAAAGGATAAGGAAGAAGGTTTTCGGAACACCCGAAAGACCGAGACTTTGCGTTTACAGAAGCCTGAATCACTTTTACGCTCAGATAATTGACGATACAATAGGGCACACCCTTGTGAGTGCCTCAACCCTTGACCCCGAATTTGAGAAGATAACGGGCAAGAGAGGCGGAAAGTCCATAAAAGACGCGGAAGTTGTTGCTGAAATAATAGCAAGGAGAGCCCTTGAAAAGGGTATAAAGAAGGTGGTATTTGACAGGGGAGGATTTAAGTATCACGGAAAGATAAAGGCCTTTGCGGATAAGTGCAGAGAGATGGGGCTTGAGTTTTAAAGGAGGTTGCCATGGGCGGAAAAGACATAGACAAGATGATTGAGGAAAGAAGAACGAAGCAAAAGATAGATGAGATTCTTCCGGAACTCCAGCTTGAAGAGAGGCTTATATACGCAAACAGGACAGCAAGAGTTACAAAGGGTGGTAGAAGGTTCTCCTTCAGCACCCTCGTTGTTGTGGGAGACAGAAAGGGACACGTAGGATTCGGACACGGAAAGGCAAAGGAAGTCACCCTTGCAATAGCAAAGGGCATAGAAAGGGCAAAGAAGAACATAATAAGGGTTCCAATAGTTGATGGAACGGTTCCTCACGATGTAATAGGAAAGTTCGGAGCTACCAAGATAATCGTTCTTCCCGCAAGAAGGGGAACCGGTGTCGTTGCCGGTGGTGCAGCAAAGCCCGTATTTGAGCTGGCGGGATATACCGACGTTCTTACGAAAATCATAGGGAGCACAAACCCCGACAACGTTGTTAGGGCGGTTTTTGACGCACTCCTTCAGTTAAAGACTCCCGAACAGATAGCGGAAGAGAGAGGTATTCCCGTAGAAGAGCTCTTAAAGAGATACAGAAGGTATGCCCTTCCCAAGATGAACATAAAGCATTACTACCCGTGGAGGGGTATCTATGGCTAAGCTAAAGGTTAAGCTCCTGAGAGGTCTTGCGGGAGAGAGCGAGAGACACATACAGGCTGTAAAGTCCTTAGGACTTAAGAAAAGGGGACAGGAAAGGATTCTTGAGGAGAACCCTATGGTTCTCGGAAACATAAGAAAGGCTTTTCACCTGGTAGGTGTTGCCTACAGGATAGACTTCTCGGGTGAGATTCCCGTTGTTGAGAGGGATTTATCTGAAGAACCCGACTACACCGTAATAAACAAGGACGGGGTTTACACAAACGGAAAGGGTGTTTATTACTTCTCAAGAATTACGGACCTTGAGGACTTTTTAAGGAGAAAGGGATACACGAAGTATAAGAACTGGGAAGGTGAAGTTGTAGAAATTTAGGAGGTATGAGCCATGGTAGGGCTTCACGAACTTCAACCTCACTGGGGAGCTACAAAGGAAAGGAAAAGGGTAGGAAGGGGTATAGGTTCGGGACACGGAAAGACAGCGGGAAGGGGACATAAAGGTCAGAAATCCCGTTCCGGTGATAGAAAGATGCCTCCCTACTTTGAAGGCGGACAGACTCCCCTGTATATGCGCGTTCCAAAGAGGGGATTCAAAAACCCCACGAGAAGGGAATACACCCCCGTTAACGTTGGCGTTATAAACAGGCTCTTTGAAGAGGGAACCGAAATAACTCCGGAGGTTCTTGCAAGCAGGGGACTTTGCGATGAGAAGGACAGGGTTAAGATTCTCGGAGACGGAGAGCTCACAAAAAAATTCGTTATAAAGGCACACGCTTTCTCAAAATCTGCAAAAGAGAAGATAGAAAAGGCAGGCGGAAAGTGGGAAGTTATATCTTAAAGGGGGTTTGAGAGATGTATGCAGTAATAAAGACAGGCGGAAAGCAGTATAAGGTAGAAAAAGGAATGAGGCTTAAAGTTGAGAAACTTCCCAACGAAGTCGGAGAAACCGTTGAGTTTGAAGCCCTTATGATAAGGAAGGATGATGGAAGCGTAGAGCTTAATAAGGGAAAGGTGATAGCGGAAGTAAAAGCCCACGGAAGGGGAAAGAAGATAATAGTCTTTAAATACAGACCTAAGAAGAATTATAAAAGGTGGAAGGGACACAGACAGCCCTACACGGAAATAGAGATAAAGGATATAGTTTCATAGTTAAAGTCCCCTCCCTTTTCCTTTATCTCACCTTACATCACCGATAAGCCCTATCCGCTCCTTTATAAATTCCTTAAGTTCTCCGTTTATATCTTCCCTTCTTAGGGCAAAGGTTATAACTGTCTTGAGGTAGCCGAGGGGTGTTCCCGTATCGTAAACGGGATTTTTTACCTTATAAGCGTATATTGCTTCTTCTTCAAGGAGCATTTTCATTGCGTCCGTAAGCTGTATCTCTCCCCCTTTGCCGGGTTTCGTTATCTTAAGTTTTTCAAAAATGCTCGGCGTGAAGGCATACCTTCCAACTATAGCGAGGTTTGAAGGGGCTTCTTCGGGTGAGGGCTTCTCTACCAGGTCCTCTATTATATACGTTTCTTCGTCAAGCTCCCTTACCTTAGCTATACCGTATTTTGATACCTCCTCCCAGGGGACTTCCATAAGGGCTATGATTGAGTTTCCAAACTTCCTGAAGAGTTTAAGCATTCTGGAAAGCTCTTCCTCTTCGTTGTCTATGATTATGTCCCCGAGGGCAACTATGAAGGGCTCTTGAGATACGGCTGGTTCCGCCATCAATACCGCATGACCGAGCCCCAGCTGTTCCTTCTGCCTCACATAAATGGGGTTAATCATATTGGCTATGTAAACGACTTCCTTTAAGAGTTTCTCTTTTCCTGCCTTTTTCAGGTGTTCCTCAAGCTCCACGTTATGGTCAAAGTGGTTCTCTATGGCCTTTTTATGCCTCCCCGTAACGAATATAAGATTTTCAATGCCAACGTTTACAAGGGCTTCCACTATGAACTGAATTATGGGCTTATCAATTATGGGGAGCATTTCCTTTGGCATCGCCTTTGTTGCGGGAAGGAATCTCGTTCCCCAACCAGCAACTGGTAAAACAGCTTTCCTAATGTCTCTCATATATCCCTCCCGAGATAATTTTAAAGGCAATTAATCCCGAAAACAAACCGATAAAAGCTCCGGAAATTACGTCCAGCGGGAAGTGAACACCTACGTAAATCCTTTCAAAGCCTATTAAAAAGGCGTAAAGGAAAAGAGGTATTTTTACGTATGCTTTTTCTCCTTTTGAGAGGACTGTTGCTATCGTGAAAGCCATAGCGGTATCCCCCGAAGGGAAGGAACGCCAGTAAAGGGGTATCAGGAGCTTTACGTCATCAAGCAGGCTTGCAGGCCTCGGCTGATTTAAAAATTCCTTAAGGGAGACTACAGTTACCGTTTCAAGGATTATGGCAAGGATGAAGGGCTTTATTTTTTCCCTTCTGAGTATGTATGTAGCAATTAAAAGAGGAATGAGAACGTATCCCGAGCCCAGATACGAAAAGTAGTAAAAGAACTTATTGAGAAAGGGATTGTTAATCTCGTTTATCAGCCTGAAGAGGTGAATATTCAGCTCAAAGTTTTCTATCACCATCTTAAGAACTCTTTAAGTATATCCTCCTTATCCTTATTCCTTTTCAGGTAGTTTACGACGTATTTTCCTATAATGTCCAGCTCAACGTTTAGAAGGTCTCCCGCCTTTTTAAATTTGAGGTTTGTGTTGTTGTAGGTGTGGGGAACTATGTTTATATAAACGCTCTTTCCCTTCACGTAATTCACAGTCAGGCTTATCCCGTCAAGGGCTATTGAGCCCTTCTCTACTATAAATTCCTTTGAATCCTCGGGGACATCCACAACGAGTTCGTAATGCTCCCCGAGAAATCTCAGGCTCCTTATGGGAGCTGTGAAATCAACGTGCCCCTGAACGATATGTCCTCCAAGCCGGTCCCCCACCTTGAGGGCCCTCTCAAGGTTAACGTAATCTCCTCGCTTCAAGAGGCCTAAATTGGTTCTCTTCAGGGTTTCGGGGGATACATCAAAGGAAAGGGATTTGTTTCCCACCTTTACGACGGTGAGACATGCCCCGTTAACGGATATGCTGTCCCCCACCTTTACGTCCTCAAAACCGCTTTCAACGGTTAGAACAGCACCTTTTGAGCTCAGCTTTATGTCCAATACCTTTCCTACTTCCTCAACAAGTCCCGTGAACATCTCAGATGGCCAGCCTCATGTTTATTCTGTATGCCTCCCTGTCTATGGGTTTATACTCCCTTGCTCTCTCAAAATCCTCTATGTAAAACTTCCCCTTTTCATAGGCTACGTATCCTGAGCGTTCGCCCGCTATAAGGCTCTCGTAGGCAACTATTCCGAACTTCGTTCCCATCATTCTGTCGTAATGGGTAGGTGAGCCTCCCCTCTGTATATGTCCGAGAACCGTTGACCTTATCTCCCCGTATTTCTCACCTATCTTCTCAAGGAGATACTTCTCAAGCTCGTGAGCCTTTCCGTATCCTTCCGCAAGAACTATTATGAAGTGGAGCTTTCCCATAGACTTTGCCTTTTCTATCTCTTCGGGGATTTTATCCCTCGGGAATTTTTCCTCGGGAATGAGGATTAGCTCCGCTCCCGTGGCAAGCCCTACCTCAAGGGCTATGAATCCCCTGTTTCTCCCCATAACCTCAACGATGAATATCCTCTCGTGAGAGCTTGCGGTATCCCTTATCCTGTCAACCGCCTCAACAGCGTTTCTTACAGCTGTGTCGTATCCGATGCAGTACTCCGTTCCCCCGACGTCGTTATCTATGGTGCAGGGGATACCTATCACGGGCATTCCCATTTCTTCCGCTATTATCCTTGCCCCCTCAAGGGTTCCCTCTCCTCCCAGAACTATTAGGGCGTCTATTTCCTTCTCCCTGAGGTTTCTGTATGCAATCTCTCTGTATTCAAGCTTCTTAAATCTCTCCTCCCTTGAGGAGAGGAGTATGGTTCCCCCTTTACCGAGAATTCCTCCCACGTCCCTGCTCGCGAGCTTTACAAAATCCCCTTCTATCAGTCCCCTGTATCCCCTTCTTATTCCTATTACCTCGTTCCCTTCCCTTTCCGCATACCTAACTACCGCACGGATAACGGGGTTCATACCGGGGGCATCACCCCCGGAAGTGAGAAGCCCTATCCTCATACCTTTACTCCCACCTCCTCTCTCAGTTCCTTGGCCATATCAACCATATTCCTGAGTGCGGGAATAACCTCTTCCCACCTTCTCGTTTTTAGTCCGCAGTCGGGATTTACCCAGAGGAGCTCCTTCGGAAGAACCCTCATCGCCCTCCTCATTATCGCCTTCATCTCTTCCTTCGTGGGTATTGCGGGGGAGTGTATGTCGTAAACACCTATTCCTATCTGTCTGTCCCATCCCTTAAACTTTTCAAAGACCTCTATTATCTCCCCTTTGCTCCTTGAGGCTTCAATTGATATGACGTCAAAGTCCATCTCATAGATGTATTCAATTATCTCGTTAAACTCCGAGTAGCACATATGGGTGTGTATCTGAGTTTCGGGCTTTGCCTTTGACGCAAGCCTGAAGGCCTTTATAGCCCAGTCAAAGTATTCGGGCCAGTCCTTCTTCTTGAGCGGTGCTCCTTCCCTGAATGCGGGCTCATCAATCTGAATAATCTTTATCCCTGCCTTTTCAAGGTCCTTCACTTCCTCCTGAAGTGCCAGCGCTATCTGGTAGGCTATTTCCCTTTTTGGTATGTCTTCCCTGTAGTAGCTCCAGTTTAGTATGGTAACGGGTCCCGTGAGCATTCCCTTTACGGGCTTTGAGGTGAGAGATTGGGCGTAGGTTATCTCCTCAAGGGTCATGGGGTTCGGTCTTGATACGTCTCCGTAGATTATGGGTGGTCTGTAAACCCTTGAGCCGTAGGAGAGAACCCATCCGTGTTTTGTGGTAGCTATTCCGTCAAGCTTTATGGCAAAGTACTCAACCATATCGGAACGCTCAAACTCCCCGTGAACGAGAACGTCAAGGCCTATATCCTCCTGAACCTCTATGGCGTATTTAATCTTCTGCTTTATGAATTTCTTATACTCTTCTTCGGTAATCTTCCCCGTTCTGTAGGCGGTTCTCATTCTCCTTACGTCTTCCGTTTGGGGGAAAGAACCTATTGTCGTCGTCGGGAATAGGGGGAGCTTTAGGATTTCTCTCTGAATCCTGTCCCTCTCCCTGTAGGGGAGCTCCCTTCTGAAGTCCTCATCCCTCAGTGATGCTATTTTCCTTCTCACTTCGGGGTTTTCCGCATAAACCGCTGTCATAACCTTCTCTGATTCATCAACCTCCTTAAGGGCTTCCTCTTTTCCTTCAAGGGCTTCTTTTAGAATTTTCAGTTCCCTCAGCTTTTCCTTTGCGAAGGAGAGTCTCTCTTTCAGTCCCTCGGGGAGTTCGTCTTCGGGCTCAACGCTTACGGGAAGGTGGTAAAGGGGCTGGGCATTTGAAACTACGAGGTTTTCCGAAATCTTCATGAGCTCCTCAATGAGATTCAGCTTCTCCCTCAGGTTTGCCCTCCAGGGCTGGCGTCCGTTTATTATCCCTGCTATCAGCTCCTTATCCTTCGGGAATCCCTTTTCCCTCAGTTTTTTCAGGTTTTCCCCGTTTGAAACGAGGTCAAGGTGAAGGGCTTTAACGGGAAGCTCAACGAACTTATCGTAGTCGGAAACCGAATCGTAATAGGTGAGTATGCCTATCTCAACTCCTTCCTTTGAGAGCTCTTCGTATATCTTTTTTACAACATCCCACTCGTAGCTTTCCATGTCCGTAACGAGTGCGGGCTCCTCAAAGTGAACCCTCTGAGCTCCCTCTTCCTTAAGGATTCTTAAAACCTCCCTGTATACAGGTATAAGTGCCTGGGCGAACCTGTTTAGCCTTTCTTCGTCCTCTATCTTCTCCATAACTATTACTGGGATACCTTCTTCTTCAACTCTCTTCGGTGCTTTTGAGAGCTTCAGGAACGTGTATAGACCTATTATCTGGGGAACGGTTTTTATTCCCCTTTCCTTGAAGAATTTATACTCCTCAAGGGGTTTATTTACAAGGAGTTTAAAGTTTTCCCCTTCAAGCTCTGGAACGAGGTAGTGGTAGTTTGTGTTAAACCACTTTGTAAGCTCAAGGGCGTTCTTTCCCCTTGTCATCTCAAAATAGGTCTCAAGCCCCTTATACTCACCGAATCTTGAGGGAATCGCTCCAACCATAAGGGCGGTATCAAGCATAAAGTCGTAGTAGGAAAGCTCGTTTGAAGGAATAATATCAACGTTTTCCCCGTAGGTTTCCGCCCTCTTTAGGTTTAGCTCTTCCATGCCCTTCCTGAGCTCTTCCTCGGTTATGTTGCCTTTCCAGAAGCTCTCAAGAAGTCTCTTGAACTCCCTTTTCTCTCCGAGCTTGGGAAAACCGAACGCAAACGTTCTTAACATTCCTCTCCTCCTTTGAATTCTACCTATTATATTTCTTAAAATATCTTTTATGAAAAGGGATTTCGTTGACCTCTGGGACCTTACCCCCGAAGAGGTAAACCTCATAATCGGGAAAACGCTAAAGGTAAAGAGGAGGGAAGAGGAACTTGGGAAACCCCTTGCGGGAAAAAGTATTGCTTTAATATTCACAAAGCCTTCTACGAGAACACGCGTATCCTTTGAGGTTGGCATTTATCAGCTGGGCGGTAATGCCATGTTTTTTCAAGAGAGGGAGCTTCAGGTTTCAAGGGGCGAGGACGTAAAGGATACAGCAAGAACCTTATCAAGATACGTGGACGGAGTAATCGTTAGAAACCACTCACACATGTGGTTGAAGGAACTCGCTAAATACTCAAGCGTTCCCGTAATAAACGCACTCACGGAACGTTCTCATCCCTGCCAGATTTTAAGCGATTTATTTACCTTATACGAGAGCTTCGGAGATGAGATGAAAAATCTTAAGATTGCCTACGTGGGGGACGGAAATAACGTGTGCAACACCCTTATGGTCGGTGCGGGAATGACCGGTTTAAAACTCTTTGTCGCAACACCGGAAGGATATGAGCCGAGCAGTTATTACTACAAGAAAGCCCTTGAGTTTGCTATGGATACGGGAGGGGAAGTTGAGATAACGAACGACCCCTTAGAAGCTGTAAAAGACGCGGACATCGTTTACACCGATGTCTGGGTAAGTATGGGAGAAGAGGGAAAGAATCTTGAGGTTTTTAAACCCTTTCAGGTGAACGAGGAGCTTCTCTCAAAAGCAAAGAACGGCGTGAAGGTTATGCACTGTCTCCCGGCAAAGAAGGGACAGGAGATAACGGAAGATGTCTTTGAGAAGAATGCGGACTTTATATTTACCCAGGCGGAGAACAGGCTACACACCCAGAAAACGCTTCTTGCCTTCCTCTTTAGAGGACTTCAAGCTTAGCCTTCAGGGCTCCCGCAGCCTTTATCGCCTGGAGAACCTGAATTATCTCCCTCGGTGTTGCCCCTATTCTGTTCAGAGCGTTAACGAGCTCGGAAACGGTTGCTCCCTTTATCTGAACGAGTCTCCTTTCCTCTTCCTTTACCTCTATCTCCGTTCTCGGTAAAACCTTTGTCTCTCCGGGAGAGAGGGGAGGGGGCTGGGAGACAAGTGGTCTTTCCGTTATCTTCACAACGAGGGAACCAATTGCAACCGCCACGGGCTCTATGGTAACGTTTCCACCGAGTAGAACAATTCCCGAACGGCCGTCTATTATTACCTTCGCAACCCTTGAGGTTTTTACCTCTATATTTTCAAGCCTTGCTATAAAGTCAACGGGATTAATACCTTCGGGTATCTTCACCTTTACGGTTGCGCTGTCAACGGCGGTTGCGAGCTTCTCACCGAAGAAGTCGTTAATGGCATCCTGAATGTTCTTGGCGGTGGTAAAATCGGGCTCATCAAGGTATACGTTAACCTCTTTAAAGTCAAAGGAAAAGGGCAAATCCTTCTCAAGGATAGCTCCGTTTGGAATTCTCCCGACCGTGGGTATGTTTTTCACCTGAGTCGCTCCCCTTCCCCTCGCTTCGTATCCTCCCACTATCACCTGTCCCTGGGCTATAGCGTATATATTGCCGTCAGGACCCCTTAAAGGAGTCATAAGAAGCGTTCCCCCTTCAAGGCTTTTTGCGTCACCTATTGAGGAAACCTCAACGTCAAAACGCATTCCCGCCTTTGCGTAAGGGGGAACCTTTGCGGTAACCATTACCGCGGCAACGTTCTTCACGGTTATCCTCCTCGGGTCAACGGGAATGCCCATTCTCCTCAGCATATTCGCCAAGCTCTGAACGGTAAACTGGGTAGCCTTTCCGTCCCCCGTTCCTTTCAGTCCCACAACGAGACCGTATCCTATAAGGTAGTTATACCTGTTTCCCTCTATGCTCGCTATATCCTTTATCCTCACACCGAAGGTGAAGGAAAGTAAAAGAACTAAAAGGGAAATATTAACGAGAAGATTTTTGCCAGCCATCCGGGCTCCCCTCCGCTTACCAGATATCCCTTACCTTCAAAGAAAACCTCCATATCCGCTATCTTATCGCTCGTCACCGTATTTGAGGAGTCTATATCCTCCTGTCTCACTATTCCCCTAAGGACGAACTCCCTCTTAGCACCGTTCACCTCAATATACTTCTTTGCCTCTATCAACATCGTTCCGTTAGGGAAAACCTTTACAACTCTTCCCGCAAGGGTCGTTGTTAGGATACCGCTCTGCTGATACTTGCTCCCCGCTTTTGAGGAAAGGGAAGCCTTCCCTCCCGCTCCGAGGTTCTTCAATGTCGCGGGGTGAACGCCGAAAAAGGAGGTTATCGCGTTTGAGAAGGAAGAGCTCCTCCCTATGTTTGAAGAAACCTGCTCTATGGCGTTTACGCTCTCAATTACGCGAACATATATTACATCACCCACCTGTGAGGCCCTTACTGAGCCGTAAAGGTATGCGTCCGAGGGGGTTCTGTATAGGCTTCCCTTAGTAGGTTTAGGTGCTTCGTAGTTTTTGGGAAACCTGTATGTGTATTTATGTTTCTTTTCCGCCTTTGTTGAGCAGGATATGAGGAAGAGAGCGAGTATTAACAGAAAAATCATCTTTTATAAAGAATATAGCAACCTTGTTAAATTTTTGCTATAATTATGAAGCCATAATGGAAATACGCCTTGAGGGTAAGGTTTCTCTTGTAACGGGCTCAACACGGGGAATAGGAAGGGCCATAGCGGAAAAACTGGCATCGGCGGGTAGCAACGTAATTATAACGGGAAGGGACCAAAACAAAGCTCAAGAAGTTGCGAAAGAGATAAAGGATAAGTTCTCCGTTGAGACGCTCGGCCTATCAATGGACGTTGGGAGCCCCGAAAGCGTTAAAAATGCCTTTGAGGAGATAAATAAGACCTTCGGCGGTGTTGATATACTCGTGAACAACGCGGGCATAACGAGGGATAAGCTCTTTATGAGAATGAGCCTTGAGGACTGGGAGGAGGTGATAAGGACAAACCTAACGGGTGCCTTTCTCGTCACCCTGCAGGCAATAAAGAAAATGGTAAAGCAGAGATGGGGAAGGATTATTAACATATCCTCTGTGGTCGGATTTATAGGGAATGCTGGTCAGACCAATTACGCCTCAACGAAGGCGGGACTAATAGGCTTTACGAAGTCCCTTGCTAAAGAACTCGCACCGAGGAACGTTCTCGTCAACGCAGTAGCTCCCGGCTTTATAGAGACGGATATGACGGCGGTTTTATCTGAGGATATAAAGAAGAAGTATAAGGAGCAGATACCCCTCGGGAGGTTCGGAAGTCCCGAGGAAGTAGCTAACGTAGTTTTATTTTTATGCTCGGACCTGGCGAGCTATATAACGGGAGAAACCATACATGTTAACGGAGGAATGTTTTAAAGGAGGTAAGTTATGAGCTTGGAAGAGAGGGTCAAGGAGATTATTGCTGAGCAGCTTGGAGTTGAAAAGGAAAAGATAACGCCCGAGGCTAAGTTCGTTGAGGACCTTGGGGCTGACTCCCTTGACGTTGTTGAGCTTATTATGGCTTTTGAGGAAGAGTTCGGCATTGAGATACCCGACGAGGATGCGGAAAAGATACAGACCGTCGGGGATGTTATTAACTACCTTAAGGAAAAGGTAGGAGGATGAAGAGAAGAGTCGTTATAACGGGTATAGGGGCGGTAACACCTCTCGGAACGGGCGTTAAGAAGTTCTGGGAGAACCTCGTTAAGGGTGTAAGCGGGATAGACTACATAAAGAGCTTTAACCCGGACGATTACGGAATACCCGTTAAGATAGCGGCGGAGGTAAAGGATTTTAACCCAGAAGAGTTTATGGACAAGAAGGAAGCGAGGAAGGCTTCCCGCTTTGTTCAGTTTGCTATAGCCGCGGTAAAGGAAGCCCTTGATGACAGCGGACTCCTTGAGAGCGAATACGACCCCTACAGGGTAGGGGTAATTATAGGAACGGGAATAGGGGGACTGAAGGACATAGAGGACCAGACATTAATTCTCAAGGAGAAGGGTGCGAGAAGGGTTTCCCCCTTCTTCATTCCCTACGGGATTTCCAACATGGCCTCGGGACTCGTTGCGATAAGGTGGGGATTTAAGGGGCCTAATTACTGCGTTACCTCCGCCTGTGCAACGGGAAACCACGCAATAGGGGACGCCTTCAGACTAATACAGAAAGGGGATATAGACGTCGCGATAGCCGGGGGAACGGAAGCTGCTATAACACCCCTCGGAGTTGCGGGATTTGCATCAATGAAAGCCCTCTCGACGAGGAACGACGAGCCACAAAAGGCTTCAAGACCCTTTGATAGAGACAGGGACGGCTTTGTTATGGGAGAGGGTGCGGGAATACTAATCCTTGAGGAATACGAGAGAGCTAAGAAGAGGGGTGCGAAGATATACGCGGAGCTCGTTGGATACGGGGCAACCGATGACGCTTATCACATAACCTCACCCCACGAGTGCGGAGAGGGAGCTTATGAGTGTATGAGGCTTGCCCTGGAAGATGCAGGAATAAAGCCCGAAGAGGTTGATTACATAAACGCTCACGGGACCTCAACACCCCTCAACGACAAGACCGAAACAATGGCGATAAAACAGCTCTTCGGGGAGCACGCATACAGGCTTAAGATATCCTCAAACAAGTCCATGATAGGACACCTGCTGGGGGCCGCGGCAGCGGTTGAAGCGGTTGCAACGGTAAAAACCATAGAAACGGGTATAATACCTCCCACGATAAACCTTGAGAATCCAGACCCCGAGTGTGACCTTGACTACGTTCCTAACAAGGCGGTTGAGTATCCCGTGAGGGTAGCTCTCTCAAACGCTTTCGGATTCGGAGGAACGAACGCAACGCTCGTATTTAAGAAGATAGAAGAATGAGGCTGATTCTCGCCTCTTCCTCTCCCCGCCGTATTGAGATTCTCTCCCTTCTTGGCTTAGAATTTGAGGTAATTCCTGCAAAGATAGAGGAAAAACCAATTGAAGGAAAGCCCATACTTACAGCTAGGAAGCTGTCAAGGGAGAAAGCCCTATCGGTCTGGAAGAGGTATAAGGACGCTGTCGTAATCGGTGCGGACACGCTCGTATTTCTCGGAAACGAAATCATAGGAAAGCCTAAGGACGAGGAGGATGCAAAGAGGATACTTAAAAGGCTTTCGGGAAGGTGGCACGGAGTCGTTACCGCAGTCTCAATAGTTTCAAAGGGAAAAAGGCTTACCTTTCACGATGTTGCACGGGTTAAGTTCAGGGAGCTAACCGATAAAGAGATAGAGGATTACGTAAGAAGCGGTGAACCCCTTGATAAAGCAGGAGCTTACGGAGTTCAGGGATTTGGAGCTGTAATCGTTGAGAAAATCCACGGAAACTTTTACACGGTTATGGGTCTTCCCGTTGTTAAGGTTTATAAAGCCCTAAAGGGCTTCCTCTATAATACCTCCCCCTAAGAGAGTGTCACCGCTGTAGAAAGCTATCACCTGTCCGGGTGTTATTCCCCTTACATCTTCTTTAAACTTCACAACATATCCCTTATCTGTTTTCGTTATCTCTTTTACAGGAACGGGATTGTGTCTGTATCTTATCTGAGCGGAAACCTCCTCCCACTTTTCCATTGGAACGTGAAGGTTTATGTCCTTTACGAGGAGTTTATCGTTGTAAAGGTATTTCTCCTCGCCTACTATTACCGTGTTCGTTTCCGGCTGAATATCAATTACGTAAAGGGGCCTCCCGTAAGATATGCCGAGTCCTCTCCTCTGACCTATCGTGAACCTGTATATCCCCTCGTGCTTTCCGAGGATTTTCCCCGAAACGTGCTTTATGAAACCTTCCCTCTTCCCGACAATTTCCTCAAGGTACTCCCCCGGAGACCTCCCCATGAGGAAACAGACCTCTTGGGAGTCCCTCTTCTTTGCAACTTCAAGCCCATACTTCTCAGCTATCTTCCTTACCTCTTCCTTAGTAAAATCCCCGAGGGGAAAGAGTAAAAGCTCTAAATCCTCCTTCCTTACAAGGGAGAGGAAGTAAGTCTGGTCCCTTTTTCTGTCCTTGGGTCTTCTTATTACATTTCCGAGCTTTTCATCCCTCTCAATCTTTGCGTAATGTCCCGTGGCAAGTTTGTCTATATCTGCAACATTCTTAAGATACCTTGCGAAGAAGCCCGTTTTTACATCTCTGTTGCACACCGCACAGGGGTTAGGAGTTCTTCCCCTAAGATACTCCTCAACGAAGTAGTCTATTACCTTGGACTTAAATATTTCCTCCCAGCTGAAGACCAGATGGGGAATTCCGAGCCTCTTTGCGACTCTTGACGCATCCTGAACGTCCTTTGGTGAACAGCATACGTTATGGGTTCCGTTCACCTCGCAGGCTTCTACCGTGTGAAATCTGAGGGTTACGCCTATCACCTCGTATCCCGCTTCTTTTAAGAGAAGTGCGGTGACGCTGCTATCAACGCCACCGCTCATTCCTACCGCTACCTTCATCAGAAGAATAAATTTAAACGGATTTAGCTAAAATAAACATATGGAAACCTTAAAGGAATGGAATTTTAAACTCAAGCTGGTAAGAACGAGAAGGGGAGCTATACTCCACGTAATTGAGCTCAGCAAGAATCACTTTTTCATAGAACAGAATCCCTTAAAGGATAGTAAATACGGATACGCATATAGGAAGATTAAACAGAAGTTCCCCGAGTTCTTTATGTTTTGGGAGATAAAGGATAACAAATATACGGGAAGACTTCTTGCAGGGGCTATTCTTGAGAAAAAGGAGATTGACGAGTTTATAACGGATATTCTTAAAAGTGAGGAGTATAAGCAATACGAGGATATTCTGGAGAGTATAGAAAATGAGCAAGAAGAGGGAAAGGCTGAGTGAACAGATAAAGGAGCTCGTTGCCAAATACGTTGTTGAAAACGCACCTCCCGATATTGGAGTGGTAAGCATAACAAGAGTTGAGCTCACGAAGGATGGAAGCAGGGCAAGGGTTTTTTTTACCGTTCTTCCCGAGGAAAACTTGGAAAAGGTTAAAAACTTCCTTGAAGAAAACAAGAGGGATATAACAGAAAGAATAAGGAAGCTCAAGATAAAGGTTATTCCTAAACTTGAGTTTGAAGAGGATAAAGAAATAAAGATTATGGAAAAGCTCTGGAATGAGCAAGTATGATGCGGTAATCGTAGGAAGCGGACCCGCAGGGTCTTCCTGCGGGAAATACCTCGCGGAAAAAGGATTGAAAGTTTTAATCATTGAGAAGAAGAAACTCCCGAGGTTCAAGCTATGCGGAGGAGCTCTATCCTCAAGGTTTTCCAAATACCTTCCTTCTGACTTTAAAACAAAAGTTTTGAACGTAATAAACAGGGGTGTTTTGGGATTTAGAGGAGAGAAATCAACGGTTAAAGAGAAAAAAGAGGTTGCCTACATAATAGACAGGGCGGAATTTGACCATTACCTCACTCAAAAGGCTTTATCTTCGGGAGCGGAACTTTGGGAAGAGGTTGAATTTTCCGGATTTATGGAAGAAAAGGGAAAGATAATTGTTTATACATCAAAGGGGAAGGTTGAGGCAGATTTTCTTCTGGGTGCGGATGGTTTTTACAGCAGGATTTCAAAGCTTCTCGGTTATAAAAAGGAGAAGTTTTACCGCTCCGTTGAGCTGTTAGCGGAAGGGGATATGGATAAGGAATCGGTAATAATAGAGATTGGTCTCGTTAAGAGGGGATATCTGTGGATTTTCCCGAAGGGCGATTTGCTGAATATAGGGGTTGCCTCAACGGAAAAGGAAAATCTCAACAAAGTTCTTGAGGAATACCTGAAAAAACAGAGGAATGTAAGACTCAAGAAGGTTTATAAACTGAAAGGATGGTTTATTCCCTTCACGGAAAGTGAAAAGGATTTACATCTCGGGAGGGGCAGGGTTTTACTTCTGGGAGATGCTGGAAACTTCGTTGATCCCCTTCTCGGAGAGGGCATTTATTACGCATACCTCAGCGGTCTAAAAGCGGGAAAGGCTATATTAGAAAATCCCGAAAATCCTGTAGAAAAATACAGAAAGGAGGTTCAGGATTTACTCTCGGAGTTTATATACGCTGGAAAGATAGCAAAGCTCGCATACAGATTTCAGAAAGTAGCCTACCGCATGGGAGCGGGAAAATCCCTTGAGAAGTATATGGAACTTCTGAAGGGAAAGGAAAATTACGAGAACCTGTATAAAAGGGGATGGGTGGATTTTGTGAGGAGTTTTATACTTTCTCTATTTAGGCTTTAAAATAAAATTCTTTTACTATGGAAGAACTCAAGGAGTACAATCCGAAGGAGATAGAGGAGAAGTGGAGCAAATACTGGATAGAGAGGGCTCTCTACCACGTTGAAAAACCTGAAGCAAAGAGAAAGTTTTCCGTTGTGATACCTCCCCCGAACGTTACGGGCTCTCTCCACATGGGACACGCGCTTAATGCAACCCTTCAGGATGTTATAGTCAGATGGCAGAGGATGAAGGGAAGGCAGTGCGTATGGGTTCCTGGGTTTGACCACGCGGGTATAGCAACTCAGTACGTCGTGGAAAAACAGCTTGCAAAGGAAGGAAAGAGCAGGCTTGAGCTCGGGAGGGAGGAGTTTCTAAAGAAGGTATGGGAGTGGGTTCCCAAATCGAGGAACGCAATAAGGACTCAGCTCACAAAACTCGGCGTATCCGTTGACTGGAAGAGGGAGAGGTTTACCTTAGACGAGGGATTCTCAAGGGCTGTAAGGAAGGCTTTCAGAACCCTTTACGAAGAGGGATTAATATACAGGGCGGAGTATATAGTAAACTGGTGTCCGAAGGATTTAACCGCGTTATCTGACCTTGAGGTTGAGTATGAAGAGGAAAAGGGAAACCTCTGGTATATAAAGTATCCCGTTGTTGACGAGGAAGGAAAAGAGACGGGAGAGTTTATAACCGTTGCTACAACGAGACCCGAAACAATGCTCGGGGACACAGCGGTTGCGGTAAATCCGAAGGACGAGAGGTATAAACATCTAATAGGTAAAAAGGCTAAACTTCCCCTCGTTAACTGGGAAAGGAAGGATTTAAAGGGAAATCCTATCAGCAATCTCATACCGATAATAGCGGACGAAAGAGTTAAGAAGGATTTCGGAACGGGAGCGGTTAAGATTACCCCCGCACACGACCCCCTTGACTTTGAAATAGGGAAAACTCACAACCTCCCCTTCGTTAAGGTCATAGACGAAAGGGCGAGGATGACTGAAAATGCGGGAGAGTTTAAGGGACTTGACAGGTATGAGGCAAGAAAGAAGATAGTTGAAAGGCTTGAAAAGGAAGGATACCTGGAAAAGGTTGAGGAGATTGTCCACTCAGTAGGACACTGCTACAGGTGTAAAACCGTGATAGAGCCTCTCGTTTCGGTTCAGTGGTTTGTGAAGGTTTCTGACCCAAGAATAAAGGAGACCGCTATAAAGGTTGTAGAGGAAGGAGTAAAGGAGAGGGAAGAGAAGGAGCTTTATGTTCAGCTCGTTAAAGCGGAAGAGCTCAGCGTTGTCATACCCGTAAAGGAAGGAGGAAGACACACTGTTGTTGTTGTCCTTGACAAGACCGCAAAGTTCCTCGCAGGAAAGAGGGAAGGGGAACTCGCATACATTTACTACACCGACGAGGAATCCCTTGAAAGGGCAAAGGAGCTTGCAAAGGAGCTTAAGAATTACGAGTTCTTCGTTGCCTACGAGGGAGTTCCCAAGGTCGTCGTATTCGGGAACGAGCAGTTGATTGAGCCCGGAAGGTATCTCTTTGTTTACGACGGCGAAAAGCTTGATATGTATTCCCTGAACGGAAAACCCAAGTTAATAAGAAACCTCGGGAAAGGTGAGGCGGACCTTGAAGTTTCCCAGAAATCCATGAGCGTAAAAGTAGAAAGGATAAAGAAGGTAGAAGAAAGGGAAAAGAGAATAAGGTTCATACCCGAACACTGGAAGAAGTTTTACCTTGACTGGATGTATAACCTTAAAGACTGGTGTATATCAAGGCAGATATGGTGGGGACACAGGATACCCGTATGGTATTGTAAGGATTGTGGGAACGTAAACGTATTTACGGACGACGACTTGGACAGGGCATACGACAAGATAATATTCAACCTCATAGCGGACGGAAAGATAGAGCAGGAGTTCACACCCGAGGAGGTTGAGAAGGTATTAAAATCCCCTCACTTCGTCCATCCCGAGATGACTGTGCTTGACTTTTACAAGAAGTTCGTTTTCCACAGGTATTACAATACAGACATAACAGCGGACTCCCTCAGACTCTTCTTCACCCAAGACGCAAACCCCATGGCAATGTTAACCCCCGGCGTATCAACGAGAAACCTATACAGGTATGATTCCAGGAAGAAGAAATGGAAAATGGTTCTGAGGTGTAAAAAGTGTCATTCGGAGAACCTTGAACAGGAGAAGGATGTTCTTGATACGTGGTTCTCTTCCGCACTCTGGCCCTTCGGCGTTTTCGGGTGGCCCGAACAAACTGAAGACCTAAAGAACCTATATCCCACGGACCTTCTCGTTACGGGATTTGACATCATATTCTTCTGGGTTGCGAGAATGATTATGATGGGAACCCACCTTGCGGGGGATATTCCCTTTTACGACGTTTACGTTCACGCACTCGTAAGGGACAAATACGGAAGAAAGATGTCAAAAACGATAGGCAACGTTATAGACCCCCTTGATATTATAGAGAAATACGGAGCGGACGCACTAAGGTTCACCCTCGCCATACTCACCGTTCAGGGAAGGGATATAAAACTCGCGGAAGAGAAGTTTGAGGGATACAAACACTTCGCAAATAAGATATGGAACGCATCAAGATACGTTCTTATGAACACCCCCGAAGACATAATAGCGAGAATCCCCTACATGGCTCCCCTAAAGCCTGAGGACAAGTGGATAATAACGAAACTGAACGAAACCGCTCAGGAAGTAAACGAAGCCCTATCCGAATACAACTACTCCCGCGGGGCTCACGCCATTTACGAGTTCCTCTGGAGCGATTACTGCGACTGGTATATAGAGTTCACCAAGGAAAGAGTTTACAAAAAAGCTCCTGAAGACAACGAAGAGGAAAAGGCAAGAATAGAGAACGAAAGGACAACAGCCATTTACACACTCCTTTACGTTCTTGAGAAAGCCCTCAGGATACTCCACCCCTTCATGCCTTACATCACAGAAGAGATATGGCACAAACTCCCGAATGCGGAAGGGGAAAGCATCTCCCTTCAAGAGTTTCCCGAAAAGAACGAAGAGGAGATATACGAAGAGGATAAAAAGAAAATTGAACGGCTCAAAGAGATAATAACAGCGGTAAGGTCCCTCCGTTCCGCACTCCAGATAAAGCCCTCCGCCAAGGTAAAGGCATCCTTCAAGACGGAAAGCGAGTTCTCAAAAGAGGTAATAGAGGAGTTCAAGAACCACATACTCAACCTCGCAAGGCTTGAGAGCTTTGAGGAAGTGAGAGAAAGACCCGAAAAGACTGTCGCAACCTTCTCAAAGGACACGGAGATATACCTCCACATAGAGGGACATGTAAACCTTGAGGAGCTAATATCTTCTTATGAGAAGAAGAAAGAAAAGCTCCTGAAGGAGCTTGAGAGAGTGAATAAAAAACTCTCAAACGAGAACTTCCTCAAGAAAGCACCCCTTGAGGTCGTTGAGAAGGAAAAACAGATAAAGGAAGAGCTTGAGAACGACCTCAAAAAGCTTGAGGAAATTCTTAAGGTTCTCAAGGGCTGAACTTTTCTCTTTTTCCTTCCTAATTTAATACCTTATGTTTGTCAAAATTCTGCCCCCAGAGGTAAGGAGAAAGATTGCAGCGGGAGAGGTTATAGACGCTCCCGTTGACGTTGTAAAAGAGCTTATAGAGAACTCCCTTGACGCTAAGGCAACGAGGATTGAGATTGAGGTCGTAAAAGGGGGGAAAAGACTTATCAGAGTTAAGGATAACGGGATAGGCATTCATCCCGAGGATATAGAAAAGGTCGTTTTATCGGGAGCTACGAGCAAGATAGAGAAGGAAACGGACCTCCTCAATGTGGAAACCTACGGATTCAGGGGGGAAGCCCTGTATTCCATCTCAAGCGTAAGCAAGTTCAGGCTAAGGTCAAGGTTTTACCAGGAAAAGGAAGGAAGGGAGATAGAAGTTGAGGGGGGAACGCTAAAAAGCGTCAGAAGAGTAGGAATGGAAGTTGGGACGGAAGTTGAGGTTTACGACCTCTTTTTTAACCTCCCCGCAAGGAAGAAATTTTTAAGAAAGGAAGACACCGAAAGGAGAAAGATAACGGAGCTCGTAAAGGAGTATGCCATAACAAACCCCCAGGTTGACTTTCACCTCTTTTCCGAAGGAAAGGAAACCCTTAACCTGAAGAAGAAGGACCTAAAAGGGAGAATTGAGGAAATCTTTGAGTCAATTTTTGAAGAAGAAAGCTCGGAAAGGGAAGGAATAAAGGTAAGAGCCTTCATATCAAGAAACCAGAAAAGGGGAAAGTATTACCTCTTCGTAAACTCAAGACCAGTTTACAACAAAAACTTAAAAGAATACCTAAAGAAAACCTTCGGTTATAAAACGATAGTCGTGCTGTTCATTGATATTCCCCCCTTTCTCGTTGACTTTAACGTTCACCCCAAAAAGAAAGAGGTAAAGTTTTTAAAAGAGCGAAAGATTTACGAACTCATAAGGGAACTCTCTTCCAGAAAACACACAATCCTTGAGATACCTACACTTAATCAGAAAACCGAAAGTTATAAACCGACATACGAGGTTATAGGTCAACTAAACGAAACCTTTATTCTCGTAAGCGACGGGAACTTTTTATACTTCATAGACCAGCACCTTCTTGATGAGAGAATAAACTACGAGAAAAATGGAAACGAAGAACTTGCCTGCAGAATTTCCGTAAAAGCGGGGGAAAAATTAACAAACGAAAAGATAAAAGAACTCATAAAGGAATGGAAAAAGCTTGAAAACCCCCACGTATGTCCCCACGGCAGACCTATATACTACAAACTCCCCTTAAAGGAAGTATACGAAAAGCTCGGAAGGAGTTTTTAAGGTAAAATTCTATAGACCCAATGTTCAGCATTAAGTTCTCTCTCTCCCTTATAGGGATAATCGTATTTCTCATTATATTTGCGGACTTCTTTGCCCCCTATCCCTACGACCTACAGAACAGGCTTGCTCCCTTCCACCCCCCAACGAGGATACACATACTCAAAGACGGAAAACTTACGTTTCCTTACGTGAATAAGTATGAGCTTGTGGACCCCCTATTTAAGGTTTACAGGGAGAATAAAAATATTTCGTGCAGGCTTAAGTTTTTCACAAAAACGGAATACGGATTTAAGTTTATAAGCGTTGAAAAGCCCTGTAATATTTACCTCCTCGGGACCGACAAGCTGGGAAGGGACGTCTTTTCACGACTTCTTTACGGGGGAAGATACTCCCTCGGCGTTGCACTCATAGGAACTATAACCACGTTCCTTGTTGGTGCCCTTATAGGTGGAGTATCGGGATACTTCGGGGGCTTAACGGATACGTTGATAATGAGATTGGCGGAAGTCCTCATGTCCATTCCCGCTTTTTACCTTCTTTTATCCCTGAGAGCTGTCTTCCCCCTGGAACTATCAAGCGGGGAGGTATTCTTAATAATAGTTTTCATACTCTCGTTCCTTGGTTGGGCGGGGCTTGCACGTGTTGTTAGGGGAATGGTCCTCTCCATAAGGGAGAAGGAGTTCGTTCTTGCGGCAAAAACCTACGGAGCCTCAACTTTAAGGATACTCTTCAAACACATCCTTCCCAACACTTACTTTTACCTTATCGTTTCCGCAACGATGTCAATACCCGCTTTCATTCTCGGGGAAGCCTCCCTCTCCCTTCTCGGTCTCGGCATACAGGAACCCGTTCCCAGCTGGGGAAATATGCTCTCGGACGTCAGGAACGTTAATATTCTCTCTTCTTATCCCTGGCTTGCATCTCCGGGAATGGCGATATTTTTAACGATAGTGGGCTTTAACATACTCGGAGACAGCCTTCTTAAGAAATACAGGCATGAAAGTCAAGGTAAATAAAACGGGAAAACTCTTTATAGCGATAACCATCATTATGGGCGTTGCCGCGGTAAATACGGGAAATAATCTCCTATACCTTATCGTTTCCTATATGCTTTCGGGCATGCTCGTTGCGGGCTTAATCTCCATTTACAACCTGAGAGGTTTAAAGATAACGGTGAAGCTCCCCGATGAAGTGTATGCGGGCATACCCACTGTGGGGAGCATAGGTGTTAAGAAGGAAGGAATTTTCCCCTCTTTCTTAATAAAGGTAAGGAACGGCTTTTCGGAAGTTTTATTCACGATTGTTGAGAAGGATTTTAAGTTCAAAGAAACAGAGTTTCTCTTTCCTAAGAGAGGTTATTACGATAAGCTTAAACTTGAGGTGAGCTCAGACTTTCCCCTCGGAATGTTTACGAGAAGCTACGAAACGGAAATTGATATAAACCTCGTTGTATTCCCAAAGCCTTTAAAAACAAATGTGAAAGATGTTATCTTGAAAGATGCGAGGGGAAGGGAAAGCTTAGAGGAAAAAGGTCAGGGAGGCGAGGATATAAAGGAAATTAAGGATTACATAAACGAACCCGTAAAGTTAATACACTGGAAGATTTCAGCAAAGTATGATGAGCTAAAAGTCAAGGTAACCGAAGGAGAGGAACAGAAATCCGTTATCCTCAGTCTTGACTCCGTTAAGGGAAGTAAAGAAGAGAAGTTATCAAGGCTAGCATACCTTATAAACGAATACATGAGTAAAGGTTATGCTGTGGGGCTTGAGCTGGGAAAAAAGAGGATAGAACCATCAACGGGAAGGAAGCACAAGCTTAAACTTTTGAAAGAGCTTGCCCTTTACTAATCTCCTCATACTTTCTCCACAGGGCTTCTTTTAGTTCGCTGAGTCCCTCTCCCGTGAGAGCGGAAACCGCATAAAACTCGTATCCCCTTTCCTCAAAAGCTTTCTTAAGTTCCTTAAGAAGTTCCTTATCGCTGAGGGCGTCAATCTTATTCGCTACGACTATCTGGGGCTTCTTCGCAAGCTCGGGGCTGTATAGATACAGCTCCCTGTTTATAGCCTCAAAGGCTTCAAGGGGCTCTCTTTCCCTGAAGTCGGATACGTCTATAACGTGGGCCAAGAGCTTCGTTCTTTCTATGTGTCTAAGGAACTCGTGACCGAGCCCGGCACCCTTGTGGGCATCCTCTATAAGCCCGGGTATATCCGCTATAACGAGCCTCCTTTCCCAATCAAGCTCCATAACGCCGAGATTTGGCGTGAGAGTTGTAAAGGGGTAGTCCGCTATCTTCGGGTTTGCCCTCGTGAGCTTGGAAAGAAGTGTTGACTTTCCCGCATTCGGGAATCCCACAAGACCAACATCCGCTATAAGCTTAAGCTCAAGGATAATCCACTTCTCCTCTCCCGGCTCTCCCTTTTCAGCATAGGTCGGTGCCTGGTTAGTGGGAGTAGCGAACCTCGCGTTTCCCCTTCCTCCCTTTCCCCCCTTGGCAACGACACACCTCTGACCCTCCCTTACGAGGTCACATATAACCTTCCCCGTATTTGCGTCCTTCACAACCGTTCCAACGGGAACGTAGATTATCAGGTCCTCCCCGTTCTTCCCGTGCATATTCTTTCCCTTTCCGGGCTGTCCGTTCTGGGCTACAAAGTGCTTTTTATACTTAAAATCAAGAAGAGTGTGCTTTGATGAGGTCGCAACGAGAATAACGTCCCCGCCCTTTCCTCCATCTCCTCCCGCAGGTCCGCCTTTTGGTCTATACTTCTCCCTTAAGAAGGCTACCGCTCCGTCTCCTCCTTTTCCCGCCCTTACGTAAATCTTTACCCTGTCAACAAACTTCTCCATACCGAAAGATTAAATATATACCTTTTAGTCCCTGAGAGCTCACTGAAAATCAAGGACTTTAAATACCTTCTATCCACATTTTTTCCACAATTTATCCACAATTCATCCACATTATCCACATAATTTATTCCACACAAAGGGGATACCTATTGATTTTCAAAGGCTTTATGAAATCACTCGGATTTTACATAAGCTATTCATAAAACGTAATTTTTAATACAACATGTGGATAAGTGAGAGGAGTATGTGGAAAACTCATACGTTATTCATAGAACTGGACAATCCTATCAAGAGAAAAACAGGCTCTATAAATAACTTACGAAGAGAATGTGGATAAATGTGGATAAGTTCATAAGTATTTTATAGAACTGGACAATTTAACAGCTCAAAAATAACGAAGTATGAACTACTTATGAAGAAAATGTGGGTGAAATGTGGATAAAATTTTCGGAAAGCCTTGAAAATCAAGGGGTTGCGAATTTATCCACGGGATTTTCCCCCTCCTATTATTATTCTATTAAATACAAAATATTAAGTATGGAAATAGACAGAGAAGAAATAGAGAGGAAGGTTAAGGAGCTTGTTGAACCCGTTATAAAAGGTATGGGATTTAAGCTGTTTGATGTGGAGTTCAAGCCCGAAGGAAGGGGATGGGTTCTAAGGATAATAGCGGATAAGGAAGGAGGTATAACCATTAAAGATTGCGAGGAAATTAGCAAAAGGGTAAGTGCCTTACTTGACGTTGAGGACCTCATTCCCTTTTCTTACCTTCTTGAGATAAGCTCTCCCGGGCTTACGAGACCTCTCACGAAGATAGAACACTACGATTTCTTCAAAGGAAGACTTGTTAAACTTATCCTTAAGGAGCCAATAGGAGGAAAGCGGGAAGTGGTAGGAACTATAGAGGACGTGAGGAACGGTATAATAGATATTCGCGAAAAGGAAAAGGGTGATATACTTCACATTCCCTTTTCTGCAATAGCTAAGGGAAGACTGGAGATAGAAGGATGGTAAAGGGAGCCCTTCAGAAACTGATAGAACAGGTTGCGGAAGAGCACGACCTACCCGAAAAGGTTGTTGAAAAGGCACTTAAAAATGCCATAGCAATAGCTATAAAGAGGGATAAAAAGATAAGGGACAATATAGAAGTTGAGTTCACAGATGAGGGAATCAAGGTTTACACGGTAAAGAGAAAGGGAAACAAAAAACTTAAGTTTCCCCTGGATATATCCCCCGAAGATGTAAACAGAATTGCCGCCTTTGCCGCAAAGGAGGAGTTCTTAAGGGAGCTTGAAAAGGCGGAGCAGGAGAGGGGATTTCTTGAGTTTAAGGAGCTTGAGGGGGAAATCGTTTACGGAATTGTCAGGAAAGTTCTTGAAAACGGGGATGTAATCGTTGACCTTGGTAAAATAGATGCGATATTACCGAAGAGGGAGCAATTACCAGGGGAGAGCTACAAGCCCGGAGATAGAGTAAAAGCTTTATTGCTGGAAGTTAAGAAAGTAAGGGGAGAGCCCCTATTAATCCTTTCAAGAACTCATCCGAACTTCCTAAAGAAACTTCTGGAACAGGAAGTTCCCGAAATCAGAGAAGGACTGATAGAGGTTAAGGCGGTTGCAAGGATACCGGGTGAAAGGGCAAAAGTTGCGGTGGATGCAAAGGAAATGAAGATGGACCCCGTTGGGATAGTTGTGGGCCTTAAGGGAACGAGAATACAGAAGATATCGGAGGAGCTCGGGGGTGAGAAGATAGACGTTATAAGGTGGAGCGACGATATAGCAGAACTTATCAGGAGGGCTTTAGCACCCGCACATCCCCAGAAGATTAGACTCTTTCCTTATGAAAAGAGAGCGGAGGTAGCGGTTCCCGAGGAAGAACTTTCCCTCGCAATAGGGAAAAAAGGAATAAACGTAAAGCTCGCCTCAAAACTAACTGGATGGCATATAGACGTATTATCCCTCAAGGATTTTGAGAAGCTTGAGGAGCTCAGGAAGAAGGAAAATGAAGGAGAAGGTGAAAAATCTTCTGAGGCTTAGCGTAGAGAAGCTCGTATACGGAGGATACGGCCTATCAAGGATAGATGGAAAAACGGTTTTTGTAAGATTTGCTGCACCTAAGGAGCTGGTAGATGCAGAGATAATAAAGGAAAAAAGGGATTACTCTGAAGCTATTGTAAAGAAAATAGTCCTGTCCTCACCTTCGAGGAGAGAGGCTCCCTGTCCCTATTACGGAATTTGCGGGGGATGTCAGCTCCAGCATATAACTTATGAGGAGCAGCTAAACTCTAAGAAGAACATACTCCTTGAGAGCTTGGAGAGGATAGGAAAACAAAAGGAAATTCCCTATAAAGGGGAGATACCATCAAAGAAGGAGTTTAACTACAGAGTTAGAGTTCAGTTCAAGGTTCAGGAAGGAAAGGTAGGTTTCTACAGGTGGGATAAAAAGGAAGTTGTTGATATAAAGGAATGCCTCCTTGCCCACGAGAAGATAAACTCCCTCATACCCCATATCAGGGAAAGCCTGAAAGTTATAAGAGATGTTCAAGAGATTCACGTAAATTACTCCCCCTCACGGGATGAGGCAACGCTAAAGTTTATAACGATAACCCACACGGAGGAATCCCTTATTGAAAACCTGCTTGAGGATGTCTTTCCTCCTTGGGTTGTGGGGATAGGGAATTACGGAAGGGTTGGAAATACGCTCGTCAAGAGGTATAAAGTGGGGAGAGAACACATATTTATGGACGTGGGGAAGTGGAAATACAGGGTGAGTAACGACAGCTTCTTTCAGGTTAATTATACCCTATGGGAGGATTTTATAAAAGCGGTTCTTGAGTTGAGCGATGAGTTTAAAAAGGCGGCTGACCTACACGCGGGCGTTGGATTTTTCACAATACCTCTTTCCGAAAAGGGAAACTTCGTTGAGGGAGCGGATGCAAACCCATCAGCGGTAAAAGACGCGGAGTATAACGCGAGATTAAACGGAAGGGATAACGTCGTATTTACCGAGTCAACCGCATACAAGTATCTCAAGAGGAGAGCTGGGGAGATATTTGACCTCATACTCGTTGACCCTCCAAGAAGCGGACTATTTAAAGAGGAAATAGACCTCCTCATTAAGAACAAACCCGAGAGGATAATTTACGTTTCGTGCAATCCTACAACCTTTGCGAGGGACGTTAAGATGCTTTCAAGGGGGGGGTATAAGCTTACATCTCTAAAGCTTATAGACAATTTTCCTCAAACCTTTCACATAGAGAGCATAGCCCTTCTTGAGCTTTACGAGTGACTAGGAAACCTGAAACTCTATATAACCTTTTTCAGCCTTTACAGGCTTTACAACCGCTTTCTCTTCGCTCATGAACTGGACAAACCCCTCTATTAGTCCCGCAAGGAAGTGAACAACGGGGGAGTTTTCTTTTACATCCTCCCTTACCGCTTCCGTGAAAACGTCGTTTTTTATTATCAACCTCCTGTCCTCCGCTTTAATTTCATCCGCAAATCCGAGCTCCTTCATTATTGAGGCTGTTCTCACAAGAGCGGTGTTCTTATCAACGACTTCCGGGAGCTTTCCTATGAGGCTTTCTAAGAGTTTGGGACCGCTGTGTCTTCCCGCTTCCCTTAAAACGGCTCCCGCGCCCCTTTCACCTATGAGGTTCTTAACTCCCTCAATTGCATCCACAAAGGCTATTAAAAGAATGTCTGAATCAACCATCTCCTTTATCTATATCACTTATTAGGTAATCAATCCCATAAGAACTTTTTAAAACCTTGAAAGCGTCCGTTATACACCTGTCAAAGGTTTTCTCAAGACTTCTTAGAAAGTAGTAAATCTCCCTTTTGGGAATGTATGCAACCCCCGCCCACTTTCCTTTCTGGGTAAGCATTGAGGCTATGCCCGTTAATGGAATTTTTACGAGTTTATCTTCAACGAGCTTTTTTCCCGCATCTATTACGAGTATATCTTCTCCTTTTAACTTCCTCATTCCCTTGTAAACGCCAAAGTTTAGCGTTCCCTGTGTATTGTTTATAAAACAGAACTCGGGAAAAAGTTTAAAGGCATCAAGAAAACCCTCGGTTATCACTGCGTATAAGTTATCTATACCGAGTTTCTTCCTTATGAGCCTGTAGTTTTCTTCGGTTAGTTTGAAAATACTATCCTTTTGCTTTTCAAGTTCTTTGTAAAAAACGAGAAGAACTTTCATAAAGAAGAATTTTAGACCTGAAGGAGGATACTTCGGAGCTTTTCTGAATCCTTTTCCTCTTGGAGTATTCCTCTGTCGTGGACCTGTTTGTCAACCCTTGAAGGCTGTAGCTTGGAGATTATGTAGTCCATAGCCCTGTAGGCCTTTGAGGGGTCTCCGCAGGTGTAAACGTCAACGGTTGCTATGCCGTGTTCGGGCCAGGTGTGAATTGAGATGTGGGATTCCGCAAGGAGGATAACTCCCGTGGCTCCGTGGGGCTGGAACTGGTAGTAATGGGAGGAGATTTTTGTTAGGTTTGCGTACTTGACAGCTCCCTCCAGAACTTCTCTGATATCTTCAACTCTGTCAATCTTATCCGCTTCAACTCCGTAAAGGTCCGCTAGGATATGCAGTCCGAGGGTCTTTGCCATTTCATATCCTCCCTTGAGAAGTTTTTAAAGAGCTTTGCAAAAGCTACATGTCGCATAATTGCCTCCTTAGGCAAAATAACAGTATAATACAAGAACTGTGAAAAAAAAAGATTAATTTACTTGAGACCTACCCAGTCCATTGTTAAGAATGCGATATTTAATATACTGGGGGATATATCGGGGCTCAGGTTTCTTGACCTATTTGCGGGAACGGGACAGATAGGTCTGGAAGCGGAAAGGAGAGGGGCAGATGTTGTCTTCGTTGAGAAGAACAGAAAGCTTGCGGAAGAGATAAAAAAGAAAACGAAAAAAGGTAAAGTTGTCGTCGGAGATGCCCTCAGTTTCCTGAGAAGGACGAAGGAAAAATTTCACGTGATATTTGCGGACCCTCCCTACGCTTACGACAAGTATGATGAGCTGATAAGGCTTGCCCTCTCAAGGCTTGAGGAGGGTGGCGTTTTCATACTTGAGCACGACAAGAGAAAGAGCTTTAACGCACCCGAAGAGAGGAGATACGGTGATACAGTATTATCAATATGGGTAAAAGAGTAGTTTATCCCGGAACCTTTGACCCTCCCCACTTCGGGCATCTCGACATAGTAAAGAGGAGTGTAAAGATTTTTGACGAGGTTATAGTCGCAATAGCTAAGAAGCCGAGGAAGTATCTCCTCTTTGACATAGAGGAAAGGGTTGAGATGTTCCAAAAGATGGTTGAGGATATTCCAAACGTAAAAGTTAAGAGCTTTGACTGTCTCCTTGTTGATTTCCTCAAAAGAGAAGGGGTAAACGTAATCGTGAGGGGAGTGAGACTCTTTACCGACTTTGAGTATGAACTCCAGATAGCCCTTACCAATTACAGGCTTGCGGGTGTTGAAACCATATTCATGATGCCCTCTCAGGAGTATATACACATAAGCTCAACGATTGTAAGGGATATAGCCTCTTACTGCGGGAAACTTGAGGAACTTACCCACCCCTTCGTTATAAAAAAACTGAGGGAGAAGTTCGGATGCTCTTAGTTTTCTTCCTGCTCTCCTTTCTTTTTGCAAAGGAGCTCTGTCTTGATTTTAATATTGACACAGAGGACTCTTATGTAAACAAAAGAATAGCCCAATACGTTGAGAGATTTGCCCTTGAGTCGGGATTTGAGCTTAGTTGCTCCGAAAAATCCCTTAACCTGTCTGTGAGCGCTTCCTTTTCCGAAAGGAGTGTTGCAATTTCTCCGAAGCAAAGGGTATCAACATACCTTTTTAGCCTAAGCATAAGGATAGGGAGCGAAAGTTTCTCAACGAGCGTCCCCTACTCCCTTCCCTCCGGTGCCCTTGGAGAGCTCCCAAGGAGGAAAGCCCTTGAGGAGGCAATTCAGAGGCTAAAGCTACCGATAATTAAATACTTCACCGAGCTTTACGCTGGAAAGAGAGAGCCTTAAGATTTCCTTTATGAATGCGATTGAGGAGATAAAGAAAGTAATCCCCCAAGTGGAGAGATACGTAAAGCAGAGAATGAATGAGTTTGAGAGGCTTGGGAGAGAAGGAAAAACCCACTTTGATTTCCGTCCCTTTCTGGACATAGACTACGATGCAGGGATATTCTCGGAGCTCTGCTTCTGCATACTTACCGCAAATTCCTCAGCAACCCTCGGTATAAAGATACAGGCGAGCCTTGGAGACGAGGGATTTATGAATAAATCGGAGGAGGAGCTTACTCAAATTCTTTCCTCCTTCGGGCACAGGTATGCCCAGCAGAGGGCCCGGAGAATAGTTGAGGCGAGGGAGAAGTTCGGAGAGGTTTTATCCCTGATAAGGAGAGAGAAAAACCCGAAGGTAATAAGGGAGCTTCTCGCGGACCCAAAATCAAGATACAAGATAAAAGGTTTCGGCTACAAGGAGGCCTCCCACTTCCTCAGGAATATAGGCTTCAAGGACGTTGCCATAATAGACAGGCATATATCAAGGTTCCTTATGGAGAAGGGATTCCTGAGACAGGTAAAAACCATTACACGGAAGGTTTACCTTGAGGCTGAGAAAGCCCTTGAGGGCTTTGCAAGGGAGCTCGGCCTTACCCTCGGCGAGCTTGACCTTTACATCTTTTACATAAAAACGAAAAAAGTTTTGAAATGAAAAAAGGTTCAGGCTATATTTTTTCTCTTATTAATAGGAGGAGGCTATGGAGAAGGAACTCCTTGAGAAATGCAAAAAGAGACTCTTAGAGGAAAAGGCAAAGATACTTGAGAGATACCTTGAGAAGGAGGAAACCCAGCAGAGGCTCGGGGAGGAGTCAAGGGAGCCAAGAGACTGGGAAGACATAGGCCAGATAACCTACACGGAAGAGCTTCTTGATAACCTCTCACAGGTTGAGATGGCAACCCTCAAAGAGATAGACTACGCCCTTGAGAAGATAGAAAAGGGCGTTTACGGGATATGCGAGAGGTGCGGGGAGGAGATACCCGAACCCAGACTCTGTGCGATACCCTGGACCAGATACTGCGCGAAGTGCGCTGAAGAAGTAGAGAAGGAAAGCGGAACGTACATGCCCTCTTACGGCATTGATATGTATAATCCCGAGAACATACAGGTGGAAAGGGAAGACATAGGGGAGGCATGATAGAATACTCCCTATGCTCTGGAAGAAATCCCTGACTGAACTGAGGGAGCTCCTGAAAAAGGGAGAGGTATCCCCTAAAGAGGTTATTGAGAGCTTTTACGATAGATTCAATCAGACCGAGGATAAGGTAAGGGCATACATAACACCCCTTTACGAAAAAGCCTTAAGAGAGGCGGTAAGCCTCAAAGGTAAGGAAAAACCCCTTTACGGAATTCCGGTTGCGGTAAAGGACAACATTCTCGTTGAGGGAGAAAGAACCACCTGTGCTTCAAAGATTCTTGAGAACTTTGTAGCCCCTTACGATGCAACCGTTATAAAGAGATTAAAGGAGGCTGGAGCCCTCATAGTGGGAAAGACTAACCTTGACGAGTTTGCCATGGGCTCCTCAACCGAGTATTCTGCCTTCTTCCCCACGAGAAACCCGTGGGATACGGAGAGAGTTCCCGGTGGTTCTTCGGGGGGTTCCGCGGTTGCGGTTTCCGTTCTATCCGCACCCGTTTCCCTCGGTTCGGATACGGGGGGCTCAATAAGACAGCCCGCAAGTTTCTGCGGTGTTATAGGTATTAAACCCACCTACGGAAGAGTATCAAGATACGGGCTCGTTGCCTTTGCAAGCTCCCTTGACCAGATAGGCGTTTTCGGCAGGAGAACTGAAGACGTTGCTATCACCCTTGAGGTGATAAGCGGATGGGATGAGATGGACAGCACCTCCGCAAGGAAACCCGTCCCCAGGTGGAGCGAGGAGGTAAAGAAGGAAGTAAAAAAACTCAAGGTAGGAATACCAAAGGAGTTCTTTGAGTTTGAACTTCAAAGGGAGGTAAAGGAAGCCTTTGAAGACTTTATAAAGGAGCTTGAAAAGGAAGGTTTTGAAATCCTTGAGGTCTCCCTGCCCCACGTAAAGTATGCTATACCCGCCTACTACATAGTTGCACCCTCCGAGGCCTCCTCAAACCTCGCGAGGTATGATGGAGTAAGATACGGCCACAGGGCTAAGGAATACGGGGACATAATTGAGATGTACTCAAAAACGAGGGATGAGGGATTCGGGCCCGAAGTGAAGAGAAGGATAATGCTCGGGACTTTTGCCCTTTCCGCAGGTTATTATGATGCATATTACCTGAAAGCCCAGAAAGTCAGAAGGCTTATATACGAGGACTTCATGAAGGCCTTTGAGAAAGTTGATGTAATAGCCTCACCGACTACACCGACGCTTCCCTTCAAGTTCGGGGAAAGAACCAAAAACCCAATAGAGATGTATCTATCCGATATACTCACCGTGCCCGTAAACCTCGCAGGCCTTCCGGCCCTATCTATGCCAATAGCGTGGAAGAACAACCTCCCCGTAGGGGGACAGCTCATAGGAAGACCCTGGGACGAGACGACTATACTAAGGGTTTCCTACCTCTGGGAACAGAAGTTTAAACACTACGAGAAGATACCCCTTTCCTAAATGTATAACCACCTTCTTGGTGTATCCTTTGCCCTCCTTTCCGCATTCTTCTGGGCTACGAACGATATATTTAATAAAAGGCTCCTTGATGAGGGATACGACGAGAACTTTATCCTCTGGGTGAGGTTTCCCCTCGGGGCTCTACTCCTTTTTCCCCTCGGCGTTCTCAACTGGGAGTTTAATAAAACCGTTCTTCTCACAACCTTCCTTTGGCTTCCCCTTGAGATATTCGCATCAATATTCTTCATAAGGGCTATAAAGTATTCTCCCCTATCGGTTGCTATGCCCTTCTTCACTACTATGCCCGTTTTCTCCGCGGTGGGAGGCTGGGTTATACTCGGTGAGGAGCTTGACCTGAAGGGATGGCTCGGTATAGCCCTTATATTTTACGGAAGCCTTAAACTTGCACAAGGAGACCTGAAATCCTTTTTAAGGATAAACAGGGGAGTCCTTTACGCCCTTGCCTCCTCTTTCCTTTTCGGTATAAACGTCGTTATAGGAAAGATAGCAGTTGTAAACAGCAATCCCCTTTTCTTTTCCTGGTATTACTGCCTCGTTATGAGTTTTGCACTCCTTCCCTTTGTGAAGAAATTTCCCCCCTTAAAGACTTTGAAAAGGTATGAGTTTCCCCTTCTCGGAGTCCTTTTCTCCCTCGGTATGGTTACCTATACCTACGCATACCTGTTTACTTACGCCTCTTACGTTTCCGCGGTTGAGAGGCTCTCAATAATCCTTGATGTAATTTACGGAAAGTTCTTCTTCGGTGAGAGAACTCAGAACGCCCTCAGGGCAAGCCTTATTATGGTGCTGGGAGCTTTACTCCTGAGCCTCTGAGAAGCTCAACAATCGTTTTTATCTTCTCCTTAACTTCTTCTTCTTCTTTACCAACAACGTTTATGTGTCCGACCTTTCTCCTCGGTCTTGCCTTCTTTCCGTACCAGTATAACTTCGTTCCCTCTATCGACAGTATTTCCTTTAAGGGTATCTCGGATATATCCTTTCCGAGGATATTAACCATTCCCGAAGGTGTTTTCATCTCGGTTGAACCTAAAGGTAAATCAGTCAATGCCCTTAAGAGATTCTCAAACTGAGAGGTATAAGCCCCGTCAAGAGTCCAGTGTCCCGTATTGTGAACCCTCGGTGCAAACTCGTTTATGAGAACTCCGTTTTTTAAAAGAAAGAACTCAACGGTAAAAACACCGACGTAGTTTAATTCTTCCATAAGCCTTTTCGTTATCTCTTCCGCTTCTCTTACGTATACAAAGGGAACGTAGTTGTAAAGGAGGATTCCACTTTCGTGCTTATTGAAAGGTTGGGGGTAAAAGAGAACATCACCCTCCCTGTTCCTTACACCTATGCAGGAAATCTCCGCATCAAACTCTATAAACTCCTCAACGACGAACCACTCATCCCTTCCGTGATTCTTTATAACCTCGTTTATATCCTCCTTTTTCTCTATTCTGTACTGCCCCTTCCCGTCGTATCCCAACTTTTCCGCTTTCACAACCGCGGGTAAACCTATCTCCTCAATAGCTTCGTATAGCTCGTCTCTCTTTACGACCTCAAACCTCGGGACTGGGAAACCCTTCTCCTTCAAAAATTTCTTTTCCCTTTTCCTGCTTTTCTTTATAAAAAGGGCTTCCGAATTTAGGAGTTTATCCCCGACCCTTTCTATTATCTCGTCCCTAATGTGTTCAAACTCGTAGGTTATCACGTCGCACCTTTTATAGAACTCCTCAAGCTCGCTTGACCTGAAGCACCCGTCAGCAATCCTGCAGGCGGGAGCGTCCTCCTTATCCTCAAGGACGTAAAAGGTATACCCGAGTTTTCTCCCCTCAAGGATTGTCATCCAGCCGAGCTGGCCACCTCCCAGTATGCCAACCTTAAACATGCTCAGCTTCCCCTTTTAGCCTTTATTCTCCTGAGCTCCTTCATAAAGGCCTCAAGAGCTTTCTTTTCCTCATCCCTGTAGAAAAACTCCTTCTGAATTGCGTAATCCCAGTTAACCTTCTTCCCATCAAACCAGGGCCCGTCAAGGCATGCGAGTTTTTCCTCTCCCTCAACGAGAACCCTGCAGGCGAGACAAAGCCCATTTGCATCAAGTATATGGGCGTTAACCATAGCGATGTGGTTCAGCCCCTTTTCCTTTGCAACTTCGCAGACCATCTGGGAATCTATATTGCTTCCCGCACTCACGACGAGGTCGGGTTTAGGAAAGTTCTCAAGGAAAAACCTGAGTGCCCATTCCGTATTTCCTTCCTCTCCAAGGGAACCATCTTCCGTAAAGAGAAGAAACTCCTCCGAGATTTCCGAAGCCTCTTCCGTAAGAAAAACCTTTTCCTCGTTCTCGCCCACATGTATGAAGTAAACCTCGTTATTCTTCTCTTTAAGGGCCTTTCCCACGTTTATTAGGGGAGCAATGCCCCAGTTCTTTGAAACCAGTAAAACCCTTCCGTATTCCTTAACGGGGAAGGGAGAACCACAAGGGGCCTCTATGAAATTAAATCCCTCTTCAAGGAGCTCTGTTATCTCAAGGGTAGCCCTTCCTACAGCCTCAACGAGGAAGGTGTAGGAGTTTTCCTTAACGTGAAGAAAAGAAAGGGGAATGGGCTCGGAGTCCTCCTTGAACTGAACGAGGGCGTACTGACCAGGCTTTACGAGTTTAGCCCTCTCGTCCTCAACCTCAATGAGAACCGCGGAAGGTGTAAGCCTTTCCTTTTTTAGAACCCTGTACATCAGCCACCTACCTTCATAATGTACTCAAGACAGGTTCTCACACCGAATCCCGTTCCGCCCTTCGTGTAATAGGCGTAATCCTCCTTAGACCATGCGGGACCCGCTATATCAAGGTGAACCCACTTTATACCTTCCCCTACGAACTCCTCAAGGAACATCGCAGCGGTTATAGCTCCCCCGTATCTTCCGCCCGTGTTCAGAACGTCCGCAACGGTGTTCTTAATCTTCTTCCTTAATCTCTCGTCGTCCATCGGAAGCTCCCACACCCTCTCACCCGTTCTCTTGGCTATCTCCTTTATCTCCTCCGCAAAGTCGGGAGCGTTCGTAAAGAGTCCTGCGGTATACTCACCGAGGGCAACCATACAGGCACCCGTGAGCGTAGCCATGTCTATAATCTTGTCGGGCTTTAGCTCGCTCGCGTAAGATAGGGAATCCGCCATCGTAACCCTTCCCTCCGCGTCCGTGTTATCTATCTCTATATACTTCCCGTTTTTTGCCCTTATCACGTCGTCGGGTCTGTATGCGTTTCCGTCGGGCATGTTTTCCGCAGCCGCAATAATTCCGTGAACCTCAACCTGTGGTTTTAGCTGTGCTACCGCTTTCATTATCCCGAGAACCGCACAGGCTCCGCTTTTGTCCATCTTCATATTCCTCATGTAATCCCCGGGCTTTATGTTAAGCCCTCCGCTGTCAAAGGTAAGCCCCTTACCAACAATGGCTATTCTCTCCTTCGCCTTTCCTTGAGGCCTGTAGGTGAGGTGTATGAACCTCGGAGGTGTTGCTGAGCCCTTTCCGACGGAGTATAGAGCCATCATACCCATTTCCTGGATTTCCTTCTCGTCGTAAATCCTGCACTCAAGCCCGTATTCCTCCGCGAGCCTTTTCGCCTCTTCCGAAAGAGTTACGGGATTTATCACGTTTCCGGGTTCGTTTACAAGATTCCTCGTATAGTTCTGGGCTTCCGCAAATATCCTTCCCTTCTCTATCCCCTTATCCTCTCCCCTGTATATGAGAACTTCCTTCACCTCAAAGCGGTCTTCCTTCTTGCTCTTGTACTTATCAAAGCTGTAGCTTCCGAGTATTGCACCCTCGGTGAGGGCTTTCGTTATCTCTTCGGGAAGGTCTCCCCTTCTCGGTGTAAGAACGAGCGTTGATTCCACTTTATCCTTTTTGAGCCTCTTTATAAGGTTAGCGGAAGCCCTTCTGTATGTATCTTCGCTCACCTTTTCCTTCTTTCCGATACCGACGAGATAAACCGCGTTAACCGATAAACCAACGGTTGGAACCTTTAAAATCTCCCCTTCCTTTCCCTTGAAGTCCTCAACCTCAAGAACCTTCTTCACTCTGTTCACAAGACCCTTCGAGAGCCTTCCGACGGGTCTCGTATCCCCTTCGTAAACCATAAGGGATATACTTTTTCCCTTGTAAGCCTTTATATCATCCCTATAGCTCTTCACTTCCATCTCTTCTCACCCCTTTATATACTATATACTTTAAATGCCTAAAAGAACCGACATAAAGAAGATACTGATAATTGGCTCGGGACCAATTGTAATAGGGCAGGCTGCGGAATTTGACTACTCGGGAACTCAGGCCTGTAAAGCTTTAAAACAGGAAGGATATGAGGTAGTTCTCGTTAACTCCAATCCCGCGACGATAATGACGGACCCGGAACTTGCGGACAGAACCTACATAGAGCCCCTCACCGCGGAAATACTTGAGGAGATAATAAAGGTTGAGAGACCCGATGCACTCCTTCCGACCCTCGGAGGACAGACGGGCTTAAACCTTGCGGTTGAGCTTTACGAGAGCGGTGTCCTTGAGAGATACGGAGTTGAGCTGATAGGCGCAAACTACGAGGCCATAAAGAAGGGAGAAGACAGGGAGCTTTTTAAAAAGGCCATGGAAAACATAGGCCTTAAGGTTCCCGAAAGCGCTATTGTCCGTTCAATGGAGGAAGGCCTAAAAGCCATAGAAAAAATTGGATTTCCCGTTATTCTCAGGCCCGCATTTACCCTCGGGGGAACGGGGAGTTCAATAGCCTACAACGTTGAGGAGTTTAAAGAGAAGCTGAAGGTAGCCCTTGAGACCTCTCCCATTCACGAGGTTCTTCTTGATAAATCCCTGATAGGATGGAAGGAGATAGAGTTTGAAGTTGTTAGGGATAAAGCGGACAACGTAATAATCGTTTGTGCCATAGAGAACCTTGACCCGATGGGCGTTCATACGGGCGATTCAATAACGGTAGCCCCTACCCAGACGTTAACCGATAAAGAGTATCAGATGCTTAGGGACGCTGCGATAGCTGTTATAAGGGAGGTGGGAGTTGATACGGGAGGCTCAAATATACAGTTCGCACTTTCTCCCGAAAGCGGTGAGTTTTACGTTATAGAGATGAATCCGAGAGTATCCCGCTCCTCCGCCTTAGCATCAAAGGCAACGGGATTTCCCATAGCGAAGGTAGCCGCAAAGCTCGCGGTAGGCTACACCCTTGACGAGCTTAAGAACGATATAACGAAGTTCACACCAGCTTCCTTTGAGCCCTCAATAGACTACGTCGTTGTAAAGATTCCGAGGTTTGACTTTGCGAAGTTCCCCGAAGCGGACAGAACCCTAACAACGATGATGAAATCCGTCGGGGAGGTTATGGCCATAGGAAGAACCTTTAAGGAGGCACTCCTGAAAGCCATAAGAAGCCTTGAGATAGACAGATACGGTCTTTCCTTCCCGAGACTTTCCGTTGATAAGATAGACCTTGAGAGAAACCTCATAAACCCCAATCCCGACAGGCTATGGTATATTGCGGAGGCGATAAGGAGGGGATACACGATAGACGAGATTTACGAGTTCACGAAGATAGACAGGTGGTTCTTATACAACATAGAAGAGATAGTGAGGTTTGAGAAAATAATTGAGAGTGAAGAGCTCACACCCGAGCTTCTGAGAAGGGCAAAAGAGCTGGGATACTCGGATAACGAGATAGCAAGGATAAAAGGAAAAAAAGAAGAGGAGATAAGGGAGCTGAGGAAGTCCTACGGGATAAAGCCCTCATTCAAAGGCGTTGATACCTGTGCCGGTGAGTTCGTCGCCTACACTCCCTATTACTACTCCTCTTACGAAAGACCCTACTACACCGCGGAGGGAAAGGAAGTCCTTGATGAGGATTAAAAAATTTATCTACGCTCTACCGGAGGAGGATTTTTATAACCTTGTTTACGAGAAATCCCTTCCCGTTGAAGTAATCAAAAGAGAAAAAGGACAGGTTATCTTCGCCCTTTACCGGGAGATTGAGGATTTAAAACCCCTGGAGGTTCAGGAAATTAAGGAGGACTGGGAGCGTTGGAGGGAAAGGTTTAAACCCATTGAGGTTAACGATTTCGTAATACTACCCCCGTGGAAGAGAGCCGTTTACATAAAGCCCGGCATGGCCTTCGGGACCGGACTTCACCCTACAACGAGACTCTGTATAAAAGCTCTTAAAAAACATTTAAACGAGGGGATGAGCGTTCTTGATGTTGGAACAGGAAGCGGAATACTCGCAATCATCTCAAAGATGCTCGGAGCTTCCTATGTCCTCGGAATAGACGTTAGCGATGATGCGATAAGGGAGTGCGAAGAAAACGCAAAGCTTAACGGAGTTGAGATAAATTGCTTTAAGGCTGAACCGAGGGACATAAAGGAAAACTTTGACCTCGTTGTTGCAAACCTTGAGATAAAGATTTTCAGGGGGGTTCTAAAGGATATAAAACCTAAGTTCAGAAAGGTTGGGATATTCTCGGGATTGTATAGGGAAGAGGACTTAAAGGAGTTTGAAAAGCTTTTAGGTATGGGCTTTTACGAGGTTCTTGAGGAAGAGAACTGGTATTGTGTGGTTGTAAAAAAATAAAGAAAGGAGAAAGGGAGGAGATTACTCCTCAAGGGTTGAAACGTCTCCGACGTCAAGACCGAGTTCTTCCGCCTTTAGTATTCTCCTCATTATCTTTCCGCTTCTCGTCTTGGGAAGCTTTTCCCTGAACTCAATCTCGTCGGGAACCGCTATCGGACCGAGCTCGTTTCTTACGTGGAGCTTCAGCTCTTCAACGAGCTTTTCGGAAGGCTCAACACCTTTCTTCAGAACAACGAAAGCCTTTATGCTTTCCCCTTTAACCTCGTGGGGCTTTCCTATAACCGCCGCTTCCGCTACCGCGGGGTGGCTAACGAGCGCGCTCTCAACTTCCATCGTTCCTATCCTGTGTCCTGCAACGTTTATGACGTCGTCCGCCCTTCCGAGAATCATTATGTATCCTTCCTCGTCGTAAGAAGCGAGATCTCCCGCAAAGTAAACCCCCTTAATCGTGTTCCAGTATTTCTCGTATCTTTCAGGTTCTCCCCAGCAAGTTCTCAGCATAGAAGGCCAGGGAGATTTTATAACGAGGAATCCTACCGTATTCGGGGGAACCTTATTTCCGTCCTTATCAACAACCTCTGGTTCTATCGTAAAGAAGGGCTTTCCGGCCTTTCCGGGCTTTGCCGGGTAAGAAGGAATAGTCGTTATCATATGGGCTCCCGTCTCGGTCTGCCACCAGGTATCAACGATTACGCACTTCTCCCTTCCTATGTATTTGTAATACCAGAGCCATGCCTCGGGATTTATGGGCTCTCCGACCGAACCGAGAATCCTGAGTGAGGAGAGGTCATACTTCATCGGCCACTCTTCCCCGTATCTCATGAACATCCTTATGGCTGTGGGAGCGGTGTAGAAAACGTTAACCCTGTATTTCTCTATGTATCTCCACCACCTTCCGGGGTCGGGATAATCGGGAGCTCCCTCCGTTATGACCGACGTAACACCGTTAGCGAGGATTCCGTAAACTATGTATGAGTGTCCCGTAATCCAGCCTATATCTGCGGTGCACCAGTATATATCGTCCTCGTGAAGGTCAAAAACTATCTTTGATGTGTAGTAGGTCTGAACCATATAACCGCCTGTGGTGTGAAGAACACCTTTCGGTTTGCCCGTCGTTCCTGAGGTGTAGAGAATGAATAAGGGGTCCTCCGCATCCATAACCTCGGGCTCGCACTCGGGGGAAGCATTCTTAACCATTTCGTTGAAGTCAACGAAGAGTTCTCCCTTCTCCTCAAGGGCATCCCCGTCCCTGTCCCAGACGACTACCTTCTCAACGAAGTCAAGCCCGTCTATAGCTCTTTCAACAACCGAGAGGAGGTCTATCTTCTTACCCCTTCTTTGAGTGTAGCTTGCGGTTACGACAACCTTTGCCTTTGCGTCCTCTATTCTCGTTCTGAGGGCACCCTCGGAGAATCCTGCAAAAACAACGCTGTGTATGGCACCTATTCTCGCACATGCGAGCATAGTAGCTATAGCCTCTATGGTCGTGGGCATGTATATGGAAACCCTGTCTCCCTTCTTAACACCGAGGGACTTTAATCCATTTGCTATCCTGTTTACGAGCTCAAGAAGTTCCCCGTATGTAATCTTTCTCTCGTTGTCGTTCTCGTCAACGTATATGTAAGCTACCTTATTCCTCTTTCCGTTCTTTACGTGCCTGTCAAGGCAGTTGTAGGTTATGTTCGTCTTGGCACCCACGAACCACTTTGCATAGGGGAAGTTCCACTCAAGAACCTTGTCCCACTTCTTGAACCAGTGAAGCTCTTCAGCAACCTTTGCCCAGAAGCCTTCCCTGTCCTTGATGCTCTCCTCGTAAACCTTCTCGTAATCCTTAATCCAGGCCCTTTCTACGATTTCCTTGGGGGGATAATACTTCTCCTTGACTTTTAAAAGGACTTCGGACTTCTCTTCCGCCATTTTAACACCTCCTTTTTGAAATTAAATTTTAACAACTTTTCAATAAAAATCTACAGAAGGGAATTACAATAAAATTAAAAAGTTGTTTTAAGAATTTAAGGCAAAATCTCAAAATTTTAGAATATAAGCATAGCTTAAATTGATTGTTAAGAACATACCCCCTGAAATACACGTATTTTAAGGGATTACCCCAAATAAAACAACGTTTTAAAAAAGGGAATTTCTTGAATTCTTAACGGGAAAAATCTATCATTTATTGAAACATCGTTATAAGGAGGTGGATTATGGACAGAGAAAAGCTGGAAGCCTACCACAGGGCCAATATAACCGTTATAACGGTTCTCTTAATAATATGGGCTCTCGTCTCCTACGGAGGGGCTTTAATAGCCAAGGCACTTTTCAGCGCAAAGGCAACGATTTTCGGATTCCCCGCCCATTACTGGATAAGTGCCCAGCTTTCCGTAATCACCTTCGTTGTAGAGATTTTCGTTTACGCATGGATTATGAATAACCTTGACAAGAAATACGGAGTGGAGGAGTAAGCCATGGAGTGGCTCGGTTACGTAATAGTTTTCGGAATAGTCATAGTTTTCATGGCTATAGCTGTTTACAACAGGGCTACCGAAGCTGCGGAGTTCTACGTTGCGGGAAGAAGAATACCCGCTTTCTGGAACGGTATGGCGGTAGCGGCGGACTGGATGAGTGCCGCGTCCTTCATCTCAATGGCCGGAGCCCTATACGCTCTCGGATACGACGGACTCGCCTACATAATGGGATGGACCGGAGGATATGTCTTACTCGCACTCCTTATAGCTCCTTACCTCAGGAAGTTCGGTAAGTTCACCGTTCCCGACTTCATAGCGGAAAGGTATGAGAGCAACTTCGCAAGACTCGTAGCTTTAATAATAGCGATAATCATAAGCTTCACCTACATGGTAGGACAGGTGGCAGGTGTTGGTATCATAATGGGAAGACTCTTCGGCGTTCCTTTTGAAATAGGTATAGCGATAGGTATGGTCGTTATAATAGCGACCACTGTAATAGGGGGAATGAAGTCAATAACGTGGACCCAGGTCGCCCAGTATATAGTTCTCATAACCGCATACCTCCTCCCCGTTTCACTCCTTGCAATGCAGTGGTTCGGAGTGCCCCTACCCCAGTTCCTATACGGAAATGTTCTCCAGTGGATTACGGACCTTGAGACCCAGCACGGCATAACGCCCCACTACGTGGAACCCTACGCCAAATTCACGATGGTTCAGTTCCTCGCTCTCATGTTCGTCCTCATGGCAGGAACCGCAGCACTTCCCCACGTCCTCATGAGATTCTTCACAACACCCTCCGTCAGGGACGCGAGATTGAGCGCGGGATGGGCACTCTTCTTCATAGCAATCCTCTACCTCACCGCCCCTGCTTACGCCGCCTTCTCAAGGTATGTCATTCTTAAGGACGTTGTAGGAAAACCCATAGACCAGCTCCCCGCATGGGCTCAGAAGTGGGCGGAGGTCGGACTCTTTAACGTAATAGACAAGAACGGGGACGGCATAATCCAGTGGGCTGAGCTAAACATACACAGGGATATAATCGTTCTCGCAACGCCCGAGATAGCGGGCTTAAGCTTACTCGTCGGATACTTCGTAATGGCAGGCGGTTTGGCTGCTGCACTCTCAACCGCTGACGGACTACTCCTCGTTATAGCAGCCGCAATATCAAACGACCTTTACGCTAAGATGATTAACCCCAACGCTCCCGAAAAGAAGGTGGTTATGCTCGGAAAGGCTGCGGTTGCGGTTGCGGGAGTAATAGGCGGTTTCGTCGCAGCTATGAAGATAGGTTTCATCGTTCAGATAGTTGCTTGGGCATTCTCACTCGCTACAGCATCCTTCTTCCCGGCACTCGTTCTCGGTATATTCTGGAAGAGACTAAACAGACAGGGAGCAATAGCGGGAATGGTCGTCGGACTCCTCGTTACGATTATCTACATATACCTCAACAAGACACAGGGCTTCTCAATAGCGGGAATACAGCACACCGCTTCCGGAGTTTTCGGCCTTATAGCAAACCTCATAGTTTCCTACATAGTTACGATGATGACGCCTCCTCCCTCCGAAAGAGTCCAGAAGCTCGTTGAGGACATCAGGTATCCCAAGAAGATTCACGAGGTATGATAACGGACGTAGAGGACTTCTTAAGAACCCACTACCCCTTTTCCTCCCTTCCTCCCCCCTCCCTTGAAACCCTTTCAAGGAGCATAAAGATAAAGTATTATCCGAGGGGAAGCGTTATATTCACCGAAGGTTCAAAGCCCCTTGAGTATCTCTACCTCATAAGGAAGGGAAACGTATCACTCAAAAAGGACGGAAGGGAAATAGATTTCCTTCAGGAAGGGGACACCTTCGGTTATGTATCCCTCCTTACGGGAAACCCGCCCACATCAACGGCGGTTGCGGAAACCGACGTTATACTTTACCTAATCCCGAAAGAGATATTTTTGAAGCTTGTTGATAAGTATCCCGATTTCAGAAACTTCTTCACCTCCTCCCTCGCAAAAAAGCTCTCCCACGCAAAGGAAGCGGTAAAGAAGGAAAGCAGTTTTGAGAAGTTCTTAACCCTTCAGGTAAAGGATTTAAAAATAAGACTCGTTCCCTTCGCAAAGGAGGAGGAAACAGCCTTAAACCTCTCAAAGAAAATGGTTCAAGAGAACGCAAGCTGTGTGATAGTGGAGGGAGAGAGGGAAGGGATAATTACGGAAAGGGATATCCTGAAAAAGGTCGTAGCGGAAGAGAAAAACCCCTCAGAAGTTAAGGCAAAGGAGATAATGAGCACCCCTTTAATATCCGTCTCCCCCGAGGACTTCCTCTTTGACGTTATACTCCTGATGGCTAAACACAACATAAGGCGTGTTGTCGTAAAGGATAACGGGAAAATACTCGGCGTTGTTGAGGACAGGGATATAATAGCCTTTGAGAGCCAGAACACCCTCGTTCTCGTAAAGGAAATAGAAAAATCAAGGGATATAAGGGATTTATCCTATCTCTACTCACTCATAGACGATACCGTTCTAAACCTCTTCTCGGAAGGCGTTAGACCCGAGATAATAAGCAAGCTCATAGCTGAGCTTAACGATAAGTTCATATCAAAGGCGGTGAGGTTTGCGATAAGGGAGGTGGGACTTGAACCTATAGTTCCCTTTAGCATTCTCGTCCTCGGAAGCGAAGGGAGAAAGGAACAGACCCTCAGAACGGACCAGGACAACGCACTCATTTATGACGATACATATCCCTCCCTTGACGTTGACCTCAAAGAATACTTCAAAACCTTCGGTGAGAAGGTATCCGAGATTTTACTCAAGATAGGCTTTCCCCCCTGTCCCTCAAACGTTATGGTGAGAAATCCCGAGTGGAATAAGGGAAAAACGGACTGGATAAAAACCCTTGAAAGCTGGTTTTCAAGACCCGAGCCCCAGAACACCTTAAAGCTCGGCATATTCCTTGACTTCAGGAATGCCTTCGGGGATAAAACCCTTGAGGAGGAATTGAGGGAAACGGTTTTTAAACTCGCGAGGGAGAACGAGCTTACAATAGCCTACATGCTAAAGGATGCGGTAAGGTTCAAACCCCCCCTGGGACTCTTCGGAAGACTGAAAACCGAAAAGAAGGGAATAGACCTGAAGAAAGGAGGTATATTCCCCATAACCCACGGAGTAAGAGTTCTCGCGGTTAGAAACGGCATAAAGGAAACGAACACCCTTGAGCGAATAGATAAACTTAAAGAGATGAATGTAATCCCCGAAAACCTCTCGGAAGACCTCTCGGAAGCCTTTAAATACCTCCAATACGTAAGGCTAAAATCCCAGACGGAGAAACTAAAGCTCGGAGAAGAGCCGGACAACTACGTTAACCCCGATATACTCACAAAACTTGAAAGGGACCTCCTTAAGGACGCCTTCAAGATAGTTGAGGAGTTCCAGTCCTTCATTGAGAACAGATACCTCCCCTATCTTCCCTCATGAGACTCCTTAACTTTTTAAAGAAAAAGCTCCTCCTAAAGCGTGCTAAAAATTCCCCCTATTTTAAGGATTTTTACGAGAACGTTGACCTTAATAAAAAAGTTTACGAAACAACTTTCGTCGTTTTTGACTGCGAAGCGACGGACCTCAACGTAAAAAAAGCTGAGCTCCTCTCAATAGGTGCACTGAAAGTAATAAACCTCTCGCTTGACATATCCACCCTTTTTTACGAGCTCGTAAAGACGAATGAGATAAAAGCCGCAGAAATACACGGAATAACGAGGGAAGACATAGAGAAGATGGGAAAAGAGCCCAAAGAGGTAATTAAGGATTTTTTGACATATATAAAGGGATGCGTTCTCGTCGGCTTTTACGTAAAGTATGACGCAGCCCTCGTTGAGAAATACTCAAGGCTTTACTTTAATTATCCTTTAATTAACTACAAGCTTGACGTTCTTAGCCTTTACACGAGGGGGTATTACGGAGGGAAGAGCCTTGACGATATAGCGAGGGAATACGGAATAGAGCTAAAGGGAAGGCACAACGCCCTTGACGACGCTTACATTACCGCACTGCTATTTTTAAAGCTTATTTACCCTTATAGAAATGAAAGATTAAAGGATTTACCTCTATTTATATAATTTGTTATAATTTTAGGTCTAAACCCTCAGGAGGAGAAAGATGAGCAGCGAGCTACTCCGCAAGATTGAGAAGAAATACCTTCCCAAGAAGGAGTATCCCGACTTCAGAGTTGGTTACACCGTAAGGGTTTACTACAGGATAAAGGAAGGGGACAGGGAAAGGATTCAACCCTTTGAGGGTGTAGTTATTCGTATCAGAGGAAGCGGTGCAGGGAAGACCTTTACAGTTAGAAGGGAGTCCTTCGGAGTGGGGATAGAGAGAACTTTCCCTTACTACAGCCCCAACATAGAGAAAATAGAGGTCGTAAAGATAGGTAAGGTGAGAAGGGCTAAGCTATACTTCCTTAGAGAGCTCAAAGGTAAGACCGCGGAAAGGAAGATTAAAGAGATTAAGTCCTGGGAATACGAGGCAATGCAGAAGAGAAAGGAAGAGGCAAGAAAGCAGAGGGAAGAGGAAAAGAAGAAACAAGAACAGCAGGAAAATGCTTGATTACGAGCTAAAGCTCTGGGAAAAGGGACTCACCGTTGCGGGAGTTGATGAAGCGGGAAGGGGACCCCTTGCTGGCCCCGTTGTTGCCGCCGCCGTAATACTTCCCCCGTTTACCGAGCCCTTTATAAAGGGGGATTCAAAAAAACTCACAAAGGAAGAGAGGGAAGAGGCCTATGAAGAGATTAAGAAAAGAGCCCTTGCGGTAGGGACCGCGGTAATTGACAGCGTTGTGATAGACAGGATAAACATACTAAGGGCGACGAAACTCGCGATGAAGAGAGCCCTTGAGGACCTAAAACACCATTACGACATAGTCATTACAGACTACGTAAAGCTTGAAGGTGTGAACTGCATACCCTTAGTAAAAGGAGATGAGAAAAGCCTCTCCTGTGCCTGTGCCTCAATAGTTGCTAAGGTCATAAGGGATAAGATTATGGAGATTTATCACAGGATATACCCCGAGTTTGACTTTATTTCAAACAAAGGATACCCAACGAAGAAACATATGGAGTTAATTGAAAAGGGAAAAACAACGGAGATACACAGAAAGAGCTACTCCCCCTTAAAAAACAAGCTCTTTTAAAGGACTTTCTATAAACTTCCTCTCTATCACGGGATAATCGTTCTTAACGCCTTTTGAAAGGAGTATCTGGAAAACGTAATTTGAACCTATAAGGAAGGATACTGCGGCAGATGTTAAATAAAGTTCCCACATTCTCACGAAGCGTTCACCGAACATCTCCCTGACTTTATCAACGTTTTTCAGGAATCTCTCCTTCCACTTTTGTAAGGTCCAGTAGTAATGCATTCTCCAGTTGTCAAAATCAATGAGGTAAAACTCAAGTTCCCTTAAGCTTTCCTCAATCTCCGATATGGAGGGCAGATACCCTCCCGGGAATATATACTTCCTTATCCACCTGCTCTGAGTGTCCGGATGGAACTTGCCAATTGTGTGGAGCAGGAAAAGACCCTTATCCTCCATCACTTTGTAAACCGTCTCAAAAAAGAGTCTGTAGTTTTCCCTTCCAACATGCTCAAACATGCCCACAGAAACGACCTTGTTAAACTTCTTTCCGAGCTTGGGCAAATCCTTGTAATGGAGCTTATAAACCTCGACCTTTCCCTCAAGTCCCCTTTCCCTTATTTTCTCCTTCACGTATTCATACTGATTGTCCGATAGGGTTATCCCGACCGCATTAGCGCCGTAAACCTCCCCCGCTTCAAGGATTATAGAACCCCACCCGCAACCTATATCAAGAAGCCTGTCCCCCTCCTTTAAACGGAGCTTCTCAAAAATTATCCTTCTCTTTAAGCTCTGGGCCTCTTCAATGCTCATCTCGGGATTTTCAAAAAAGGCACAGGAGTAAGTCATACTCTCATCAAGCCATAGCTTATAAAAATCGTTCCCGAGGTCGTAGTGGTGCTTTACGTTCTTCTCATCCCTGAACGTTCTGAAAAGAGGAATGTGCCTGAGAATACTGAAAAGCTTTTCCTTTTCCGTATCCCTGAATACCTTCATCCCCCTCTTTATAACCTCTTCAAGGCTTCCCTCAACGTCTATATCCCCGTTCATATAGCTTTCTCCGAAACCCATCTCGGGGTCCCTGAGCGTATAACTCAAGGCATCCCAGCTTTTAAAACGAACGAGGTGTTTAACCTCTCCCTCGGGTATTCTTTTTCCGTCGGGAAGCTCAACGCCTATTTTTTCCTGGTATCCATCGTTTAGCTTGTTTACTATTCTTTCAATTATCGTCTCTTTTATCATAAAAACACCCCCCTCTCTTTAAAAATTTAGTTACGACTTATCTCATTGACATCCCCAGTGTATATTTATATGCTTTTAGCATGGTTGAGATACTCGTAGCGGAACACGCGGGATTCTGCTTCGGTGTAAAGAGAGCCGTAAAGCTTGCGGAGGAGAGCTTAAAGGAAGCGAGGGGGAAGGTTTACACCCTTGGTCCGATTATACACAATCCTCAGGAAGTTAATAGATTAAAAAGCCTCGGTGTATTTCCGAGCGATGGTCAGGAATTCATGGAAGGGGATACCGTCATAATCCGTTCCCACGGCATACCCCCCGAAAAAGAAGAAGAATTAAAGAGAAAAGGCCTCAGGGTGATAGATGCAACCTGCCCCTACGTTAAAGCGGTTCATGAAGCTGTTTGCCAGCTCACTAAGGAAGGTTATTTTATCGTTCTCGTAGGCGAGAAAAACCATCCCGAAGTTATAGGAACTCTCGGATACCTGAGGGCATGTAACGGAAAGGGAATGGTGGTTGAAACGATGGAGGATATAGGGGAAGCCTTAAAATACGAGAAGGTTGGGATAGTAGCCCAAACGACCCAGAACGAGGAGTTCTTTAAAGAGGTTGTAGGCGAGATAGCACTCTGGGTTAAAGAGGTAAAGGTTATAAACACGATTTGCAACGCAACATCGCTGAGACAGGAAAGCGTCAAGAAGCTCGCCCCCCAAGTGGACGTCATGATAATAATAGGCGGGAAAAACAGCGGAAACACGAGGAGGCTATACCAGATATCAAGGGAGATAAACCCGAGAACCTACCACATAGAAACCGCTGATGAGCTTTCCCCCGATTGGTTCAAGGGCGTAAAAAGGGTAGGTATATCCGCAGGTGCCTCAACCCCCGACTGGATAATAGAGGAGGTTAAGGATAAAATAAAAGAGATATGCTCAGGCTCCTTGGTCTCCTAACGGTTCTGTTTATATTCACCTTCGCATCCCTTTACGAGGAGCTTATAAAAGAGCAGGTAAAGGAACTTCCCCTTGATAAGGCTGTAGTTGTAGGGAAGGGAAGTAAAGAGTTGATAGTATTCGTTAACCCCGATTGTCCCCACTGCAGAAAAGAGTGGAAAAAGTTGAGAAATCACCTTGATAAGCTAAAGATTTACGTATTCGTAATACCCTTCAAGGGCTGGGGAGAGGAGAACTTAAAGAAAGCCTACTACATAGTTTGTTCAGAAAATCCACAAAAAGCCCTTGATGAGGTCCTTCTCGGAAAGCTTGACGACAAAGAGATAAACCCGAATAGATGTGAAAAGCTTAATTACCATTTAAAGGCTGCGGATTCTGTAGGGCTCAGAGCGGTTCCCTTAAACATAATTCCGGACAAGGGAAAGGTAATAGAAGGAGAATCCCCCAAACTTTTCTATTACTTGGAAATAGAAGAGTAAAAAAAGAAAAGAAGAGGATTTAAGCCTGCTGGAGGGCAACCTCGGGTTTGGGAAGCCAGGGCTCTATACCCTGTTCCTTAGCCCACTGGTTTGCAAACTCGTAAGCAGCCCTTGCGGTAGCAATGTTTTTCTCTATGAGCTCAAGCTTCTTCTTAAACTTCCTTTCTATTGCGGAGTCAAGAGATGCGGTACCACCGGAAGCTACGAACTTCTTAAGGAATCTTGCCTTTATACCCTCTTCTATGGATTCCATTCCGACGATTTGGGTAATTCCGAAGAAGGCACCAATCATAGCCATGTTTGTTGCGAGTTCCGTTCCGGCAATTTCAACCGCGAACTTCGTTGCGGAGAAGTTAAATATCTTTACATTCCTCTCCTCAAGGAAGGCCTTATCCTCTTCGGAAAGGAGGTCTTCTTCCGCGTTTATTATGATAAGTCCGTTCTTCTTTATACCGGAGTAGAAGGGCATCGTGTAGGATTTACCCATCGTTATAACCTGGGAGTGGAAAACCATTATGACGTCGGGGTAAACAACCTCTCCCCTGTCGTATATGGGCTCTATCCCTATTCTTACGTAACTTTCCGAAGGTGCCATTCTCTTTTCCGCACCGTAGAAGGGGTTTGAGACCGCGTAATAACCGGCGTGGTCCGCGGCGGTAGCCATAATGTGGGCGGCGGAAACAGCACCCTGCCCACCTATTGCGGGCATTCTTACGTTAATTCTTCTCCTTACGGGTTGGCTCATAACAGACCCTCCTTCTTCTTCCTTTCTATAACTTCCTTAGCCTCATCGGTCATATATTCAAAGAACTTGAACCTTTCCTTATCCCTCTGCCTCATTTCCCAGAGACCTTGGTCGGAGTTAAGTCCTATCTCAAGTATGCAGGGAGTGTAGAGGTGTATGTATGTTGGTCCTACTTCCCTCGCAACGTATATAGCCTTCTTAACGACCTGCTCAACCTTCTTGGGTGAGGAAACCGTTAGCCTTGCTACGTAGTGGCATCCGGAGTCTATTGCAAGTTGCCACATGGGAACCTTGTCCCACTGCTTTCCACCGGGAGCCATTTTGAACTCCATTCCCCTGGGAGTTGCACCGCTGTCCTGTCCTCCCGTGTTCGCGTAAACCTCGTTATCAAAGCATATCGTCGTTATCTTCTCCTGTCTGAAGAAGGACTGAAGGGTGCAGTCAAGTCCTATGTCTATGGTAGCACCGTCCCCTGCTATAACCACAACGTCCTTAACCTTGTCGGGGAATCTCCACTCAAGAACCCTCTTAATTCCCGAAGCCACAGAGTTCTGGTTTCCGAATAGGGGGTGAACAGTATGGAGTGCTATGTGGGGGAATACGAGGGATGTGCATCCCGTTGAGTTAACTATTACCGTATCCTCGGGGTTAGGAAGAGAAGCGAGGATGTATCTGAATGCTGCAGACTCGGGGCATCCCGCACAGAGGGAGTGTTCCTCTATGAGCTCCTTTGAGTAGGGAAGGTCCATAACCCCCCTCTTGGGATTGCCCCAGGTTGCCTTCTCTTCAAGGTCAATAATTTCTTGGGGCATGAACTCTTTTAAATCTTCGTTAATCTTGAATATCTTAACCGACATGTTTCACCTCCTTACCAATAAGTCTAAGAACTTCTTGAACTATGAACTCAGGAGGCATGGTCATACCACCACCAACTCTGGGTGTTCCGAATATGGGAATATCCGTGTGTCCGTAAAGGGCCCTCTTGACTTCCCTTTCAAGCCATCCGACAACGTTGAACTCGGGAATGAATATGTACTTCGCACCCTTTACCGCTTCCCTTACCTCTTCGGTGGGGAAGGGTCTTATCGTCTTTATCCTGAGAACCCTTGCCTTTATGCCTTCCTCGTGTATGAGTATCTGGGTAGCTTCCTTAGCCTGTGCTGCAGCGGTTCCGCTCGCTATGAAGAGAACCTCTCCTTCGGGGTCTCCGAAGTGTTCAACAAGTCCCCTGAGGTAGTGTTTTGCGTAAGGCCTTGACCTCTCTATTGCAGCCCTAACTTCAAACTGCCAGCTTGCGTGAGTTGCGTAAGAGATGTAGTTTGACTTCATTACGAAGGGGTCTCTCATGAACCTTCCGGGAGGCATTTCCATATCTATGGGGGGCATGGGTGCCTTATAGGGGTCATAAGGAGGCAGTGCTATATCCTCGGGAGGTAGGTAAACCGCTTCCCTCGTGTGAGATATGAAGAATCCGTCTATAGCTGTTATAACGGGAACGTGAACGTCGGGTTGTTCCGCTACAACAAATCCCGCAATTATCATATCAAAGAGCTCTTGGGCGGTTTCCGCGTGCCATACCATACATCCCGTATCAAGGAGGAAGTACATCTCAAGGTTATCGGGCTGTATGGATAGAGGAGAGTTTATTCCCCTTGCCATGAGGACGAGCTGTATGGGAAGTCTTGAACCTGCCCACATCGGGAAGAGTTCCATAGCCCTGAGCGTTCCGGGTCCGGAGGTTGTCGTTATCGTCCTCGCTCCCGCCATTGCACATCCGGCTACTTCGGACATAACACCGAATTCGGACTCACCCCTGAAGTAAACGCCTATATACCCTTCCCTCCAGAGCTCTCCGAGCATGTGTGCCGCTTCAGATTGGGGTGTTATGGGGTAAGAGATTGACGCGTCAACGCTTGCCCTCTTTGCCGCTTCCTTTACCGCTTCGGAACCCGTGATGAAGTGTTTCGTTCTGGGAGCTTCAAAGAGAAGGTAATCGGGGGATACTATGCGTTGGCCCATTCTATTGTATCTGACCTTCTCGGTCTTTACTTGTTGTGCCATAATACACCTCCTTTTAAAAACTTTTCCTTAAATTTAAATCCCTACCCTCCGATGGAAATATGAGCTAAACCTCATTTACCGAGCTCTCTCTTAACCTCTTCCGCAATCCTTATAAACTTCTCAAGGTCTTCCGAGTGCTGGTCCCTGAGCGTTATCATCGCGTCCTCGTGTCCCGCCATACTGCACATCGCTATCGTGAAGCAGTCCGTTTCCGCCCTTATTATCTTGAGTGCAACGTTGGCATAGTGGCAGTGAACGCCTATGAATATGCACGCCTTTATCTTGTTGTGCCATATGGTAAGGTTGGGATGGTTCGGATTTATCTCCTTTTCGGGGTCAATCTTCGGATACTTGGGTCTGTAGTCGTACATGGGAATGATTTTTGCTCCGAGAACCTCAGCCATTTTCCTCACGAGTTTTGCCTTCTTCTTTGCCTCCTCGTTCCAGGCGTATAGAACTTGGGGTCCGGGGAATATCGTCGGGTTGTCCCTCGTCAGCATTGCCTTTGCGGCTTCCCTCATTGCTATTTCTTCGTCAACTATCTCGTTGAACATTAAAGCCTTTCCAGGAGGAGGTGTTAAAACGCCTTCCGTGACAGCAACGGGATACGGGGAGTATCCCGAAGGACCTAACTTTGCCATACCTTACCTCCTTACCTTACTCCCGCAACGTCCCTGTTTTCCGCATAGACCATCTCAATGGAATCACGCTTCAAGAGGTCAGAGCAGACGTAAACACAAAGAGCACATCCTTTACATCTCAATGTATTAACGTAAGCGTGATGCCCTTCATCTGTATACATCAACGTATTGGGCTCGGGACAGAAGAGGGTGCACTGCTTACAGTTGTATTTTGAACACTCATCACGAATGACCTGAGCAACGTAGTACATTACCTCTTCCTCCAAAAAGGTTTTGTGAATTAAAATATAAAGGCTGTTTAATAAATTTACAAGTGAAAAGCCCCTTAAAACAGCATTTTAAATTTAAATTTTATGATTAAAATCATTTAACCGCTATATGAAATTAAGTTTCAATACTTATTTAAATTTAAAAGATTTAAATTTAAAAGGAGGTGGATACATGTTAAAAAAGAAAGTGTTTGTTGCTACAATTCCTTTAATTCTTTTCTCTTGCGGAGGAGATATTCCGAAAGAAGAAATAATTGAAACTAAAGTTCAGAATCATAATCCTGAACCGAATATTCCCCTTGAGTGTTATACGGATACAGGCATAGCAAGGCAAGGAAGGGCGATAGCAAATCCCTGTTACGTTTGTCACACAACCGCGAATACTCCTTACGCTAACGAGGTTGAGGACTACGATTTACAGCTTGTCTATGATTTCCCGGAAGAGATTAAGGAAATGGGAAATCCGTGGCTTAACGCTATTAAACCGGAACTCACAATAGGTCATATTCCGGAGCCTTCAGATGAGGAAATATGGAGCTGGATAAGAATGAACAACTGGACAGAGGCTTACAATAACAGAAAAGGAGAACTTGAATACTTCCCCGATATACCTCCGATTTACGCTTACGAAAACGGTTCTTACAAGCTTGTTAATCTTGATAATGAGGGTTTTGTTCTGGACGAAAATGGAAACTATACGGGATGGAGGGTATTCAAGTGGAAACCTTTCCCGGGATTTTTCCCGACGAACGGCAGGATAGACTCAACCTTTATAAGGCTTCCTGAGAAGTTCAGAACCAAAAACGGAAAGTTTGACAAGGAAACCTATAAGAAAAATCTCGCAATACTTGAGTGTGCGGTAAAGGGCGTTCAGGTGGGAGAGACATGTTCGGGAACGGAAATAGGAAATTTTGAGCTTCCAGCATATTACGAGGGTGATGCGAAAGATGTTCCTGTTATAACCTATCAGTATCCTCCGGGAACGGAATTTGCTCACCCCCTTTACTACCTTGACCCCGAAAACAGCATATCCTTCAAATCCCTGAGAATAAAGGAGATGAGGTATATGAAAAAACTCGCTTATGCGGATACGAGGGAAGGAGGCGGAGAGGAAGAGGAAGAAGAGGAAAGCTTCTTCTGGGATAAGGGAAGGTTCTTTAACGACTCGGGATACTGGGAAATGAGAGCATTTATAGAGGATGAAAACGGGAAACTGCGCCCCCAGACAGCTCAGGAGAGTAAGTTCTGTATAGCTTGCCACGGAGGTATAGGCGGAACGGTTGACGGAACCTTTACGTTCTGGAGGAAAGTCCCCGGCAAGAAAGGATGGATGGAGCAGGATTACAACCTCACCGTGAAAAATATAAAGGACTGGAATTACAAGTATCTTGAAAACGCGAACGTGGGGCCAACCCTGAAGGAGCTTGTAAAACTTGCAAAAGGAGAATACCAGCTTTACTTTGCCCTTACCGCGGGAGGAGACCACTTCAGAAGCAATGAGGAAATACTTTCTAGGATTAGCAAGGATACAAGTAAGATATCCCCTGTCCTTTCTCCCGAAGAGAACATAATTACAAATCCCGAACTCATCAATTACCTTGACGAAGATGGATATATAAAGCCTGAGCTGTTCCTGCCGAGTGAAGCAAGGGCACTGGGAATAAATAAGCAGTATTACCGAATAGTTAAGGCCCAGGCTTTCATATTTGGAAGGGACGTATTTGATAAACCCTTCGGTATTTCAAATGGAGGAAACTCCCTTGAGGACCTGAAAGCTGTTGATTCAACAGGCGTTAGGGAAAGCGGCATATGGAACATCCTGAGAACGCTTCTTAAGTTTGGAGATACGAAATAATTTCACTTGACATAAATGAAAAATATTCCTATAATGTAGTTAGCAATAAAAAGCGAGGGGTTGCGGAGAAGTTCACAAACTCCCTCCCTCCCCCTCCCTCCCCCTATGTTTTTTTGGCCTCCCGCCCGGGAGGCCCTTTCTAAATTATTAACCTATGGTGCACTTCATTTCTGACACACACTTCTACCACGAAAACATAGTGAACCTGAACCCAAAGGTTAGGTTCGTTGGATTTGAGGCCCTAATACTGAATAACCTTTACCAGACCTTAAGGGAGGAAGATACCTTATTTCACCTGGGGGACTTCACCTGGCACTTCAACGATGAGAAGGGATACCTAAAAATCTGGAAGGAGCTCCCCGTAAAGAAGATTTTGGTGATGGGAAATCACGATAGGAATAAGGAAAAGCTGAGGGAGTTTTTTGACGAGGTTCACGAGTTTTACACAATTATTGAACACGAAGGAATAAGGATTCTCCTCTCCCACTATCCTGCCCTTGACCCGCTTACCAAACGCTATCCCGAAAGGCAGGAGCTTGTGAGGGAGATATACTTCAAGGAAGGGTGTGAGCTATTAATTCACGGACACGTTCACTGGAATGAAGAGGGTATAAAGTGCGGTTGTAGGGAAGTGGGGATAAATTGTTATAACGTAAACGTTGAGTGGAACGGATACAGACCCGTGAGCCTTTCGGAGATTCTTGAGGAGGTTGCAAATGAACAGAATAGAGTACTTTAAACAGCTTCTTGAGAAGAGTCCCGATAATCCTATGGTTCATTACTCCTTAGGTCTTGAGTATTACAAGGCTAAAGATTACGAGAACGCTATAAAGCATTTAACAAGGTATTTGGAACTTCAGGAAGATGAGGGAGCTGCTTACAGAACGCTAGCAAAGTGTTACGAAGAGCTGGGAGAGTTCCATAAAGCGATAGAAGTTCTTGAAGAAGGTATAAAACAGGCTATGAAGTATAACCACCCCTCAATGGCCCAAGAGTTTCAGCAATGGATAGAGGAGCTGAGGAGAATGAGCTTTTAAATCATGCTCCTCAAAACCTCCCTCGTTACAGGTATTGTTTCCGCGTAAAGCTTCCTTTCCCCGTTAATCATCTTTGCAACTTCCGCAAAGGTTAACATTATTCCTCCGAGAATATCCCCCTTCTTCTTGTGAAGTTCCTCATCAAGGGGAGGGAGTGCCTCCTGAACCTTAAGAAGCTCCTCCTCAAGCTCAGCGAGGTAATCTATGAAAGCCTTCAAAACCTCTTCTCCCCTGTCCTGTATAAACCTGTTTATGTTTCTCTCAAGGTCCTCAGTTATGGGAAGGTCGTTGTAGGAGACGTAATCCCTTCCGTTGTAGTTGGCATTTTCTATTCCCTTTCTGAGAAGCTCCTCGTATATTTCAACAACCGTTTCGGATATAACTTCTCCTTTGTCCTTGTGTTCCTTAATGTCAAGCCCCACCTCTTCCCTGAAGAGCTTTTCTATGTAGGGAAGGTCCATTGGCATCTTTCTTCTTATGGGAAGTTTCCTTAACCTCATGTCAATTGATTATAAAGTATTTTCCTGAAGCTTTCGGGCATTCTTGAGGGGTCAAGCATTCTTAGTTTTCTCTCTATTATTTCCTTTGAGTATTTCTTTACGTAGTAGTCTATGGTCTCAACCCTTATCTTTACGCTTCCCGAGGGCTTTGTTTCGTCAAGGTCACCAAACTTGAAGTAAAGGGTTCCCGAGGCCTCAACTATTTTCTGAACGGGTGTGTATGTGGGCTGGTCCATACCGCACTCATAACTTGATAGCCTGACGACCGCCGTTATCCAGGGAAATCTCGCGGCAAACTTAGCACCCCATATTATCTCGTTCGTATTCGCGCTGTAAGAGGAAACCCAAACATCGGATATATCAAAGGGGGACTTTATAACCCCCTCCTCAACTTCCCTCCCGAAAAGCCACTCAAGTATATCCTCGTCTATAGGTAGATACTGACCCCACACTACGGGATAACCGCAGTTCTGGAACTCAACGTCTATCTCGTGCCCTATTCCCGGGTCCATGTGGTATGGTCTTGCGAGTATGAGTATGCAGGGGTGGTTTTCCTTTGCGCACCACTCAAGGATTTCCCTTGATTTCTTCCTCATCTTTTTGTTAAACCTCTCAAGCTCCTCAAGACCTTCCTTTACTGCTCTCTCAACCTCTTCGTAGCTAACATTCAAAACATCTTTGAAGGCTTCGTAAAGCTGTTTCGGAAGAAGATGGGGCTCCGCAAAGCTCACAAAGGGGGAGACGTATCTAACACCGAGTTTTTCAAATACATTTTCCTCCTTTATAAATCCCGCCTTTATATTTTCGGGTGCCATTGCAACCCTCGTGCAGGAAAGGGAGTCAACGACGTGTCCCCTCAGGAAGGAGGGAAGGGAGTAAATCATCGGGACGAGGAGTATATCTATCTTCTTCGTGAGTAGTTCACCTATGTGTCCCGCGAGGGCTTTAACGGGATAGCAGGAGTCCATACCTATCCTTCCCTTTCCGAACTCCCTGTATTGCTCCTCGGAGGTATCGGAGCTGAATATAATGTTCTTGGGCTTTATTCCAAGGGATTTGAGGAACCCTATCCAGAACCTGTGGGTTGACCATATATTTAAGAACTTCGGTATCCCTACCCTTATATTTTCCCTTTGTTTCCTCCTATCACCGCCGGAGGCGGTTCTTTTTTTAAAAACCTTTAAAAGGAGCATACTACACCTCCACCCTCGTATTGAAGGCCTCTCTCTGGACGAACTGGGCAACGCTCGGGAACTTCTCTTTCATCTTCTCCATCTCTTCTTTTACGACCTTTAGTTCGTTCTTATCCTCCACAAGACCCTTGGGGCATGCGTTGTTCACGATAATTCTCACCCATCCCTCGGGCAGTGGAACCTTTGACCAAGGCCTTCCCTTTCCTCCGGGGAGTTTGACGTCTATGAACGTTCTCTTACACTCAACGGGACACCACTTGCATACCGTATCCTCAGACGTTGTCGTCTTATACTCAAGATTTTCTATGGTTTCAAATCCCCTGAAGGAGGTTTCCCCCGTCCTTTCGTAGTTTTCAAGGGCTATTAACGCCGCACCAATCGCCCCCGCTTCCCCCGAGTAGGGGTGAACGACTACTTCCGCGTTTGGAATTTTTGACCTCAAAAAGTCAACCTGTGCCTTTACAACCGCAAGGTTTCTGTGCGTTCCCCCTTGAAGTATAATCTTCCTCCCCACGTTCTGGAAGTTTGTTATATTTCCCGCGTATATCCAGACGTTCTGGGGAAGAACCCAGCAGAGAGCCGCGAGTATCTCGTCCGCGTTCCACCCTTTCCTCTGCTGGTTCACTATATCGCTCTGGAGGAAGACACCGCACCCCATCGTGAGTTCGGGCATAGCTTGGGCTTTAAAAGCTCTTTCCGCTATCTCTTCAAGGGGAATGCCGAACCTCTCCGCAACCCCCTGCAGGAATGCACCGTTTCCCGAAGAGCACTGGGAATTTAGTCTGAAATCAACAACCGCCCTGTTTCTTATGAGTATTATCTTTACGTCCACTCCCCCAACGTCGCATATGCAGTCCGCATCGGGGAAGAAGTGAAGCCCCGCGGTTGCGTGGGCTACCGTCTCAACGATTGCAACATCCGCACCGAGAATATCCTTGAGCAGGTCCTTCCCGTATCCAGTAACGCCGAGCCCGAGAACCTTTGCATCACCTATTCTTTCCTTTATCTTTCTGAATAAATACTTAGCATCTTCTATGGGATTTCCCTTACTCAACGTGTAAACGGAAAAGAGTATCTCCTTATTCCTGTTTATACAAACCGCTTTCGCGGTCGTTGAGCCGAAATCGCAACCAATTACTACTTCTTTTATCTCACCCTCATAGGGTTTCCTGTTCCTGTATGCGAAGACCTGAGGCTCGTAAATTTTCCTGAAGGATTCAAGCTCTTCTTTTGTTTTCCAGAGTCCTTTTCTCCCTTCCTTCTTTTTCTGCTCGTGCTGACCCTCTTCTATCCACCACCTAAGTTTATCCTTCCCCTTGTATAATCCGTTCTCCTTTGGCTCCGCAAGTGCTGTAAAGGCACACCCGAGGGCTGCGTAGTAAAGGGCGTTTTCCGGAACTATTATCAGTTCCTCGGGCTCTTTTCCCTCGGGAAGGGGAACATTCCTTTCTTCCCACAGCTTCTTAAGGTGATGTCTCCAGGCTTCCTGAAGTCCCCTGAAAAAGAGGTTGGGACCTCCGAGAAGGAGGACGTAAGGCCTCGGAGTGTTTCCCTTCGTGAGAACCGCAAGGTTCTGGTAAACGACAGCCTCGAAAAGGCTCGCTATTATCTCCTCCTTCGGAACGCCCGCCTTTACGAGTGTATTTACGTCCGCCTCCGCAAAAATTCCGCACTTTGAACTTACCTTATGTATCTGATATCCCGCGTATCCCATACGGGAGAGCTCCTCCGGGGGAATGCCGAGCTTTCTTGCAGCCTTCTCTATAAAGCTTCCCGTTCCTCCCGCACAGGCACTCTGCATAAAGACCTGTCTCGTCTTTTTATCCCCTTCCCCGTTGAAGAAAATGGTTTTCATATCCTCCCCGCCTATCTCGGATACAAAGCGGACTTCCGGGTGGAGCTTCTCAACCGCGGTAGCTACCGCAACCACCTCCTGAACGAACCTCGCACCTATGAACTCCCCTATCGTTCCCCCTCCGGAGCCCGTTATGTAAACGCGGTCCCTACCCGCCTTAAATCCGTGTTCCTTTTCAAGTCTCTCCAAAAACTCATGAACCTTCTCCGCCTGCCTCGTGTTATGCCTCTCGTAAGCTTTGTCTATTATCCTTCCTTCTTCATTTAGGAGAATGTATTTACAGGTTGTAGAACCCACGTCAAGACCTAAGATAAGCATATTTACGCCCTCCCCATCAGCTTTGCGATATGCATAACGTAGTTTGCAGCGGTTCCCGCGTATCCGTAATGGGGAACCTTGTATGTAGCCTTCTTTATCTCGGGATTCTCCTCTTCGTAATTCCTTATATCTTCCTCGGTTAGTTTCGTTCTCTCCATAACCTCCTCAAACTCCTTTACAGCCCTTTTCTTCGCTTCCGTGAGTATCATCTGACAGCGGGAGAGTGCGTGAACTTCTGAATCTCCTTTAACCTCTATGGGTGCGTAAAGGAGGTCGGGATGCTTTCCTAAAACAGCCTGCATAGCCCCTATTGACATAGTGTTCGGCATGCATCCGTAGGGCGATAGCTCGCAAATCATGTGAGCGTGCCTGTTTAGGTGTGCGTAAAGGGCTTTTCCTATAAGCATAAAGCCCTCTCCTCCCGCAAGGAGATAATGGAAGTAGGGCTTTGCAAGTTCCCTCAGCTTTCCTTGAGGGGGAAGCTCATTCGGAATATTGTTAAGTGCTCTCCTCAGCCTGTTGTAAACGAAGTGATAGAGCTTTATTATCGTTTTTACCGCAAGCTTCTTGAGGTAATACTTATCCGTGAACTCCTTACTTTCCTCAAGTCTCCAGAGGAACATGTGAAGGAGGTAATCCATCCATACCGCTACGGGAGGAGGTATCACCTCAGCACCTTCCTTTTCAAGCCATCTCTTTATGTTGTAGTTCCCGTCCCCTTCATGGGTCTGAAGCCAGAACTCACCCGTTATCTTAACCTTCGGTTTTACCCTTAACCTGTCAACCTCAATCTCTTCCCAGAGTTTCCTCACTTCCCTTAAAGCCTTCACGTAGTAATCCGTCGTTATATGCCAGAGGAAGGAGCCCCACTTCTTTCCCTTGTTCGGTCTCTTCTTAAGAGCCTCGTAAAGTATCTCTACGCTTTCTTTCATAGCCCTGTCCGTTTCTCCTGGAACCTTTTCGTAGGGTCTTGTCGCATACTCCATATCCGTGAGTAGGTCTCCTATGAACATCGCGTGAACGAGGTTAAGGGTGAGGGGAACGGTTATCTCTATTCCTCCTTCGTTCTGTTCAAGCTGAAGGAGGTCAAGGAGGAATATACGGAACTCCCTTAAGTTAAGACCTTCAAGAACTCTCTCGTAGGATTCGTGATACTGCCCGAACCTGCAGGGCCCGCACGCCCCTATCGTTACAAAGGCGTACCTCTCTTTAAGTTTATCCCTTCCCTCCTTTTTCTCGGTCTCTATTAAGAACCTTGCAAGATTTCCCGCGGTGAACGTTGTGGGACAGCATGCCCCCGTATCTATATACTCCTTTCCTATATCAAGGTCTATTCGCTTTATCTGGGGAAGGGGTTTTGCCCTGTATCCCGCGTTCTCAAGAGCTCCCTGAATTAGCCTCTCGTGCTTCCAAGTGAGTCCACCGAAAACAATTGTAACCTTATCCCTCTCTTCCCTCTTTATGGGCCTCGGCCTGTAGGCCCTGTAATGCTGAACCACTTCCATGACTTCTACCTCCCTCTTTTATAAGAACTCCCTTAAGACCTATGCTTATTATTTCTTCCGCAACGACCTCAGGAGGTATCTCCCTCCCTCCGATAAGTCCCCTGATAACCTCCTTCAAGGTCCCGACGAGAGCGTAGGAGAGAATCTCTGTATTCACTTCTCTTATTATTCCGAGGGAAACTCCCTTATCAAGGGAGCTCTTTACCGTTTTCCTCACCTCTTCAAAGAACTCGTCAACAACGGAAAAGAGTTCCGGGTCGCAGTTCTTGTTCAGAACAATTCGGGCAAGCTCCCTCTCCTGAAGGGCATAATCAATCACGTTTATTATGTTCTCCTTGAGCTGTTCAACGGGGTCCCTACTCAGGTCTATAACCTTTATCCTCTTTTTAAGCTCCGTTATAACCTCGTTTAGTATCTCCTTAAATATCTCCTCTTTGCCTTTAAAGTAGAGGTAAAAAGTTCCCCGTGCCACTCCCGCCTCGTCTATTATGTGGGATATCTGGGCATTGTGAAATCCCCTTTCCGCAAAAACCTTTTTCGCAGCCCTGAGGAGCTTCTCCCTCGTCTGGACTGACATGTCAGTCTAATAATCTTCCGATTGGAAAAATATTTTATGATTTAAGTCATAGGGAAATCAAAGAGGAGCTAAGGGAAGTAAAGAGTGAAATAAGAGAAATTAGGGAGCTCCTCTACAGGTCTCTTGGGATTGAGAAAAAAGGTTAAAATGTTCCTTATGAAAAAGAACCTATACCTTCACCTGCTCGGTCTGGTTATCCTTACTTTACTCTCCCTTTATGCGGTTTATAAGTATCCGATAAACCTCGGTCTTGACCTTAAAGGGGGAATAGAGTTCGTCCTTGAGCCCGACTTTGACGTTGCCTTAAGGAGGGAGTATGAAAGCCTTGCGAGGAGGATAAGGGAATCCCTTAAGGAGTTTAACGTTCTTGACGTTTACGTTGAGAATAACGTTGTTATCGTTGAACTTCTTGATAAAAACGAGGTTGAAAAAATAAAGAAGAAAATCTCGGAGCTAAATCCGAACGTTATTTTTGAAGAAAAAGGAGAAAAGCTCTACGTAAAGTTCACGGAAAAGTATATATCCCGATTAAAAGAAAGCATAGTGAGTCAGAGTATAGAGATAATAAGGGACCGTATCGATAAGCTCGGGGTTACTCAGCCCATAGTGAGCAGGGCAGGGAAATACAGGATAATCGTTGACCTTCCCGGTTTTCTTGACGTTGAAAGGGCTAAAAAGATAATAGGGAGCACCGCTTCCCTTGAACTGAGGCTCGTAATAGATTCCTCACCGTCAAGGAAGGATCTTGAGAAGAAGTTAACGAGGGATACGGAGATACTCCCCTCAAGGGAAGGGGATGAGTGGTTCTTACTTGAGAAGGTTCCCGTGATAACCGGGAAGGACCTAAAAACCGCTTACGTCGGGGTTGATGAGCTTGGCCAGCCCGCCGTTAACTTTGAGCTGAAGAGCGAAGCTGCTGAGAAGTTCGGGGAGTTCACCGAGAAGAATATAGGGAAGAGGCTCGCAATAGTTCTTGACAACAAGGTGGTTTCCGCACCTGTAATAAGGAGCAGGATATCCGACAGGGGACAGATAACGGGTAACTTCACCGCTCAGGAAGCGAGGGACCTTGCCTTAATTCTTAGAACGGGAAGTCTTCCCGCACCTCTAAAGTTTTTACAGGAAAAGGTTGTGGGCCCTTCCCTCGGTAAAGACGCCATAGAACAGGGTATAAAAGCCGGGATACTCGGGATAATACTCCTCTCCCTCATACTTGTAGCCAGGTATAAGACAGCGGGTGTAACCGCAAACCTTTCCATACTCCTTAACGTTCTCTTCCTCCTTGCGGGAATGGGCGTTCTCGGAGCTACATTAACGCTTCCCGGAATTGCGGGAATTATTCTCAACATGGGAATAGCGGTAGATTCAAACGTCCTTATCTTTGAAAGGGTAAAGGAGGAGCTGAGACTCGGAAACACACTATCAAAGGCAATAGACCTCGGTTTTAAGAGAACGCTTAGTGCTGTCTGGGATACCCACGTCACCCTTCTCGTCGCTTCTGTTATACTCTTTCAGTTCGGGAGCGGTCCCGTTAAGGGGTTTGCGACAACCCTTGCAATAGGAACGATAGCGAGCTTTATATCAAACGTCTATTACGCGAAGGTCTTCCTTGATTTATTAAACTCAATGAAAATCTTAAAAATATAAATAAATTACTTGGAGGGGGTGAAAGCATGAGAAAGGTTTTAATCCTTATTTTCTTTACCTTCATTTTCGCCTTCTCCATGAACCTCATAAAGGTTGAAGAAAACCTCTATATGGTAAGGGGACATGACGGCCTTCCCTCAAAGGAAAATAGAGGCTTCATATCCAACGCTTTTGGCGTTCTCACTGAAAAAGGATGGGTTGTCGTTGATTCTTTAACGAATCCTTCCCTTGCAAGAGAGTTTATAGGAGAGCTTAAAAAGGTCTCAAAGAAGCCTATTCTTTACCTAATCGTTACCCATTACCACCTTGACCACTGGTATGGAGCAAAGGCATTTAAGGAAGAAGGGGCTAAGATTGTGGGACACATTAAGCTTAAGGAGGTTTACGATTCCGGGGAAGCCCACCAGGTTCTTGAGGCCCAGAAGAAGATTTTTAAGGAAGTTCTGAAAGACGTTAAGCTCGTCCCTCCCGACATAACGGTTAAGGATAAAAAAGTTCTTAAGGTAGGAGGGGAAGAGTTCGTCGTATACGCTATGAGTCCCGCACACACAAATACGGACCTCGTAATACTCTGGAGAAACAAGAATATCCTGTTTGCGGGAGACCTCGTTTACAAGGACAGGATTCCCTTCATGGGGGACAGAAACGCAAGCTCAAAGGGATGGCTGGAAGCTCTTGAAAGGATAAAGGAGATGAAACCGAGGTTAATCCTCGGTGGACATAACTACCCCCTTGACCTTTCAGCGGTTGACTGGACCTACAACTACATAAAGTTCGTAAGGGATAAGGTGAAGAAACTGAAGGACGAGGGATACTTCATAGATGAGGTTATAGAATCCTTTAAGGGAAATCCCTATGAGAAAGTGAAGATGTATGACGTATTCCACAGACAAAACGTGTGGAAGGTTTATAACGAATTAGACCTGGAACTTTAAGATGAAGGGGACGCTTTACTTTGACGGAGCTTCTAAGGGAAATCCGGGAAGGTCGGGAATCGGGGCTGTACTCGTCGTGGGAAACAGGAAGTATACTTTTAAGATGCCCGTAGGGGAAAAGACAAATAACCAGGCGGAATACCTCGCCCTGATAGCGGGAATGCTTCTCGCAAAAAGGAAAAAGGTAAGGGAGCTAACGGTCAGGGGAGACAGCAAGCTCGTAATAAACCAGATGAGGGGAAGCTTCAAAGTTAACGACGAGAAGTTAATGAAGCTATACAGAAAGGCAAAGGAGCTTGAGAAGAGCTTTAAGAAGGTAAGCTACGAATGGGTAAAGAGGGAGGAAAATAAGGAAGCGGATAGGCTTGCGAACGAGGCTTTAAAAACTTATTTAAGGAGGTAAGTATGGACGCAGTAGAGAAGAAGCTTTACGAGCTTTACGAGAAGGCTATAAATTACGAGCCTTTAAACAGGGAAGAAGCCCTTTATATACTTAACGTTGATGACCTTTACGTTCCTTTCCTCGTTCATCTTGCCCAGAAGATTAAAAAGCACTTCTTTCCCGAAAACGAGGTAGAATTCTGTTCCATCATAAACGCAAAGAGCGGAGCCTGTTCCGAGGATTGCAAGTTCTGTGCCCAGTCAAAGTATTACAGGACACCCATAAACGTTTATAACCTCGTTCCCGTTGATGAGATGGTTGAGGGTGCCATAAGGGGTGTTGAGTTCGGGGCAAACAGGTATTGTATAGTCCTGAGCGGTAAGCAGGCAACTCCCCAAGAGGTAGAAAGGATTACGGAAGCGGTAAGGGAGATAAAGAAGGAGGAGCTTCCCATAAACGTGTGCGTCTCCGCTGGAACCCTTGACGAGGAGAGCCTGAGAAAGCTGAAAGAAGCCGGTGTAAAAAGAATTAACCACAACCTTGAAAGCTCAAGGAACTTCTTTAAAAAGATTGTCACAACCCACTCCTGGGAGGATAGATACGAGACCATAAAGAGGATAAAGAAGGTCGGTCTATCAACCTGTAGCGGTGGAATATTCGGTATGGGAGAGACAAACGAGGATAGGGTTGACCTTGCCCTTACCTACAGGGAGCTTGAAGTAGACTCAATTCCCCTGAACTTCCTCATGCCCATAGAGGGAACGCCTCTCCAGAACGCTCCCGGTGTTGAGGTGATGGAAGCCCTCAAGATTATAGCCATGTTCAGGTTTACAAATCCGAAAGCGGAGCTCAGGCTTTGCGGAGGAAGGGAGCAGAACTTAAGGGACTTTCACGGAATGGCGACGTTAATGACGAATGCTCTTATGGTAGGCGGATACCTCACGCGTGCGGGAAGGGATATAAAGAAGGATTACAAGCTCCTTGAGGACCTAAAAGCGAGGAGGAAAGTAAGCGTTGAATGAAGTTTTACCTTGAGGAAAACCTTGAGAAGCTTGCCCGGTGGCTCAGGTTTCTGGGCTACCCCGCCTATACAATCAAAGGTGAGATAAATCTCTCAAAGATTAAGCCGGATGGAGTATTCATAACGACTTCAAGGAGGTGGTATGAGAGACTGAAGAAGCTCGGTATAAACGCATTCCTTGTTCCCCGACACGACTTTGAGCTCCAGCTTTGTAGCGTTGTAAAACACTTCAAGCTAAGGCATGAGCTTTCCCTGAACCTTTGTGCATACTGCTCATCGCCCCTTGTAAGCGTAAGTAGAGAAGAAGTAAGGGAAAAGATTCCGAAAAGGGTTTACGAAGAGGGAGAGGATTTTACCTTATGTCCCGGGTGCGGAGCGGTTTTCTGGAAGGGCTCCCACTACGAAAGGATGAAGAGAAAGCTGGAGGAGATACTAAAGAAGTGCTAAAACCTTCTCCATTTCTTCCTTCGTTCTCTTTTCGGTTACCGCTATCAGCGTTGTCTTTTCAAGTTCTTTGTAAAATCTTTCCACAGGAAAACCGAAGACAACTTTTTCCTTAAGGAGCTTTCTGTAAATCACGGGGAGGTTTTCGTGTCTCACGGGAAACTCCCATAGATGTTTCCCCTTAAAGACCTCCTCAAAGCCCTTCTCAAGGAGTTTCTTCTTGAAGAAGTAAGCCTTTGAAAGGCTCTGAATTGCAACTTCTTTTATGCCTTCTTTTCCGAGAAGAACCATATAAAGGAGGTTGGCAAGGGCCATTAGGTTCTGGTTTGTGCATATGTTTGAGGTTGCCCTCTCCCTTCTTATGTGCTGTTCCCTTGTCTGGAGGACGAGGGTGAAAGCCCTTTTTCCCTTAAGGTCCTCGCCCATACCAACGAGCCTTCCGGGCATCTTTCTGACGTATTCCCTCCTTGTCGCGAAAAATCCGACGTAGGGTCCTCCGAAGGATAGGGGAACTCCGAGCTGTTGTCCTTCCCCGACGACGATATCCGCCCCGAAGGATGAGGGAGGCTTAAGCAAAGCAAGGGCTATCGGGTCCGCAATTACAACAAGGGGAGAGCCAAATTTTTTTGAAAGTTCACCTATCTCCTTTAAAGGTTCTATATAACCGAAGAAATTGGGATACTGAACCACGAGTGCGTGAACCTCGTTCTCTTTTAGCACTCTCTCAAGCTCGTTTAGGTCCGTTGTCCCCTCTTCCGTAAAGCCCACTTCAATTATCTTGTCCCTGTATCCCCTCAGATAGGTCTTTACCACTTGCCTGTATAAAGGATTTATTGTTTTTGAAAGGACAACCGTGTTTCCTTTTCCCCTTATAGCCCTCGCCATCAGAACCGCTTCCGCGGTTGCGGAAGCACCGTCGTACATGGACGCGTTTGCAACATCCATTCCCGTAAGCTCGCATATAAGGGATTGATACTCAAATATCGCCTGGAGCGTTCCCTGTGAGGCTTCCGCCTGGTAAGGGGTGTATGGGGTTAAAAACTCTCCCCTGTTCAGGATTTGCCATATAACCGAGGGTATAATCCTGTCGTAGGATCCTGCTCCGATAAAGTAAAGGGGAACCTCCGTATCCTCACAAGCCTCGTCAAATAATCTTCTCAGTTCTTCCTCCGAGTGCGGTTCGGGAAGGTTAAATCCTTCGGAGAAAAGCTCCTCGGGAATGTGGGAAAAGAGCTCCCTTAAGCTCCTTAACTTTAGTTTCTCAAGGATTCTCTTTACTTCCTCCTCGGAGTGGGGGATGTAGCTCACCTCTCCTCCTCGTATCCCAGATTCTCTTCTTCCACGTTCTCAAGGCTTTCAATGATTTCCTCTGGGTTTTCCTCTTCCTCCTCCCTTATTTCAGCTTCTTCCTCCTTCTCCTCCTCCACTATCTCTTTCAGGTATTCCGCATAGTCTTCCGCTGTCATTAAATCCTCAACCTCGCTCGGGTCCTTCATCTCAACAACAGCTATCCATCCCGCCTCGTAGGGGTCGTCGTTTATTATGCTCGGCTCGTCTTTTAGGTCATCGTTAACCTCAACAACCGTTCCCGTTACGGGTGCGTAAACGGGCGCAACGTTCTTAACGGACTCTATGTTCGCAAGCGTGTCTCCCGCGTCAACCTCCGTTCCCTTCTCGGGAAGGTCAACGTAAACTATATCCCCCAGCTGTTTCTGAGCGTAATCGGTTATGCCCACCTCCGCCAATCCGTTCTTTATTCTCACCCACTCGTGCTCCTTTGTATAGTATCTGTCTCCCTTAACGAGGTAGTTATCAACGAATATCTCTTCCATCCCTTCACCTCCATAATAATTATCCACCGCTTACGGGAGGAATTAAGGCCACTCTATCACCTCTTTTTATCTTAAAGTCGTCGCTAACGTATTCCTCGTTTACCGCAAACCTTACGCTCTCAAGTATGTTTTTAATCTCCGGATACCTTTCCTTCAGAAGTTCTTTAAGCTCCTTTACGCTTCCCTCAAACTCAAGCTCTTCCGAGCTCTTTCCGAGCTTCTCCCTCAGGATTGAGAAGTATCTTAACTCAACCATGGGAAAAATTTAGTATAACCTTCAGTCGTAAACTATTCCACCGCTCAAGAGATGCCCGAGGAGGCCCGTCATGTTCAGGTAAACCTTGTCAAACTCAAGCCTCCAGTAATCCCCTTCCTTCTCAAGCCTTTTCTCCTTAACCTGTATGTGCTTTGAGGTTTTTGAAAGAAGCTCAAGAAGTGCAAGCGCGTTCTCCTTCTTCCTGAACCTGCAACTAAAGGTCTTATAAACTTTGTGCTCCCTCTGGAACTGGTCTATAGCTTCAAAGAGGCCGTCTATAAACGCCCTTCCGAGCTCTTCGTAAAGGTGCTCCGTTCTCTCAAGCCCCTCCTCAAGCATGAATAAAACAAGCCTCAGTATCCTGTTGGTGTAATACTCTGGGGGGAGCTGGAGCATATTCTTTGCGTTGAACTTTATATCCATAAGGTTTGCGTAACTCGTTATATACTTCGCCCTCTTGTTCCGCTCGCTGTCTTCCTTGAAAACAACGCCTTCCCTTCCTTCCTCGTTAAACCTCCTCAGAATTTCTTTAATCTTCCTTATATCCTCCTCGGAGGAAGTAAACCTTCCGAGAACCTGAACGTGAGGGAGGTTGTATCGCTCTATGAGCTCCATCTTCTCCTCGTGAGAAAGAAACTTTAATTCGTTTTTTTTCATAAAGTCAAACACGAAAAGCTGGACATCTTCCTTAACGAAAGGCGGACTCTCCTCTATATAGGGATTTTCGGGGCCTGCAACTTCCGCACATATAACGAGGTCGGGGTTCTCGTCAAGGATACGGAGGTCTATGAGGTCCGGAAGCCTGTCCGTTGTAAAGGGACATATAAAACCGCCCCGTGAAAGAGCGTAATATTTATCCCCGTATTTAAAAATCCTCGTGTTATAACCGTCAACTTTCTCCTCAACCCAGAAGGGGTATTCAAACTGCTCCTTCAGTCCCGTCTCAAGCATGAATATTCTTCCGATATGGGGGTATCCCCACACGATAAAGTCCTTGAATATAACCGTTCCCCTCGGAATATCTTTGTGGTCGTCGTTAAACCTCAGATACTCAAGCCCGAAAGCCTCTTCGCTTCTTACCCTTTTCTTCTTTAACGCTTCCTTTACGGTCTTAGAGTCTATCACCTTAATTTAGGATAGCACAATCAGGACCTTATTAGGGAATACCAAAGCATAAGGCCGTCGTGGGAACCGAGTATATCCTCGGAAGCCCTCTCGGGGTGTGGCATGAGCCCGAAAACGTTACCTTCCCTGTTCATAACTCCTGCTATGTTTGATACAGAGCCGTTCGGGTTTGCATCGGGGGTTACGTTTCCCTTCTCGTCCGAATACCTAAGCAGAATCTGTCCCCTTTCCTCCATTTCTTTAAGCTCTTTTTCGGGAACGTAATACCTCCCGTCGTGGTGAGCTATGGGAATCTTTAGAACGTCACCCTTGTCAAGGGCTTTCGTAAAAGGTGTATTGTTGTTCTCAACCCTAAGGTAAACCCACTTGCATACGAAACGCATGTTCAGGTTGGGAAGGAGGGCACCCGGAAGAAGATGAAGCTCCGTAAGAATCTGAAAGCCGTTGCATATACCGAGAACGAACTTCCCCTTCTGGGCAAACTCGTAAACCGCTTCCGCAAGTGGTGTTTTTGAAGCCAGAGCCCCGGGCCTCAGGTAATCACCAAAGGAAAAGCCTCCGGGAAGGATAACGCAGTCAAACCGCGAGAGGTCCTTTTCTTCCCAGTAAACGAACTCAACCTCTTGCTCAAGAACGTCCCTTATGACGTAATAGGTATCGTAATCGCAGTTAGAACCGGGAAACACGCAAACTCCGAACTTCATTAAGCATAATTATAGGGGAAACCGAGAAAGTAAGATTGATGACATTTCACTAAAAAAATGTATAATTAATATTGAGAAACCATTAAGGAGGTGGGAAAGATGGGCTCTATAAAGCTACCAAAAGAAGAATGGGAAAGATACTTTGACAACGTTTCAAAGAACCTTCCCGCTGTTGAGGCACAGCTTGAGGTTGTTAACAAAGAGATAGGAGACCAGATGGAGGTTGAGTATTCTCCACTCATGGGACTTGCCTACGACCCTAAGGACGACGTATTTGAGATTCAGTTCAGGGAAACCCACGACCACTTAATCCATCACCCTCAGGAGATTTACGTAATAGAAGAAGACGGAAAGATGACATCCCTTGAGATAATTGACAAGGATGGAACGAAGTACATACTAAGGGTGAAACCCGCAATACCCCTACCCGGTTAACACGTCAAGTATCTTCTTCTCCGCTCCCTCTTTGTAAAAACCCTTTATCCCCTTTTTAAACCTCTCGTAATCCGAGAGTATTCTCTCAAGGAGCTTTAAAACAACCTTCTCGTTTGCCTCCTCCTGTCTTATAACGAGTCCCCCTCCGATTTCCTCTATCTCCTTTGCGTTAAAGAACTGGTGGTCGTCCGCCGCATAGGGATAGGGAATGAAAAGGGAAGGAATGCCGTGGTAGGAGAGCTCCGTTATCGTTCCCGCTCCCGCACGGGTTATGGCAAGGTCGCTTGCAGAGTATATGAGAGCCATATCAAGGGAGAAGGGAAGAACCTTTACACCCTTCAGGTCCTTAAACCTTTCGTAATGCTTTTCTCCCGAAATTAAAATTACCTGAACTTCCTCCGGAAGGAGGTCTATAAGCCTTTCCGTCAATTCGTTCAGAAATAAAGCCCCCTGAGAACCGCCGAATATAAGGAGCGTTTTCTTCTCAGGATTTAAGCCAAGCTTCCTTTTCGCATCTTTATACCTTTTCTTTACCTTTTCTCTGAGAGGAATTCCCGTTTTTAAGGCGTCCTTAAAGTATTTTCGCGTATGCTCAAAGGTTATAAATATCCCCTCCGCTTTTCTTGAGAGGAGCTTGTTTGTCCTGCTCGGAACGGAGTTCTGCTCGTGGATGAAGAGTTTCTTCCTTCTTAAAATAGTATGAATTCCAAGAGGAAGGGACGCGTATCCTCCGAAAACGAGTGAGGAGAAATCCCCTTTCAGCTTTTTGTAAAGTTCCCTTTGAGCTTTCAGAACGCCGTATAAAGCCCTCAGCCTTTCTTTTAGACGCACACCCCTGAAGGGGTAAATCTCAAAAAAGAGGGAGGGAACACCTATAATCTCCCTTAATCGGTACTCAATTCCCCTTTTAGCTCCTATAAAAAGGATATTTTCCTTCTTTTTTGCATACTCTATGAAGGCAAGGGCTGGGAAGAAGTGTCCTCCCGTTCCTCCTCCCGATACCGCAATCATGCTCTTATTTTAAACTTTTTATATGCACCCGCTCGTAGGCATAATAATGGGAAGCATCTCCGACTGGGAGTATATGAAAGGGGCTCACGAGGTTCTGAAAGATTTCGGAGTTCCCCACGAGGTTAAGGTGGTTTCCGCCCACAGAACGCCCGAGAGGATGTACGAGTATGCAAGGAACGCGAGAAAAAGGGGAATAGAGGTGATTATAGCTGGAGCTGGGGGAGCTGCACACCTTCCCGGAATGACTGCATCCATGACTACCTTGCCCGTGATAGGCGTTCCGATACCCACGAAACACCTGGGAGGTGTTGACTCCCTTTACTCCATCGTTCAGATGCCTGCGGGCATACCCGTTGCAACGGTCGCCATAGGAAATGCAAGAAACGCGGCCCTTCTTGCTGTGAGAATACTCTCAATAAAGTATTCAGAATACGCCAGAAAGCTTGAAGATTACGAGAAAGCCTTGAAGGAAAAAGTTGATAGAATGAACGAGGAGCTGAGGAAGGAGGTGGAAAATGGAATTTGATGTTAAGGATTTATCCCTTGCGGAGGAAGGCTTAAAGCGTATTGAGTGGGCGGAAATGGATATGCCCGTCTTGAAGCAGATAAGGCAGAGATTTTCAAGGGAAAAACCCCTTGAGGGGAAAAAAATCTCGGCCTGTTTGCACGTAACGACCGAGACAGCAAATCTCGTAAGAACCCTGAAGGAAGGGGGAGCTGAGGTTTACCTAACCGCATCCAACCCTCTCTCAACTCAGGACGACGTTGCGGCAGCCCTCGTTAAATACTTTGATATTCCCGTGTTCGCCATAAGAGGAGAAGACAGGGAGACCTATTACAAACACCTGAAGGCTGTTATAGAGAAGGAACCCGATATCGTTATAGACGACGGAGCGGACCTCATTTCAACCCTCCACAAGGAGTATCCCGCGCTTGCGGAAAAGGTAATAGGGGGTATGGAGGAAACGACAACGGGCGTTATAAGGCTGAGGGCTATGGCCCAGCAGGGGGTTCTAAAATTCCCCGTAATAGCGGTTAACGACGCATACACAAAACACATGTTTGACAACAGATACGGAACGGGACAATCCACGATAGACGGAATACTGAGGGCAACCAACAGGCTCATAGCCGGCTCTTACTTCGTCGTTGCTGGATACGGATGGTGTGGTAAGGGTGTAGCCCAGAGGGCAAGGGGAATGGGTGCAATAGTCATAGTAACCGAGGTTGACCCCATAAAAGCCCTTGAGGCACGCATGGACGGATTTCTCGTTATGCCCATGTCGGAAGCTGCAAAGCTCGGCGACTTCTTCGTAACCGTTACAGGAAATATACACGTCATAAGGAAGGAGCACTTTGAGGTTATGAAGGACGGGGCTATAGTTGCAAACAGCGGACACTTTAACGTTGAGATAGACATTCCCTCCCTTGAGGAAATGGCGGTTGAGAAAAGGGAGATAAGGAAAAACGTAACCGAGTATAAGCTGAAGGACGGAAGGAGGATTTACCTCCTTGCGGAGGGAAGGCTCGTAAACCTTGCTGCTGCGGAAGGACACCCCGCCTCGGTTATGGATATGTCCTTCTCAAACCAGGCTCTCAGTGCGGAATACATAGTAAAGAACGGAAACAGGCTTGAGAAGAAGGTCTACAGAGTTCCTAGAGAGATAGACGAAGAGGTTGCGAGGTTAAAACTGAACGCACTCAATATAAAAATAGACAAGCTTACCGAGGAACAGAAGAGGTATTTAAGCTCCTGGGAGATGGGAACGTAAGCTATTTTTCCTTTAGCCATTTTCTTATAACGAGGGCGACCCTTTCGGGTTCGCTCTTTGCAACCTCCAGTAGCTCCTCGTAGGGGCTCTTCTTTCTCACTTCTTCAACCGTGGGTATTCCGGATGCCGGCGTTGGAACTGGTGCGGGAGCCCTTCTCCTGAGAAGTCTGAACAATCCGTAAGCTATCAAGAGGAGGGTTACTAAAGCTACACCGCCGACGAGGAGATAAACGTAAAGTGGAACTTCGGGCCTTTTCTCCACCGGAATGGGAGCTTTTGCAAAGGGAAGGGAAACTACCGAAATTACGTCTCCACGTTTTGGGTCAAGTCCGGCAGATGCCATTATCAGCTTCTTTAGCTCTTCAACGTTAACCTCAAGGTCTTTATCCACTATAACGCCCACGCTTATCCTTTTGACCTTTATTGTGTTGTCCTCATAGTATATCTCCCTCTTGCTTACCTCGTAATTGGTTATGCTTTCCTTCCTCTCGGTTAAAACTTCCTCCTGAGTTCCCGCACCCCTTGCGGGTGGAACGTTTGCCTGGGTTCCCGGTATGCCCTCGGGCTGTCTTCTCACGGAACGTTCCTTTTTCTTTTGCTCACTAACAACCGCAACGAGGTCGGGGTCGTAGAGCTCCTCCCTCTTCTTCATAGAGGAAAAATCAAGCTCCGCGGATACATTTACTTTAGCCTTTCCGTATCCGAGAACGCTTTCCAGGGTTCTCTGTATCTTCCTCTCAAGGTTTTTCTCAAACTCCCTCTTTATCTTCAACTGAAGGGTTTGTATCCTCCCGTTTTCCTCCTCAAGGAAAGCGGTCAAGTCTCTCCCCTTATCGTCTATAACGACAACCTGTGAGGGCTTTAGGTTCTCAACACTTCCAGCAACGAGGTTTCTTATTGCCTTTACCTGTTCAGGGGATAGCTCGCACCCCGGCCTCAGCTCAACAAACACCGAAGCCTTAGCCTCTCCCTCTTCCCTTATAAAAAGACTCCTTTCGGGAAGGACTATGTGAACCCTTGCGTAATCAATACACTCAAGGCTCATTATCGTTTTTGCAAGCTCCCCCTCTATCGCCCTTTTGAAGTTAACTAGCTGTTGAAATCGGGAGAGGGTTATACCGCTTTTATCAAAAACCTCGTATCCCACTATTCCCCTTTTCGGAATGCCCTTCGCTGCAAGCTTCAGCCTGAGCTCTCTCGCTATGCTTTCGGGAACGTAAATCGTTCTGCCGTCGGGGGAAACTTTATACTTTATTCCTTGTTTATCAAGTTCCGTTATAATGCTGTTCAAATCCTCCGAAGAAAGCCCCGTGTATAAAACCGTGTAGTTTTCCTGAGAAAGATAAATAAGAGCAAGGGCTCCAAGCGATACAATCAGCAATGGAATACCAACCGCCAGAGCTTTCTGAACGGGTGAAAGGGCATCAAACTTCTCCTTTAGAAGGTTCAGATACTCCCTTAACTTTTCCATTCTAGACCTGCATGTTTATTAGGTCCCTGTAGGCTTCAAGGAGCTTGTTCCTCACCTCTATGAGTAAGTTCAGGGCAACCTTTGCCTTTTCCGCCTCAATCACTATCTCGTGCAGGGGAATGTCTTTTCCTTCAAGGGCGCGCTTCTTTAACTTTTGATACCTAATCTGTTTCTCGTTTACCCACTCAACGAAGTTCTTAAAATCCTGGATTACATCGCTCCTTTCAGTTTGAGCTTCCTTAAAAATCTTTGGTATTAAGCCAAGCTTACTTACTTCCATGACTCAAAAGTCCTCTCAAAGATTTCCCTTGTGATTGTAAAAGCTTTAAGGTTTGCCTCGTAGCTCCTTACAGCGGTAATCATATCAACCATTTCTTTAACGGGTTCTATATCGGGAAGCCTCACGTATCCCCTCTCATCCGCATTTGGATTGTCGGGGTCATAAATGAGCTTAAACCCCAGAAGTTCCCTTATCTCCTTAACCCTTACGTAAACTTCTGTCGAGCTTCCCTCAACCGCTTCAAAGACCGGAACGAGCCTCTGGAAGGGTGTCCCGTCCCTTTTGAAGGATTCATAGTTTGCGAGGTTAGAGGCTATGGTGTTCATCCTTATCCTCTGGGCATACATGCCCGAGGCACTGATATCAAAAGCCTTAAATATGTCCATCATTCAGCCCTCCCTTTTATAACTCTGTTGAGACCATTAAGGCTTCCCGTTGCGAACTTAAGGTATGTCTCGTAAGCGAGCCTGTTTTTCACGAGTTCAGAGAGCTCCCTCTCAATGCTAACGTTATTCCTGTCGTTTCCCGTAAGACCGCTCCTTATTTCAATAAGTTTTGTTTCAAACCTCCTGTAGTTCGTTATATGTTTCTCCCGCGTTATCTTCATAGGTAAAGCAGGCCTCTCAACCTTAAAAATAAGGTCCCTTCTTCTGTAATTTGGCGTGTCCGCATTGGCTATATTTCCGAGGATTACCTTATGCCTTTTCCAAGTGTAGTTAAGGAAAGGCTTTAACTCATCAGCCCCTTTAAATATATCCATTTACCCACCCCACAAACTTAATATAACCTCCCTCCAAGGTTTTTTAAAGTCTTCCGCTTCCTTTAAAACCTCTGAAAGTATATCTTTTCTGTGGAGCTTTTCCGCGCTGTAGCCGAGCTTAATGAGGACAGCCCCGTAAACGTCATTTTTCCTTTTATACTCCTTCAGAAATGCCCTGTACATTTCTATAGCCTTTCTGTACATTCCTTTCCCGTAGTATATATCTCCCGCAAGCTTGTATATATGGGGAAAGTATCCCTTTAATCTTTCGTATTCCCTTGCAAGCTTTACTACTTCATCTATGTAATTATTTTCTTCAAGGTAGGATAGTATAAGTAAAGCCTCAAGTTTATCAACACCTTCAAGCTTTTCAACGGATTCCTTCAAGAGACGTTCAGCTACTTCCTTTCTCCCTTTAGAGAACCAGAATAATCCTCTCAGAAACTTTCTTTTTGGTGTTCTCGGAAGAAGCTCGACAACTTTTAAAAACTCGTTGTCACCCCTGTATAAAAGAGCTCTCGCCAATACCTCAATGGATGAAGGTTTATTAAACACACTTAAGAAGTTTTTTCGATTCAATCTGTATAGCTCCGTTATTAAATCCCCGTATACGTAAGGTTTTAATTTTAAAATCTTTTTATTTAAAATCTCAATTTCTTCATCGTATCCAAAAATTTCTCCTAAAAGGACAAAAGGATTTCTTCGGAACTTTACAATCCTTAGAAATTCTTTCTCCTCATTTCCTATTTTCTTTTCCTCAATTGCTTTATTGTAGAGGGCAAAAAGTACAAAGTTTTCGTAAGGTTTTCCCGTTGATAACCAACCTATCTGGAGGACTACGTCATAATAAAACCTAAATTCTCTAAACCTTTTCAAAAATTCCTTATTCTTCCAGTACTTTAAGTAAAGAATCCTGTATACGGAGTTATAAAAAAGTTCCTTTTTTATCTCTTCGTATATAGAGTAAGCCTCGGAGAAGTTGTTAAGCTTAAGATTCAGTTCAGTCAGGTAGTAATTGAGCATAATCCTGTAAAATCCGAATTTGTCGAGCTCCTTAGCCCTTGTGAAGTAAAAGAGGGCTTTTCGTAAATTTCCGAGTCTGTAATGGGAAAACGCTGTGTAGTAATTAAAGTGGACATCATACTTGAGAAAGCTATTGAGTTCAAGGGCTTTTCTTAAGTTCTCAATCCCGCTCTCATACTTACCTAGCCCGACTTCGTATACGCCGAGGGCGAGGTAATAAAGATAGGCATATTCCCGCGGTATTTTACCGAGTCTTTTAACGTATGTGTACCCCGTATAGTCTCCAAAGAGTGCGGAAGCAAGGGCAAACTTTATTATGAACCTCTCATCCCTCGTATCCCCGTAAAGGGACGCATATATATCCATAGCCCTGTCATACCAGCCGAGAAGAAAATAGGAATCGCCTACGAACTCCCTTTGAAGAGTGAGATACCTGGGGGACTTATAATGGAATGTGTATAAGTTCAAGAATCCTATGGCTGAAAAAATCCCCTCCTTATTCCCGAGATTGTAGGAATAAAGGGCATAGGAAAGGCCATAGTAAAGGTATGAAAGCTCTCCGTATTCGCTCTTTGGGGAAAGTGTGTAAGCCCTTGAGAAGTATAAAAGGGCATCAACGTAGTCGTTTACGCTTAAAGCCCTTATTCCGTTTTCGTAGTAAGTCTTAGAAGCTTCTTCGTTTTTGTTAAAGGAGAATGCTGAAATTAGAAGAAGTAGTATTATCAGTATTCTCGTCGGTCTCATTTACACCTATATTACTCCTTTCCCTTTCCTTTTCTCTATCCCTGTAAATCTCACTTCCGTTAACGTTTAAGCTCTCAAGCCTGAAACCGGCACTCTGGAATATCTGGGAAATTCTGACAGCGTCGTAATTCGTTATAAAGGAATTATTAAAGTCCTTAAATCTTAAAAAGAGTGTGGCGTTTTCCTTTAAAAATCTCATCTCTATTCCCATATCTTTTATCTCAACCTTAACCTTCTTTACATTTTTTTCTTCAATTACCGTGAAATCCTTTACAATTTTCTTTATTTCAACTCTTTTTGTCTCAATATTTTCCCTCGGAAGCTCTTTTATTTCTACAATTACCGGTGGTTTTTTCTTAAGGTCGTAATCGCTCTTTTCTTCCTTTTTAGAATTTTTTAGCTCTTTTATGGGAAAATCTACAAAAGTTTCTTCAGGTTTATAATTCTTTTTAATTTTAATTAAGTTCTTTATATTTATAAGAGTATCTGTATCATTCTTTTGAAATTGTTGAATGGGATTTTTTTCATCTTTTACAATTTCATACCTCTTTAAAACGCTTTCCTTGGGTATAGGTTTTTCTTCCTTAAAATTATAAATTTCAAGGAATTCTAACTTCCCGTAAGTAATTTTGTTTGGTATTCTATTAGACGAAAACTTAGAAATTTCTTCCCGCTTGTTGTGTTCCTCTGCCTTTACAGCCTTTGTAACAAAAATTTTCTCAACAATAACAACAGCATTTGCCTTTTTTTGTTTAAAGCTCCCTTCCATATTTATTTCTTTTTCTGTGTGAATCCTTTCATTATCAATTTTAGTGTTTTTCTCTTTTATAATGTTATCTACAGGAAATATTAAGGGAGAAACAACAGGCATTTTGGGATTTACATTCAGATTTTTCTCTACTTCCTCCTTTTCTCCCGAAATTTGTTTAAACTTTTTCCCTAAATCAAAAAAGTTCAAAATTTCCTTTGGCTCCTCTTTTATTTCCCCCTTCTGGTTGAAACTTTCAATAAGGGAAAGGAGAACAGAGAAGAAATCCCCCTTTACTCCTTTAGAGTTTATTGTTTGATTTATGTTCCCCAAGAACGGAAATAGCTGTAATTTTTCCATCCCCTCCACCTTACTGATTAATTTACTCCTTACAGGGGCGAAAGTCTATTACATCAAATCCTATTCTGTCCGCATACATAAGCTGAGTAGAGTTGAGCAGTTTTCTTATCTCTTCGTCGCTATCCGGGTGTTTAATCCTGATAACGAGTTTTCTTTTTTCCTCTCCCTTCAGTTCAATATCACACAGGGGAATCCCATTTCTCTTTGCATCCATCTTGATGAATTTCGGGAAGAGTTTTCTCTTGATTAGCATATACTCCTCGTAAACCTTTTTCGCTTTGGCGTAAAGCTTCAAACTTCTCTCGTCCTTTTCTCTGTAATACTCGTACTTCTTATAGATAACGTAAATGGGATAGCCTAACCTGTTCAACTCATCAACGAGCTTAAAATCCACTTCCTTCTTTTCTTCCAATTTTTTTTCTATCTCAACAATTTGCTTGTAAATTCTAACTAACTTATCCGCATCACTTTGATAAGGTTCAGGAAGTAGGAATCCAAGGCTTATCAGTATGTAAGACAAGAACCTCATATAACTTAATATACAATTTAAAGGATGGTGTTTCTTTTCCTTCTTCTGTCCCTCGCGATAGCGGTCTTTCAGGCTTCTTTGTTTACACCGATATTCGGTAACCTCTTCTTAACTCCATCACTATCGTTTGTATTCATACTTCTATCTTCCCGTATTTTAAAAGAAAAAAGCCTAATACTTGCATTCATAACAGGTCTATTTTTTGATACTATAACGGATAGTTTGGGACTAATGACGCTTATAAACATTGTTTTCCTATACATATATCTCCTTATAACGGAATTCATATTCGTTAAAAACAGGCTTTTTGATTTCTTAATTCTTCCACCTTTTGTATTAATCTTAAGAAAAATCGTGATAATAAGTATTGTAGGGAAGAAATTTTTAATAGATTACTCTTTAAAATCCATAATTTTTTCCTTTTTTATGGAAATTATATTTTTAATGATTTTGTATAAACTTTTTTCTAAGTGGATAGATGAAGAGACGTAGCTTCATTATAATGCTCTTATCGGCTTTGGGAAGTTTTATCGGAGTCGTTTTTAATCTGTTCAGACTTCAGGTTCTTGAAGGTGAAAAGTACAGGGAGCTTTCGGAGAGAAATTACGTAAGAAAAAGGTATCTTTATCCTCCTCGTGGTGATATATACGACAGAAACGGAGAGCTTCTCGCTTACGACGTTCCCAATTATGTTTTAGTTCTTGATGCGAACAGGCTGAGAAAAAGAGAGCTTGAGAAGGTTCTTAAGGAGATTGAAAGGCTTTTTGGTGTAAGCCTAAAAAAAGAAAAGGTTGTAAGGACCTCTTTTGAACCCATTGTTGTAAAGGAAGAACTTGCTCCCGAAGAGATAAACACCTTCTACAGGAACAGGTATAAACTTCCCGGTGTGTTTATTGAGGTTATGCCTAAAAGAGTTTACCCAAAGGGAGAGCTCGCCTCCCACGTGGTTGGATACGTCGGGAAACCCTCAGAAAGAGATTTTAAACGCCTAAAGGAAAAGATAGGGCCCCTCAGCTTTGTCGGAAAAATGGGAATTGAGCGTTCCCTTGATGAGGTTCTAACGGGAAAACTCGGAGAAGAGAAGGTTATGGTTAACGCGGTGGGGAGAATAGTTAGGGTCCTTGAAAGGAGAGAGCCGAAAAAGGGAAGGTCAATAAAGCTCACCATAGACGCTAGGTTTCAAAAGATTGTTGAGGATGTTTTCAGGGAAAGCGGGAATCCCGCGGGAGCCGTTATACTCCTTAAGGCCTCAACGGGGGAGGTTCTCGCCCTTGCGAGCTTTCCGGGATTTGACCCGAACAGCGTTTATAAGGACTGGGAAAAGCTCAGCAAAAACCCCTTAAAACCTTTCTTCAACAGGGCTGTAAGGGGCTTGTATCCTCCGGCGTCCGTTTTTAAGGTTCCCATAGCTTACGCGGTTCTTGAGACTAAAACAAAATCACCTTGGGATATAGTTTATTGTGGTGGTTCCTTTAAGCTGGGGGACAGGAGGTTTTACTGCTGGAGAAGGTGGGGGCACGGAAAGGTAAACCTTATAAAGAGCCTCAGGGATTCCTGCGATGTTTATTACTACACCGTAGGTTACGAACTCGGACCCACAAAAATAAGGTATTACGCAAAGCAGTTTACCTATGGTATGTCCATTCCCTTTGAGCTTCCCGTAAGAAGGGGCTTTATACCTACGCCCTCGTGGAAACTGAGACGCTTTAAAGAGCCATGGTATGACGGGGACACCGTTAATATGAGCATAGGACAGGGATTCTTACTCAGCAATCTGATGGAACAAACCTTAATGATGATGGGAATAGCCAACAACGGAGTTATATACAAACCAACCCTTCTTAAAGAAATCCTTGACGATAAAGGTAACGTCATCTGGAGGAACGAGAGGAAGGTCCTTAAGGCCATTTACGGGAAGCTTGAGCACTTCGCGATTATAAAGAGAGGGCTGAGGGAAGCGGTAAGGAGGGGAACCGCAAAGGAGGCCATGTCAAGAATCGTTGATATAGCGGGAAAGACGGGGACAGCGGAAGTCTTTTTCAAAAATAAGAGAAAGATAAAGGAGTATTACAAAAAAAGAAAAAAGAAGCTCCCTTGGAAGTATAGAAATCACGCCTGGTTTGTTGGCTTTGCCCCTTACAGGGACCCCAAATTCATAATAGGTGTATTCGTTGAACACGGAGAAAGCGGAGGAAGGACAGCAGCACCTATAGCGAGAAAGATACTTGAGCGTATATACATAAACAGGCTTCACAAGGAAATCTAAATAGCTCTGTAATAAGCTCCTTCCTGAACAACCTTCCCGTTAATTATAAGCTTCGCTATTAGGGAGCTCACGGATTTAACATCTCTTTCCAGGAACTCCTTTATCTCATCGAAAGTTCTGGGAACCTTTAGAAAATCAAGTATTTTTTCTTTCCTCACATCATCGTATATATGAGCTTTCCCTTCTCTTACAAGCTCAAGACACCCCTCCCACCTTTCCGAACGCTCATCACCCACAAATACAAGGATTTCCCTTCCGTATTTATATGCGTATTCCGCCGTTATGAGTGCACCGCTTCTCCTTCCTGCTTCCGCAACGTATAACCTCTCCGAAAGTCCAGCAATAATCCTGTTCCTCTTAGGGAATGTGTATTTACTTCCCTCTTCCCAGGGTAGAAACTCTGACACAAGAGAAACCCTTCCCCTATCAAGGAGCTTTTCTATTCTCCTTTCCCTTTTGAGCATGCCGTATCCCAGAACGACCGTAGTAGGAATTCCCAGGTTCAAGGCACTCTCGTGAGCCTTCATATCTATTCCCCTCGCTCCGCCCGAAATAACTGGTTTTCCTTCCTCTTTTACAACTTTCTCAACAAACCTAAGGGAGATTTCCGAGGGCTTTCGCGTTCCCACGATTCCAACGCCGATAAAAGGTTTCGCCCCCGTGTAGAAGATAACTGGAGGAGGGTCCTTAATCTCCCTGAGAAGTTCAGGATAATCTTTATCCTCAATAGTTATAAATCTCAATCCCTTTTCCAAGCTCTTAAGAAGGTTTTCCTCATACCTCCTTTCTGATGATAGGGAAAGGAGAATCCTTTCCGCTTTCACTCTTCCTAAGAGCTTTTCAAGCTGACTCTCCTCAATATTTTCTATCGAACCGAAAGCGTTTATAATTTTCTTGATAGTAGTTTCTCCAACTCCCCTTGTATCTTTCAGACGCAGGTATTTAAGGAGCTTCATAAAGAAGATTTTGACAAAAAAATTTTTTGTGATATATAATATTTTTTTACCTCAAAGTCGGAGGTAGAGAATGGCCAAGGAGAA
>NZ_BAAHXJ010000011.1:0-2806 GCF_054656935.1 Aquifex pyrophilus | reverse complement strand
TTTTCGCTCGGGACTTACGTCCCGAGGGACGGGAAGCGTTCCCGTCCCTAACACCTCAATCTCACTTGACGAAAGTTGTCAAGAACACTAAGATGAATAATACCAATCCATTTCATTGCTTCCCGTCCATTATCCATTTTGTTCCCTTTTTTTTATTTTGTCAAGTCTTTTCACTTTTAATGGATTTTATTTGAAGTTAAAATGAAATAATTAGCGTTATTATCGTTAATAAAACAACTGAAATAAATATCTTTAACAGAATTTTTGCGATATATGGAGCATATAACGAGGTATGGAGCTGATATATCCAGATATACCACTCATATACGGTCGGTATATCGTTTACATATCAGGATATACGCACGATATACTCTTGATATACGAGTGATATATCGCTGTATGCACCTGTTATGCATTGAATATATCGCTGTGAGCTATAACTATATCCTTAGTTAACTACCGATATATTTCACTTCCAGAACTCCCACCACCTTTTAGGTTTTGTTTCAATCTCCTTTATACGATTTCTTAATTCCTTTATTAGCTCTTCTTTTTCTTTCAATCTTCCTTCAAGCTCCCCAAGCTTGTAAATTGCTTGCTTTAATTGTTCCTGAGTTTTCTTGTATTCGGAAAAGGGAACAATAGCTCCACTTGTTGCGTATCCTTCTTCACCTTTAAGTTGAAGGTAGTAGGAGTGAATAGCACGGGATACTGCTTCGGTTTCCGAAATTCCCAAAAGGGAAGCTATTTCTCTAAGCTCCTCTATTGTTTTCTGGGAGAGTCTAAAGTTCTTAAGCACCTTATCCACGCTTCCCCCTGTAAAGATATTGTAAAGAAATTGTAAAGATTTTTGAAAGATTGCGTAAATCATAAAACGGAAAGTTTCTTTTTTTCTTTTCAATTTTCTGTTTAAGCGATAGACCTAAACTCTTCAAGCATTTCTTTTATGACTCTTATTCTCTCTTCCTCAGAAGGATATTCAGGAACGAGACCTACTATTACTTCGTAGTCAAAATCCTTCAGTTCCTTAAGTAGCTCCTCCTTTATTTTTCTTTCCTTTTCCATATAGTTTGGTTCATAGGGAATTCTTCCACCGATAAAGACCACTTTCTTTCCATATTCCTCCTCTTCTCCTAACTCGTATCCCGTGTAAGTTGCTCCATATTTTTTCATTACTTTCTTAGCTTTTTCTTCAAGTTCACGAAACTTCTCCATCTTGACTTACCCCTTTTTCCTTAATACGAATTAATAAAGCTTCCTCTCGTCTTCAAGTGCATTTCCTCCTATCCCTATTCTTCCTGCGTGCTTCAGTATGCTTTCCTTCCTCCCCAAGTCCTTATTGTTTCTTAACCTTATCCTTAGCTTAGCGAAAGCTCGTATCACTTTTTCAAAATTTTCTTTGTTCAGCTTTACTTTACAATCTTCCAAGAGCATCATTCTTTTAAATTACTTCAACATTTTTTTAGGGATTGAGCACGAGATAACATAATTTCGCTTAAGTTAGCATTATTTATATGCAAAAGCTAAAATTTAAAGTTATTAGTGAGGTATCAAAGGGAATAGGTATATCTCTGGAAGCTTCCGCTATATTTTCCTTCATTTCCCATCAAATTGATTTCGCTTATTTTATTTTCTTCGTAGGGATTGGTATATTGTATATAGTAGCTGGAGCTATTTTAGAGGAATACTATGGACAGGATTAATTTTGTCCTACTTATTGCACTCCTTGGACTGATACCTTTATACGCTTTCATAGGATATTTGTTCTTCACACGAAAAAAGCAAAGTGCTAATAGATAAAATACTTTCTATGAGCGAAGAGAAAAAGAATAAATCACAAGCTAAGAAATCTTCCAAACCTCAGTTTGAATACGATAACTATTCCCTCTTCCTGCACAAACAGAGAGTGGAGCTTCATCTTCTCTATGGAAATTCAGTTATGAAACTTGAGGGAATACTCAGGTCTAAAGCTAGGTTTGAGGTTCAGCTAATACTTGATAACGGAGAGGTTCTGACCATTAACAGGTCTTACATTATCGCTATTAAACCTATCAAGTAATTTAGAACGGAATATCCTCATCATCGTCCTCCGGGTAATACTCTTCTTGACGGAGCTTATCCCACTCTTCAAGCTGTGCTTTCCAACGAACGCAACGAGTGTTTACACGAAAGAAGGGAAACTCTTCTGGTTCTAAGGGAGGTAGCTCAAAGGTCTTGTTTGGAAGTATCACTTCGGTGTTCTCGTCTATTAATCTAAATTCCCTCAAGACTTCCATTAAAGGTCTTGCAAATCTTCCCCAACCTCCAAGATTAAGTCTCCTCAATCCACCTGGAAGCTTCAAAACTTCCTCAATTTTTGGATACTTGCTAAAGTCCCACTTGTTGAACTTCTGAGCGTAGAGGAAGCGAATGAGTCTGAGGAGCTTTGTTGAAGGTAAGTCATTCTCCTTCTTGACGTGTTCTTCTTCGGGAACCACGCGGACGTTCTTCTCAAACAGCTCCTTAGCAATAGCTAAGAACAACCACCAAGTTTGGGATTGAAGTGTCCTTTCCTTTATCATCGGAGCTATCTGCTTTACCTTCTTCTCCTCGTATTCCTCACCGTAAAACTTTACGAGTTTCTTTTTCTTGACCTCACCCCTAAACGTGCGATCGGACACGTCTGTTTTATTATTAAACCCACTCACTTCATCGTAAGAGTTAACACTTGGTTGACTACTTTCAACGATAAAGTCGTAAGATTTTCCACTTTCTCCATCCACCCCCCTACCAATCTTCTCCAAAGGAGAAGAATAATAGATATTAG
>NZ_BAAHXJ010000010.1:0-1597 GCF_054656935.1 Aquifex pyrophilus | reverse complement strand
TCAAAGGAGCTAAGGAATACAAGAACCTCTGGAACAATCTACTTAAAGACTCTCTCAAGGAAAAACAAGATTGGGAAAACACCAAGGAGCTTCTTACCACCTTCTCCGTTTCCAACGTTTTCCACGTTTTTGACCTTCACAAGGTAAAGGAAGAAAACGGGAAGAAGAGGAGCATCCCCTTAAAGAGAGTAATCGCACAATCGGGAAGGACCGTAAACAAGATATTCAGGGAAGCACTGAGAAAGGGATATGCGGTTCTTTATAGAGGAATGTTCTACATAGGGGAGGAAGTCCTTAAGGAATACAGGAAACGCTACAAGGAAATAAAGAGAGAACCTTACGTTAGCTTTACAGTTTTTGACCTTGCGAAACTCACGAAGATAGGGGACTCAATCCTGATAGACCTTGACGACCTTGAACAGGAGAAAGTAAAGAAACTCGTCAAGTATCTCCACCGCTTGGGAATATATCCCGAAGTATGGAAGTCAGCATCCGGGAAGGGATACCACCTGTATGTTCACCTCGTCTGGAGGATAGAGGTAAGGAGAAAGAAAACGGTAAAGAACGGAGAGGTAGTTTCACTTGGAGAAGAGAAGATATACGAGCTACCTTATGCGTCGGACTGGAGGATAGGAGCTGTAATAGAAGCTCTGAAGCTCGTTTGTGGAAAGCTGGGGATAAAGTATGACTTCATATCTGCGGAGAGACCGGTCTGGTTTGAAGGACTTCCCAATCCCTTAAAGGACTGGAAGTATTCCGAGAAGGTTCTTGATGGAGCAATCCACCGACTTGACAAGCTTTACGAGAAGGTAAGACCACTCTTAGAGCGTGAAGAAAGGAAAAGAGTCGTAGAGAAGTTCAGGAGAGAATACGTAGAGGGAAGGAAGAGACAGAAGGTGGAAGGTAGCGGAGCTATAAGGATAGAGGGAGCTGAATGTTCTAATCCGGTGGACTACATACAAAAGAACCTCAAGAACGGAGCTATAACGAAGCTACTGAATGCAGGATACGACTTAGACGAAGTATATGAGATACTTGCAAGCAACTACGAAGGAGACCAGAAAGCTTTAGAAAGAGCTTGGAGGAGTGCAAGCAACTTCATTTCCGAGACCTACGAAGAACCGAGGAAGAAAGCAAGGAGAGGAAACAAGGAAAGGAAACACAAGCACTACTGGGAGTATGTGGACCAGATAAGAGCTTGCTTGAAGGAAGGGATAACGACCATAAACGGGATAGCGAAAGCGGTAAAGATACCTAAGTCAACGCTCTCTAAGATATTCAAGCTCGTTAGCAGGGAGCAAATACTTGAAAATCCGAAGGAAGTCAAGGAGTATCTGAAGAGCATTCAGAAGGGAGGAGTGAGGACGACGAAGGAAAAGCTAAGGGAAGGAGGGAAGAAGAGCTTTGAGAAGTATCTTGAGAGGGAGCTAAAGAAGGTAGAGGAAAGGTTCAAGAAGAAGGAAAGAAAGGAAGGGAGGAAACCAAGGAAGACGGAAGTGCTAAGGAATTACTTCGTGAAGCTTGACACAAGCTCTCTCCCGTCTTGGGCTTGGAATGTTCACAAAGTTGTTCAAAAAGAGGGGTGTTCACATAGAGC
>NZ_BAAHXJ010000009.1:0-28331 GCF_054656935.1 Aquifex pyrophilus | reverse complement strand
TCTCTTTATCAATCTCTCGCAAATAAATTTAGAATAACTGCAAACGATTCCAAAGAGGTTATTGAAGAACTGATACAGAAACTTATAGAAGATGGCGTGAATAGTGTAAAGAGAAAGATAAGCGTAAACGTAGACTGGTTGCGTAAAAGACAAGATGAAGAAAGTATAAAGCGGGAAATAGAGGATATTAAAAGGGAACTTAAGTTAGACACCGAAGATAAACTAGTTTAGATGAATGCAATTCCTATTCTTTATAATTAAGTGTTAGGAGGTATAAATGGACTTTCTAAAGAATAAAGCAAAGGGCTTAATTAAAGATTACATAAGGACTAAGGTAGAGGAGACAGATTTTGCCCAGTTAATCCTTGAGAATGTCAATCAGGAGACGGAAAAGTTAATAGCCGACAAGATTTATATCGCACTTGTGGAAAGTTTAAAAAGGCTTGATGACGAAACTGTGGCGGATTTGGCTATAAAGCTAAAAAACAAAGCTTTAGAAGCTGTAGAAGGTAGTAATGCCATGATAGAACAACTGATAAACGATATTACTAAGAAGATTATTGAAAATCTGGAAAAGGACGAAAAGCTCAAGGAGCAAATCAACGTAAAAGTAAAGGAAGTAATTATTAGCATCTTGGAGAAGTATTAAGATTTCCATTCTGAAAGGGAAACGAAATACCTCAGTTTTGGCATATGCAGTTGCATCCTGAGGCTGAAAAAGATAAAGTTTTTAACATTACTACTTATAGGAATAGTTTTAATTGTAATGACTTCCTCTATCATACTGCTATTAACAATTGAAATTTTCAGGTTATTGGAAATATTAAAAGATAGAGGTAATAAAAATGAATGAATTTTTACAAACATTAGCTTTTATAGGCTTCATAGTTGCCAGCGTAGTGTTAATTGTAAACTTTTATAGGCTTTTCAAAGTATTTAAAAAATATACCAAAGCAATGTAAAGTCCCTTATTTTCAATATCTTCCAGTTGTGTTAACATAAGGGTAGTTATCTCCTCTATGAGTCCTTTTTCTTTCAACCACTTAAGGACTTTCTATTATATTGGACCTATCCCGATTACAAACGTACTCCCTTACGGGAGTTCTTTAAAAGGGTTCATCATTCTCTACACCATACTGCAAACTGCAAACTGATAGTTGACATAGTCTAAGAATGAAACTTGTTTTCGAAAAAGAAGAGACTTATGTTTTAAATTGTGGGGTATGAACCTAACTTATTGCCATCTTGTAGATGGTTTGCAGGAAGAGTTTTTTTAGAAAAGGCTAAAAGGATTTTAGATAAATACACCGATGGTTTCCAATATGAACCAGAAGAAGGGTTAAAGATATTATCTGAGATATTTTCTGCAAGACTTCAAGTTATTAGGGGGATAAGAACTGTATTAGAGCTACCAGCTGAGAAAAATTGTTCTCTTGAAGAGCTTGTAAGAGAAATAAAAGGAAAGATTTCCGAAGAAAAATTTGAAGAACTATACAATACCTATTTTCAGGAGTTTGAAGTTAGATACTATGGTTCTTGTCAATATGTGCCTGACTATGAATTTTTTTACAAGGGTAAAAACTACAGGTTTCTTAATAAGCCTAAAGAATTACACAAACTAATTGATAAAGCAATCAAAGAAAGACTTCAGAACTTAGAAAAGCTTTTAAATATTGCTATAGAGGTTTTTTTTCAGGTGTATATAGAAGATAAAAAGGATGAGATATTTTATTATAGCTTTGCAGAAGTATATGACGACTACGAAGTGTATGAGGTATTAGTTAAAAATGGCATTGTTACATCTATAGAAGAAGCAATAGAGAAATTTGGTGAGGATACATATGAAATAGAAGCCCGATTCCCAGAATTATTTGAAAAAGAAATATTAGAAATATACAAAATGCAACATTATGATAAATTCTGGGAATGGGAAGAAGCTGATTCAATTTACTATAATCATGGAAACTAATTGAAGGATTCTTTACAAACTTTCCACAGTTATTTTCTCTTTAACCGAGAATGCTAAGTAGGGAGTATTTAAAGGCTGCACACATCCCAATACAGTAACAAAAAGAACTTAAGTATAAGGAAAGAAGAAGATTGTGGGCAATAGTTAACACTGTAAAAGTATAGTGTTAAGAAAGGGTTCTATTTAGGTTGAAAAAACTTCAGTCATTCTTTATTACTAAAGTTTTGCAAGGTACGAGTAAGGAAGTATAAAGTTATGGAGAAGGTAGGAAACGCAACTCCTGTGAAGCACATCAAAGATTTTATCTCTGTTAGAGTTTCTTCGTCTATATCCAACTTCCTGCTTTTTGTTTAACTCATAATTCCTTCATTACCACCTTGAAGGAGCTTTTAGCTCCTTTCACTTTCGGAACACTCTGAAAATCAACGACTTCCTCTATGCATACTTATGAGCCTATTGAAAATCAAATATCAAACTTCTTTGGACAAGAAGTTTGGGAATTTAAGCACGTAAATTTCTTTGTAGTTCTTGCCCTTTCTTTTAACTTACTTATCGCGTTTAATACCCTTCCTCTTCTTCCTCTTCCCCCGCTATCTCGTATTTCATCAGGTAATCCGGTATACCCAGCTCAGTCCACCTTTCCTTCGGGAACAGGAGCATCGCCATCATAAGGTAAATCGCTTCCTTTCTGCTGTATTCACGGTCCAGTCTGTCCAAATCCTCATCCTCCATCTGAAGGAGCATGAACGGAATGAAGCTTTCCGCTTTCTCTCTCAACTTCTTCGGTTGCTTCTCTACTTCCGCAATTAAGTGAGACAAAGAACCCGACATCTTAAACACCTCCCTGCTATCGTTGATGAGAAATCTGGTTCTTTTTCCTAGTTCCAACAACTTTTCTCTTCGTGGAAAAGCTCTTTTCTTTAGCAATACAATTGGCAATACATTAGCAATACAAAATATGTATAAATGAAATACACATGTTAATTTCACATTTGGAGTGTTAATACAAAGAAAATACGAAAGCAATATAATTGCAATATGGGGGAAGGTAAGAAAGTAGCGAAGACTTACAGGTTAAGTGAAGAAATCCTAAAGGAGCTTAAGGAGATTTCTTCACTCCTCGGGATTTCGGAAACCGAAGCTATATCGCGTGCTATTCATTCCTTTTACCTTCAGCTCAAGGGGGAGGAAGGATACACCGTAAGCGGTTCCATAGTTCCTTTTTCCGAATACCGGAAAACGCAGGACCAGTTAAAGCAAGCTCTTTATAAGCTCGGGGAACTTGAGGGAAGACTAAAGGAAACGGAAAACACGATAAAGGCCAAGGAAGAGTTAATAGAAGAACTCAGGAACCGCATAAAGGAGCTTCAAGCTAAGCCCAAAAGATGGTGGGAGTTCTGGAAGTGATTTTTCACTTTATTCCTGCCTTTAACCTAAAATAGCCCTATGACCAAGAAATACGACATACCTTTAAGGAAACTCTTTAAGGAGCTCCCACCCGCCCTTTTCAGGATAGCTTTTGGAACCTCTATTGACCCTCAAAAGGCTAAGCTCCTTGACGTTAAGCTTCCCAAACTCTTTGAAAGAGAGGCAGACCTCGTAGTTGAGTTCCAGAACGAGATTTACCACCTTGAAATCCAGTCAACGGACGACCCAGACATGCACTTAAGAATGGCTTACTATTTCCTTCTCATCTACGAAAACTACAAGAAAATTCCTAAACAGGCTGTCATCTACGTGGGAGAAGCTCCATTAAGAAGAATGAAGGACTCTGTCTCTCTGGGAAATCTAAAGTTCAGTTACAAGCTCATAGACCTTAACGCTCTTGACTGCACACCTTTTCTGGAAAGCCCCGAGCCCTCGGACTGGATAATTGCGATTCTGTGCAGGATACCTAAGGAAAAGGAAGTTCTTAAAGAAATCCTTTTGAGGTTTTCAAGACTTCCCAAGGAGAAAAGGGAGATATACCTTGAGATGCTCTTCCATCTTGCTCATTTAAGACCACAAAGGCTAAATTTGTTAGTAGAGCTCAAAAAGGAGGTCCACATGCCTATTACTATTGACCTTGAGAAAGACCCGCTTTACAAAGAAGGACTGGAAAAAGGACTCAAAAAGGGACTAAAAGAAGGATTAGAAATAGGACTGGAAAAAGGAAAAGAAGAAGCAAAAAGAGAGGATACTATACGGCTTTACAAGGAGACAAAATGGAGTCCGGAAAGAATAGCAAAAATCCTGAATGTCCCGAAAGACAAGGTTATCAAGTGGCTAAAAGAAGAAAAGCTTATTGATTAACATGAAGGAAAAATTGATATGCCCATTACGATTGATATTGAAAAAGATCCTCTTTACAAGGAGGGAGTAGAGAAAGCAAAAAGAGAAGACGCAATAAACCTCTACAGGGAATTGGGACTTTCTCCCGAAAGGATAGCAAAGGTTCTAAAAGTAGAAAAAGAAAAAGTCCTGAAGTGGTTAAAAGAAGAGGGACTGATAGAGTAGATAACCTAACAGATATAAGGGGGAAAGTCACCACCGAATAGCTTTAAAAAGTAAAGAATACCAAAGTACAACCTCAAATGAAACTTCATCAGGAAGAAACACGATATTTTTTGAAATTCAGTTGTAAATAGCTTTTCAAATTTTTAAAACATTCTTTAGACGCTTAAGAAATTTCTTTTCTTCTTCAGAAAGTCCTTCCAATAGCCTCTTATTCTTCACAAACTCTTCTAAAGGTATAAGGTAAACTCCGTCCTTTCTTTCAATTTTAACCGCTCTGATTGGCTCATCCACGAGGGAAATTCTTGAATGTCTGAGTTTAAACTCGTTCCATAGAAACGGAGTTTTAAATTTTCCCTCCATACATTTTAAATCTAATAATTTTTCCGAATTGAAAACTATAAAATGTGTTCTTATTTCTCACCAATTGCAATTAAACACTTAACCTTAGCAATAGCGGGCAAATGATTACATGAGCATAAACAAAATTCCCCGAGATTCCCTATGGACCGCTAATTTCTGACCGGGTTCATCAAATTGACATGTCGGCTTTTGAACCTTAACAACAGACAAAACAAGAACAGGAACAGAAACAAGAACACCTACAAACGGCCCACCTCTAACGTTCTCCCCGTTTGTCTCCGATTTATGATTTTTCACTCACTTTTTCTTTTTAAATGACTTTTTTTACGATAAAGAGTGTCGTTGTTCTATAGAACAACGACCCGATAAAGGGAACACTATAATAAGAACGTTCACGGACAAATTTCATTTTTCCACATTTGAGTCGTTGTTCTATGTAAAAACGAACCAAGAAATTTTGACTTCATTCTATCCCTTGATTTCCAGAGGAATAAATTAGTTCGTTTTTCCATAGGACAACGACCTGATTTTTCATTTTTGGTTCGTTGTTCTATAGAACATCGACATGACAGCAGTCATATAATCTTCCTCTTTGATTTTCAGGAATTAGACAACCTGAGAAGTGTCGTTGTTCTATAGAACATCGACTCAAAATTCAATAAACTTTTGCAAAAATGCAAATCTTCGGTTTACGTATAAATACGCTAATACACATCGTATTACGCTTATATACTTCGCTCGGATACCAGATGAAGTATCAAATAGTATTAAGAATTCTTTTTACTTAATCGGAAGTGTTGTTATGTTAAAATATGCTCATGCGAAAAAAGATAACAGTTCACCTTACCGAAGAAGCTTATGAAATCATCAAGGAAGTTCCCCCGAGGCTAAAAGGCTTCGTAATCTCAAGAGCTTTGATAGAGGCAAAGAAGAGCGGCCTTATAGACCTTCTTCTCGGAAAGACGAGCGAGGAAAAAGCAAAGCCTCAAAAGGCTACTCCGAACGAAGGATTTTTAGGAGATGAAGAAGAGGAAGAGGAAATTAAGTTAGAGCTATAAGAAAAAGACCGTTAACCTGATAAATTTTCGGAAAGCGAGATAAACTATTAGAAAAAGGGGAATGAGAACACGATACCTCACGCAATACTCTTTCTGGGACGCATACGCACTTGACCTTGCAAGGGAAATAGAGAAAAAAGCTACGAAAAGCACTTTAAGGAAAGTCGTAAGAAGACTCACGAAAGAATACCTCATAGCCCTTGCTTATTTTGTGTCGGGAAGCTGGAAAAAGGCAGAGGAAATCCTCAGAAAGAAGACCTCTTTCAGAGTTTCAAAAGAAGACCTTGAAAAGGTAAGGTTCAAGAAAATTCAGGGAATAACACCATCTTTTGAAAAGCCCTCAAGGGGAAAAGGAATAAGGCTCAAGAAGGTTCTCAAAGACTTCTGCCCTTGGGAAGTTTCGGAAGTGAGGATTTCAAAGAAGGTAGCAACGCTTCTGAAAAAGGCTATTCGGAAGGTTCTAAAAAGGAGAAGAAAGATTAAAGTTCTTGACAAAATGGCAATGTATTATCTCTGGCGTGCTTGGTATTATGCGAGAGCTTATAGCTACAGAGTCAACCTCAAGAGAGCTTCCCGCTTTATACAGAGAGCCTTAAAAAGAATAGGTATTGAGCTTCCTTTAGAGGTGATACTCTTTGAAGTGCGAAAACGGTTATACAGGAAGTTCAAGAGGGAGTTTTATATTTCATCGTAGGAATCACATCTTTACTTGAATTCTTTTGCTTAGAGGGAGTTAGCCAGTATTTTGGCAAACGAGTTTATATCAGACTATATTTAATAACTACAGGTATTTCGTACTCTTTGCTTATGATGCTTAATAAGCGTAAGGAGTGGTAGGATGAGTATAAAGTTGCCTGAGAAATCAATACTTGATGAGCTTGCAGAGAAGAAGGATAGAATTATTGAGGAAGGTAATTTATACTTGGCATACATTTATTCTTCGTTATCCAGACAACCTAAGAGAGTTTATAGGTTTGAGGATCTTTTACAAAACTTTAAAACCTTAAGAGTAGTTTATGGAAAAAATGAAATTCAGTTAAGGGGTATAGAAAAAAATAGGGAAAAACCTGCTACGCCGCTTAAAACGACAAAAAAAGAATTATTACCATATTTTAGGGAAGTCGTTCGCTTATTTGTTACATATAAAACTTTGGAAGACGAAGAGTTTATTTAAGTGCGTCTAATGTAAATAGATAAAGTCTACTTTTAATATCTTTTGCTTCAAGGTTTCGTTTTTTTAATTTATGTCTTGACAAATTAACGAAATAGTAGCATAATGCTACTATTATCAATTCCTTGTCACTATATATCTTACGAATCTGGAATGCAAGAGTCAACACCGAAAAGAAGAAGGAGGAGTCTGCCTTCAGGAGGTATGAGTTTGCCAAAGCCCTTATTTTCATGGAAGGGAGAAATCCAAAGGATCTCAGGCTATTCAGAAAAGAAGAAAGCATAGACAAGTATCTCCTTGAGGCAAGGGCAAAGGGATACAGCGTTCTCATATATCCCAATCCCATAAAGGTTCCCAAAAAAGCATGGGGAGAATACACGAAAGCAAGAAAGAGGGGGGAAAGCACATTAGCGGTAGCAAAGAAATACAAGCTCCTTGTTGAAGACAATATAGCGGAACTGCGGACCGTAGTACTTGACCTTGATACCGAATACGAAAGAGTAAGGAAGCTGTGGGATGAATTCATAAAGACCTTCGGAATAGAAGGATACGTCCTTGAGCGTTCAAAGTCAGGAAGATTTAAGGCGTATCTCTTTCTCAAGCCCTACCTTACCGAGAGAGGAATAGCCTGGTACAAGCCCAGGGCAAAACACAACAACGGACACACGCATCTTGAGAACTTAAGGGAGCTGTACGGAATATGGATAGGGTGGTGGCAGAGGAAAGAAATAAATGCGGATACGAGCTTTTTCTACAACCTGAACCATGCCGTATGGTATCCGGAGGTAGCAGTAGAGGGGAAAGTATCAAAGATAGAGGAGATAAAGGAAGAGTATGCGGGGAGCCTTTACAACCTATACAGGAGGGCGAAAGAGGTTCAGGCGGAACAGGGAATATGGAGCTTTAACTCAAAGGGAAAATGGATAAATCTCACAGCATACTTCTGGGGAGACAAACTTCCCTATGTTCCCGAAGAATATAAACGTATGAAGGAAGAAGCAAGGAAACTGAAAGTTCCGAGCTTCCTGTGGAAAGTAGCGAAGAAAGTAGATGGGCAGGTAAAAGAAAAAGAAAAAGAAGTGGAGATAAAGAAAGAGGACATAATAGAGAGGCTTTATACGAAAGCGGTAAAGAGTTTGGCGAGCAGGCACAGAAGCCACAGATTCATACACGTATTCTTCCCTGCGGTGGGATGGGCGAAGAACCTCGGACTTGACGAAGACTTCGTTTATGAGGTATTGAGGGAAGCAGTACCGGACAAGAGGAACTTTGACAAAGACTTTAAGAAAGCGTGGAAGTATGCAAGGGAACTTGAGTTCAACCTTCCCAAGTGGGTAAAAGGAAAGGAAAGCATAAAGAAGGAAGTAAAAGGGAAGAGGAATTTAGGAAAGTTTCTGAAAGAACTGGAGAGGACGGAGATAACCTACTGGATAGAGAGGGCAAAGAGCTATTTGAGGAAGAAGAAAGAAGCAACGAGGCAGGAGCTAATACACGAAGTGTTTAAGAAACAAAGATGGCTGTGCGATGAAGTGATAAAACTCCTTGAAAGGAGCGGGGAAGTAGAAGTGAGCGTAGAAAGGAGGGGAGTAGGAAGACCGAGGAAAGTAGTGAGATGGAAAGGAAGGGAAGAAGGGGAATTTAGACGTCCTAATAATAACGGTTGCCTTATTTCCTCTCAGCCCCCTTCAGCCTCGGGAGGGAAGGGAACCTCTTTGGAGGTGGTATGGGGGATAAAGCAGGGGACGCTGGAATTCGGGATAGATGGAGTGGTAAGACTGGCGGTGAGGTTAAAGGAAGTTTTAAGGAGGATACCGTTCGGAGAACCTATAAAGTTGAGGGAACTTAGAGAAAGGATAAGGAATAAGGAAATTTATGTGAGGAGAATAGAGCTTGTGTTGAAGGCGTTAGAGGAAGAGGGATTGATAGAGAAAAGGAGAAGGGGAAGGAAGGGGATAGAGGTGAGGTTGAAGGATACAGAGGTTTACGATGAGTATTTGGTGAAGCTTCTTAATGGAGCGATACTTTACAAGCAGTTAATGGATGAGAGGGAAAAGTTTTTTGAAAAGAGGATGGAATGGAAGGAAAGGAAAGAAGAGTTGGAAGAGAAAAGGAAAGAGGAAAGAAGGAAAAGAATTAGTTCATCTGAATTCATCCAGGATATGGACATTGATTTTTAAGAAGTAAGTTTCACTTTTCTTCTTTTTTGCCCTTCTAGAATGTTAGAATATCGGTACTGAGGAATTCTTGAGATTTCAGGAAATTGTTGTAAGGTAAAAAGATGGTTAAGAAGCTAATAAAGGGAAGTCCTATTAAAGAAGAAGACATTAAGTCAATTGCTAAGAAGGAGGGAATTATAGAATGAAAACAGAAAAGAAAAAGGACACCATAAAAGAACTTGAAAAGAAGCTCTGGACAGCAGCAGACAAGCTTAGAAAGAAGGTTGAGGTTCATGATTACAAATATGTTGTCCTCGGTCTTATATTTCTTCGCTATATTTCTTATGCCTTCGACCAGAAGAAAAAGGAACTGGAAGAAAGGTTTTCGAATTCCGAAAGTGAGTTTTACATAAAAGACCCAGAAGAAAGGAAAGAAGCTTTAAAGGACAAAGATTTTTATCTTGAAGAAGGTGTTCTTTATGTTCCTGAAGAAGCCCACTGGGATTATCTCAGAAGGAATGCCCACAAAGAGAACATAGGACAGCTCATAAATAGAGCCATAGAAATTCTTGAAGAAAATTACCCTGAAAAACTAAAGGACGTTGTGCCGAAAATTTACACGGACCCAAGAGTAAACCTTTCTCACGAAGACCTCGCCTACCTTATAGACCTTTTTACCGATATTGAGTTTGGGGACGGACACAAGGCAAGAGATATATTCGGGGAGGTTTACGAGTATTTCCTCGGAAAATTTGCAGAGGTTGAAGGTAAAAGAGGCGGTGAGTTCTACACTCCAAGGTCATTAACAAGGCTTATAGTCAAAGTGCTTGATGTCAAATGTGGAACTATTTTTGACCCTGCATGCGGTAGCGGTGGTTTCTTTGTCTCAGCTCTTAAAAAGCTTGAAGAAGAAGGAGAAGACAGGTATTGCCTTGAGATACACGGACAGGAAGCAAAGCCCTTACCTTGGAAACTCTGCAAGATGAACCTCGCCATAAGAGGAGTTACTGGGGACATAAGACTGGGGGACACTTACCATGACGATAAATTCATAAACGAAAGGTTTGACTACGTCGTGGCAAATCCTCCCTTTAACGATAGCAAGTGGGGAGCTGATAAAGTAAATCCCAACGACCCGAGGTATAAATACGGTGTGCCTCCTGATAACAACGGGAACTTTGCATGGATACAGATTTTCATCTACCATCTTAAACCTACCGGTAAAGCAGGCTTCGTTATGGCAAATGGTGCTCTATCAGTCGGTGGAATAGAAGAGGAAATAAGAAAGAAGATAATTGAAGATGACCTCGTTTACGGAATAGTTGCATGTCCTCCTAAGCTCTTTACCAATGTATCTCTCCCGGTTTCTGTTTGGTTTTGTAGAAAACAAAAGCCCGAACACATGAAGGGAAAGGTTCTCTTCATATACGCAAAGGATATGTACGAACCAGTATCAAGAAAGCAGGTAACATTTACGGAAGAACACATAGAGAGGATTGCAGAGAAGTTTAGACTCTTTGAACAAGGAGCAAGTGAAGAGGAAATAAACGAAATTGGCTTTGCAAAGGTTGCCACTATTGATGAAATAAGAGAGAAGGGATACGTTCTCACTCCAGGTAGATACGTGGGAATAAAACTTGATGAGGACGACGCTACCTTTGAAGAGAAAATGAAGGAATACTCAAGGGAGCTTTCGGAACTTTTGAAAAAAGAGGAAGAGCTTACAGAAAAAGTTAAAGAAGTTTTTAAAGCTTTAGGTTTTGAAATATGAAGGAGAACTTTAAGAAAAAAGCTTTTGAGAGGCTGGAAACTGCCAAGTGGTGCATAGATAGAGGATTTATTTCCTCCTGTGTCTCTAACCTGTATTTTGCTTACTTTAACTTTTTCCAGTATGTAGTAGGGAAACCACCAAAGGGAAGGTGGAAACATATCGGGATTGCTAAGGCTTTTGTGCATAAAGCATACAGAGAAAGTTTAATGCCGATTGAACTCATAAGTAAATTGAAAGACTCTTATGACAAGCTTTATGCTTTGAGGAGGAAAGCGGATTACACCGATGAACTTATAAGTGGAAAGGTAATTTCTGAGGTGAAAGAATATATTAATACATTACACGAGGCTTTAGGTTATGTTAGTTAAAGGTGATGTAGTAAAAGACATTATAGAGTCGGTTAAATCTTTACCTTTTGTGGAAGAGGTTTACCTAATAACACCGAAGGAAGGAGCAGACATAGGACTTAGGGTTAAGGTTAAAAAAAGCACAGCTGAGCAAATAATAGAGCTTGTAGATGCTATAAACAAAGTAGCGATGGCAAGCGACAACCCCGAAGACTGGGTCTTCGTTTACTGGGAGTGGGAGGAGGAGAAGAAGTAATAATTTATTATTAAAATGCCCGTAAGGTTCAGGTGGGAGAAGGACTTTAAGGATACGGAAATAGGAAAGATACCGAAGGATTGGGAGGTTAGACAATTAAAGAAAGATTACAAAGTATTAATGGGTCAGTCCCCTTCGTCAGAATATTACAATTCTGAAGGTGAAGGCTTACCATTTGCCCAAGGAAATATTGATTTTGAAGATATATTTATAAACCCAAAAGTTTATACAAAGGTGTGTTATAAGATAGCTCCAGCAAATAGTTTACTAATAACAGTTAGAGCACCTGTGGGAGAAGTCAACTTAACGAAAAAAGAATTGTGTATAGGGAGAGGTTTAGCTTGCATTTTTTCAAAAACTCAAGAGGATAATAATTTTTTCACCTTTTTAAACAGATATATGTTCTATGTTCTTAAAGCTTTGAAAGATTATATTCAACAGCTTGGGGACAGAGGAACAACTTATCAGTCTATAACGAGGAAAGAATTAGAAGAATTTGAATATCCTTCTCCTAATAATTATGAAGAACAATCCCGCATTGCTGAAGTTCTTTCATGGTTTGATGAGCTTATAGAGGTAAAGAAAAAGCAGAATGAAATCTTGGAAAAAACCGCAATGGCAATATTCAAAAGCTGGTTCATAGACTTTGAGCCTTTTAAAGATAAAGAGTTCGTTTATAGTGAAGAACTCGGAAGGGAGATACCGAAAGGGTGGGAGGTAAAGCCGATAGGAGATATTGCGGATATACAAAAAGGGATTTCCTATAAAGGCTCAGAGAAATTTAATAAACCCGTTGAAGGTAGCTATGTTTTTATAACTTTAGATAATTTTATCAGAGGTGGTGGCTTTAAGACAGAATATTCCTGGATAAAAAGCGAAAGAATAAAGGAACATCAATTTGTGAAAGAAGGAGATTTGATAATAGCAAATACGGACATGACACAGGATGCTAAGGTAATTGGTTCTCCTGCTATAGTTATTTTTCCCATAGAATATACCAAGGATATAGGAGTGTATTCGCATCATGTCTGTAGAATAAACACCATGTTTCAAAATATGAAATTTTATTTGTATTTATTACTTAGATACACTCAACAGGATAACGCCTCCTATTCAACAGGAACAAATGTTTTAGGATTAGATTTAGCAAATTTTAAGAGAAATAAATATATCCTCCTTCCCCCCTCTCCCATCCTCCAAAAATTCCACTCCCTCGTCCAGCCACTTTTTGAAAAAATCATCAACAACCAGAAAGAAATTATGATACTAAAGAAAGTGAGGGATACACTCCTTCCGCTTCTCGTCTTCGGTAAGCTGAGGGTGGAGGAAATATAGAAATGGCAAATAAAGTAGAAAGAGAAATCAATATAAGTAGGGAAATTGTTAAAAGAAGATTGAAAGAGTTATTAAATCGTGATAATTCGCTCTGTATAGTAGTTAGAGGTGATTGGGGTGTAGGCAAAACATCCCTATGGAAAGAGTTTGCAAAAGAAGAACTCAACAGAACAAAATATGTGTATATATCGTTATTTGGTAAGAAGTCAATAAATGACATAAAAGATGAAATAATGTTGCAACTTTATAGCTATAAAAGAGTTTTAAAACCACTTGGGGAGATTTTAAAGAACATAAAAGTAGAACCAGCAATACACAGTATAGGAAATTTATTATCCTTATTAGTTAAACAGGAAAGTACCCTTAAAGATGTAATTATCTGTTTTGATGAATTTGAAAGAAAATCTACGGAATTACGTCCGGAAGAAATTTTGGGACTTATTTCCTTTTTAAAGGAAAACTCCAATTGTAAGCTTGTCTTAATAATGAATGAAGAGGAAATTAAGAAGGAAAATAGTAAATACAATGATTACAAAGAAAAGGTAGTTGACTATGAAATTAGGTTTAACCCTTCCGTTGAAGAAAACCTTAAAATAGTATTTGATTCAAATAAACATATTACCAATTCGATGTCAGAGGAAGCTAAGCGTTCTTTTGAAAAAGTAGTGAAAAGATTAAAAATCACAAATATACGTCTTTTGACAAGAATGTTAAACGCATATTCAGATTTTTCTTTCATAGATGAGCGATTTCCTGACCTTACAGATGAAGTAGGATATATAAAGGAGGAGATTTACGAACGCATATTTGCTTCTGTTTATTTAGCAGCTAAATATAATTGGCATGAAGATTTCGCAAATCAACTTAGTGCTGTTGTAAAGAAAATAAACGAACAAAATTTTAATGCTATAAAGAAAAAAGTTAACGAACAAGAAAAACTGGATATAAGCAGTAACTTAGTAGATGAAGATGACGCTATAATGACTATTGAGGAATTTTTAGCAATTAAGGGGTTTTTAGAGCCTCTTTTTACACTAGAAGATTATGTTTACTATATAAATGATTATCTTCGTTATGGCATTATCACTGACGATATAAAGAGTTACATCTCTTCTTTGATAGAAAAAAGACTTAAAGCCCATCAAAATGAAACAGTAGCATCCCAATTTCGGGAGTTATTGAATAAACTTCGGTTTAACTATACTGAACCTATTGACAGAGTGGTTGAAGATATAAAAAAGTTTCTGACTGATGAAAAAGTTAAATTATTAGAAGTAATACCTTTAATGTCTTTCATAGGTGATTTATTATTCTTACATGAATTTACGAAGGATGACTTTTTCTCCAATTTAGCAAGAGACATATTTAAACAATACTTAGAGAAGGTTTGTCACGAACATCACAAACAAGTATTAGACTATGAATGGAATGAAGATATTAAGTATCATTTGAGATTTATGGAGCCTTACTATAAAGAAATAGTTGCGGAGCTTATGTCTATATTAGAACAACGCATAAAAGAAGCCAAAAATGCAATTTTAAGCGAATTAGACTGTGAGAAAATAAAAGGAATTATGGAAAACATAATAAAGCAAAGCGGCTGGGGATATAAAGAAGAAAATATACTTAACAGCTTAGATAAAGAGTTTATTAAAAATTGCTTAGAAAAATCACCTGAATTTGTAAAATACAGCATTGACCTTTGCGGAAAGTTTGCTCAGAGCTTTAAAAATTTCTTAATAACTTTCAAAGAAGCTGTGGAAGAACTTGACATAGAACCCCAACGTAAAGAATATTTAACAAAAAGGCTTTTAATCCATGACCGAACACCAACTTGAACAACTTCTTATAGGCTGGTTCAAGAACAACGGCTACACCTATGTTCACGGTAGGGAACTTCTCCCAGCTAAGGGAGAAAGGGAGAGCTTAAGGCACGTCGTTTTGAAGAAAAGGTTTATCTCTTCAATCAAAAGGCTTAACCCTGGACTTAGAGACGAAGAAGCGGAAGAGGTTTACAAAAAGGTTTTAGACCTTGAAAGCCCCGATTGGAACGTTAAATCCGTGAACTTCTATAGATACCTCACGGAAGGGGTAAAAATAAACTATGTTGATGAAAGGGGAGAACTTAGAAGCAAACAAGTTAGGTTGATAGATTTTGAAAATCCTTATAACAATGACTTTCTTATTGCTAATCAATTTGAGGTAGAGTTCCAGTATCAGAGGGGATTTACAAGGAAACCAGACTTCGTAGTCTTTGTAAATGGACTTCCCCTTGTAATAGGAGAACTAAAAAGCCTTGCCAATGGTCAAAATTTTAGGGATGCATACAAGGACCACGAAGAAAAGAAAAAGGATATTCCCCAGCTCTATGCCTATGCTCAGATTCTGGTAATAAGTGATGGATACATAACGAAGGTAGGTTCTCCCACGAGTGGACTTGAAAGGTTTTTTTACTGGGAAGGTATAGAAAGCGACGACGACGTGAAACCGGACCCTGAAAAGAGAGATAGCTTTATCTTCCGATACAAAGGAGAGGAACTCACAAGCCTTGAGGTGCTCGTAAGAGGATTGTTCAAGAAGGAAAGATTTATAGAGTATCTGAGAGACTTTATAGTTCACGAAACGGACAAGGGAGTTGTTAAGAAGATAGCAATGTACCACCAGTTTTACGCTGCGAGAAAAGCAATTGAAAACTCCAGAAAAGCTATAGAGGGAAAGGATAAGAGGATAGGGGTTGTTTGGCACACTCAGGGTTCTGGGAAATCCCTTACCATGCTTTTTTACACACGAAAAGTCTTAAGGGAACTTGGAAACCCATTAATCATTTTCATAACCGATAGAAGGGAACTTGACGAGCAACTTTCAAAGCTTTTTGAAAAGCATATAGGAACTGTGGAAAGAGCCGAGTCTATTAAAGACCTTAAAGAAAAACTCAGCACGAAAAGGGGAGGAGTTCTATTTGTTACGATACAAAAGTTCTCAAGGAGGATAGGAGAACTTAAACCTATAAATGAAAGGGAAGACATAATAGTTATTGCGGACGAAGCACACAGAAGCCAATACAGAGAACTTGCCCAAAACATGAGAATAGTTATTCCAAATGCAAGTTTTATGGGCTTTACAGCTACACCTGTAGAGCTTCATGACCGCTCAACCACAGCAGTTTTCGGGAACTACATAAGCATATATCCTATGGACAAAGCAAGGAGGCACGGAGTAGTAGTTCCCATAATGTACGAAAGCAGGCTGGCTAAGTTACACCTAACAAACGAATTTATAGATGAGGAGTTTGAAGAACTAGATGAAGAAACAAAAGACGAACAGAAAGCAAAACTATTAAGAAAACTTGAGAAAATTGTTTTAAGCTCGGAAGACAGGTTAAGGAAAATTGCTAAGGATATCGTGGCACACTTTAACGAAAGGGATAAGGAATATAAAGGAAAGGGAATGATTGTAACTCTATCAAGAAAAGTTGCGGTAGAGCTTTACAAAAAAATAAAAGAAATTCCGGAAGCCCCTTCTGTAGAAGTTGTTATATCGGGAAGCAAATCAAGAGATGAAGAAGAACTTAAACCTTTCATAAGAAATGCTAAACAATTGGAACAACTTGCTAATGACTTTAAGGATGCTAAGAAGGACCCTAAACTCGTAATAGTAGTTGACATGTGGCTAACAGGCTTTGACGTTCCACCGCTCCACGTTATGTACATAGATAAACCCATGAAAGGACATACACTCTTTCAGGCAATAGCACGGGTAAACAGAGTTTATCCCGGCAAGCCTTCCGGGCTCATAGTGGATTACATAGGAATAACTGACGACTTAGCTAAGGCTCTAAGTATATATGCAAGTGAGGAAATAGCCGAAACAGTAACTGATATTGAAAAGATAGTTAACGAGATGAAGGAACGTTACGACGTGGTTTCCTCAATGCTTAGTGGGATAAACTTTGACCCTAACAACCAATTGGCACTCATAAAAGCTTACGAAAGATTACAGGAAGATGAGGAAAGGAAAAAGGATTACATAAAGAATAGTACTTATCTTGAAAAGCTTTATAAAATGGTTTCCCATCACCCTGCAGCTATAGAAATAAGGAAACATGTTAACTTCTTTACCAAAGTAAGAAAAATGCTTATAACTTTGAAAAGAGAAAGAGCTGAAAAATCCATTGAGGAGATAGAGAAAGAATTTCACGAACTCATATCTCAGAGTATAATTGCTGATGAGCCAATAGACATATTTTCCCTTCTGGGAAGAGAAAAAGGAGAATTAACGCTATTGGATGAAGAATTTATTAAAAAACTCAGGGAGAGTGAATACAAAAACTTTGCAATGGATACACTTGCAAAAATATTAAACGACCAGCTTAAGATATTTACAACAAGAAATCCAAAGAGGTATAAAACAATCACTGAAAAATTAAAAGAAATACTTGAAAAGTATCACAGAAGATTATTAAAGAGTGCAGAGGTTATAGATGAGCTTATAAAACTTACCTTAGAACTCAAAAAGCTTTACAAGAACGAAAAGACTCTTAATCTTTCGCCTTTAGGGATACTCGTATACGATTACTTGAAAGATTACATAGATGATGAAAAAAGTCTTTTTGATATATCTTCTCATCTAGAAGAGGAATTAAAGTCAGTAATAAATTCCCCTGATTGGTACGAAATACCAGAGAAAGTTTCAAGAGCAAGGAGTATAGCAAAAATAAAACTCCAGAAAGTTGTCGGCTATAAAAAGGCAAAAACAATTGCAGAATCTCTTATATCCTATCTTCAGGACGTAAAAGTAACTGTTTAATTGCTTAACCTTCCTTAAGAAGTCCACTCATTTATAGTTTGCAAGGAAAGAAAAACCGGACCATATGAAGTATCAAAATCCGAGAAAGTTTATTCTTATATTCATAAAATTAATCGTAGAAGCTTAACAGCTTACTGTCTTAACAGTAAAGCAGTATAAAGTTTTACTGTCAATCTTGCAATTTTTCTTTTTCCGCAAGTAATTTAATGGCTTCTCTAACAAGTTCAGATTTATCTACTTTCTCTCCTCTCTCTTTCCTTTGAAGCTTTATTTTTTCAAGTATTAAATCCTCTTCTTCCGTTATGTAAAAGGTTCTCTTTATCAATTTTTTCTGTTTTGCTGTCTTTATGTCTTGATTCTTTACTTTATCAACATCTTGCTGTTTTACTTCCCTACTGTCTTCCTGTTCTGAACCTAAGAGGATATCGAGACCTTTTCCTTTTATTGATGGCTTTTTGCCCATTGTTCAACCTCCTTTGCAATATTTAAATATTCCTTAGCTACATCTGACGTAGGTGCATAATCGATAATTGATTTTCCTACAACTACAGATTCAGGGAACTTAACAGTTTTCTTAACTGGATTGAATATCTTTATCTTTCCTTTGAAGTATTCTTTTAGTTCACCGACAACTTCGTTTGAGTGAGCTGTTCTTTCATACATTGTAGGGAGAATACCTACTATTTGAAGGGAAGGTTTTATTCTTTTGCGGAGTTTTTCTATGGTTTTTAGAAGAATACTTAATCCCCTTAAACCTAAGTATTTACATTCCACAGGAATAATTACTCCATCAGCTGAACACAAAGCATTCACCGTTAAAATTCCGAGATTAGGAGGAGTATCTATAATAATGAAATCGTATTTATCCTTTATAGGTTTGATTGTTTCATCAAGAATTCTTTCTCTACCTATTTCGTTAAGAAGTTCAACTTCAGCTCCTGCAAGGTCTATATTGGCAGGGATAAGATCGAAGTGTTTAAGATTATGAATAAGGTCTTCTATAGGTTCATTTCCTACAAGAGCATTGTAGATTGTTCTCTCAAGAGAATCTGGATTAATTCCGCATGAAAGAGTAAGCCCGCCTTGGAAGTCTAAGTCGATAAGAAGTACTCTGTTTCCAATATAACTTAGAGCTCTTCCGAGATTTAAGCTTGTAGTGGTTTTTCCCACTCCACCTTTTTGATTACTTATAGCTATTACTGTCATAACAGTAAAACATTTTAACATAAAGATTTAATAAATGTTTAACATTAAAATGTTAAAGCATAAAAATGTTATAATGTTATAACAGTAAAACAGCATATCTTGAATTACCGATGAGAGAAGAGTTCCTTTTATTCACTCTTTTCCCCGTATCCTATGATACTGAGTTTGCGAGAAGTAATTACAGATTCTTCAACCTTTTGATAATCCTAAGTATGTTCTCTTCATCCTCTTCCAGAACATCAAGCTCAAGGTAGTATTGCCACTCTTTCAAAAACTCCCTAAGCTCCTCGCCCGATTTCTTCCAGCCTTCGTATAAAGCTTTTGAAAACTCCTCAAAAGAAGAAAAGACCTTTAAAACTCTTTCTTTTGCCCTCTCGGATAGCGTAGCCAGAAAGCCTGAAATTTTAGCAAGGGCTTCCTGAGCTTCTAACTTCTCTACCTCGCTTTGAAGGAGCTTCTCAAACACGGGTTCTAACTCACTTCTCAAAAAAGAGGAGAGCAAAAAATCGTATTCTGTTTTCTGTGGGAGAAAAAAGTCGCTCTTTAGAACTCCCAGGGGACTTTGTATTTTCTGATTTTTGTCTCTAAGGATTATGGTCTTCACCGCTCTTTTGAGGGCTTTTTCCAGCTCCTCTTCTCCTTTTTCCTTAAACATTTCTTTCACGTTTGCAAGAACGTATAGGGCTTCCATCAAAGATACACGGGAGAGCTTTTCTTTTTTGAGATAAACCAAGTAGGGCTTTAGCTCTTCAAAAAGCTCCAGGGCTTTTTGCTTGAACTTCTCATATGCGTAATCCCTTGCTTCTTTTTTCAGGTTTTCCTCGTAAACCTTTTGAAGAATACTTCTAATTAGCTCGGGGTTATTATAGCTATTTAGCAATTTCCTTATTTCCTCTTCAATTTTCTTTTCCTCTTCTTTAGCCTGCTTCCATTCCAGGTGGAGATTTTTCAGCATAGTTTCCTTCTTCCTCGGAACGTGAACGTTTATTATTTTCTTACTCCTAACGTCGTAAAACTTCGCTTCGTAGTATTCGTATTCCCTTACCCCCTTTCGTTTCTTTCTACTGAATAATCCCTCATACCTCAATTCTTCCCTTAAAATCCCCAGAGCTTCCTTTATCTTCCTCTCTGCTTCCTCTTTCATTACCTTATCCCCTTTAAATCTATATCACTGTAATACTGAGTTGCAACAAATGTAAATCTCTGAGTTCCGCTAAGTATTGGCGGAACTTCCCAAAAGGTTTGGAAATCAACTGGGCGAAAACCACCATCTAACTTATAGTTCCGCTAAACTTTAGCGGAACCTAAAGGAATGTTTATCCGAAGGACCTATTTTCAAAGGTTTCGGAAATAGTTCCGCTAAAGTGTTTCTTTTTTGAGTTATAAAGAGAAATTCCTTACACTATCGTTAACAACATTTACTTGGCGGAACTTCTCGTCGCTAAAGCGTAAGGCTTACAAAATCAAAGACTTTAAAAATAGTTCCGCTAAAACTTGGCGGAACTATTGAAGTTTTCCAGACGTACGAAGTCCCTTCATTCAAACGTTTTCCGTAAGTTCCGCTAATATTTGGCGGAACTTTACGTATCCCTGAAACTTTGCTTTTCAGAAATTCTGAGAAAAATTAATATGTATGGCTAAAGTGAAGGAAGAGCTTCTGAACGTAGATATGCTGATTAACAAGCTAAAAGAAAGAGGTATAGAAATAAGCCGTTCGGGAATATACTACTGGATTTTGAAGGGAGTTATACCGGGCAAGTACGTAGTTCCTAAAAAGAGAGGAGTCAAAAGGAGAATATACTACTTCAAGCCCGAGGTAGTGGATTACCTTGTAGAAAAACTAAACAAGTAGTAGTTGTTGTAAACCTTGGTTTACAACTCCATTCCGCTTGAAATCTCTGAACGCCCTCAACACGATTAGCTGAAAAAACACATAACACTTTAACTTTAGAAAAGGTAAATGAGAGTGCTTGAATAAACCGTGAAGTGTTCGGTTTCAACCTTTCGCTAACGAGTGCGTTTTCAAATGCGACCTGGGTTTGATGCTAAAAACAAAGCTTTTGGAAGTTAGCTTTAGATATAAGCGATGAGGAAATTGAGCAAAGAACAAAGAGAATTTCTAAAAAACTTTCTCTAAATCCTCAAACTCCTGATATGCAAAAAGGAAAGCTATGAAGTCCCTTACGCTCCTTATCCTGAACGCTCCCCTCTTTATCTCCTCGTAAACTCTCCTCGCTTCTTTCTGCCAGTCAACTTCCCTGTGAAGGGGAACCTCCTTTTTGAAAAACTCCTTGAAGTCCATCTTTTGAGGCTTTTGAGCTTTTGAGCCTTTAGGTCTTCCCACAGAGGGAGAGTAGTCGTAGAGCCACTCAAGAAAGTCCACTTCCTCTTCCACTTCTTTTACTACTTCCTTTACCGCTTCAATCGTTATCTTCTTCCTTTCTCTTTTTTGTTCAGGAAAGAGATACCTGAGCTTGAGCTTCAGAAGTTTTGTTGCAACCTGAAGAAATACTCCCGCCTCTAAGAAGAGTTCTCTTTCTTCCAGCTCTTTTGCTTTTTCTTCAAAAAGCTTTATGAGGTGCTCAAGGTCAACGTCAAAGGGATTTACTTTTCCCTTTTCTACTTCTTCAACGAGAGTTTCGTATGGGGAAATGCTAAGAGCTATCACGATATTGATTTTAGTAAAATTTTAAATTATGGCCAGGAAAAGAGGAAGAAATTTTAAGAAAATCAGTGTTTCTTTGCCTAGAAGTACATACTATATACTTCTCGGGATAGCACAGGGAGATGAGAAAAAGTTAAACAAGCTTTTAAGAGGGATAATAGAAGATAAGTTCAGGGAATCTACAATTGAAGAGCTTCAAATGTACGTGGCAAAGCCTGAAAAAGAGGAAGAAGAAATAAAGACGGAAGAAGTAAAGGAAGAGGAAAAGGCATCAAAAGCACAGGTCGTTAGTTCTTAGGTATTTCTCTGAACCATAAGTTTAATGTTCTAAATCTTTTCAAGAATAACCTCCATCTGCCTTTCCTTTTCGGCTTCCATATAAACGTCCATGGTCGTTGAAATCCTTGAGTGCCCTGACCATTCCGCTATCAGGTTCACGGGAAAACCTTTAGTTGCCAGCTTCGTTATGTACGTATTCCTGAACCTGTGTGCATTTACCTCAAGGTCATATCCCTTTTCCCGGAGCTCCTTTTCCAGTTTCCAGTAAAACCACTTAGCTGTTCTATCCGTCAAGGTATATGTTTTTACACTCTTTGGATACTTAACCGAGTAGGTAAAGAAAAGGTCATCGGGCTTGAGTCTTTTTAGCTTCTCCTCAAAAATCTTTTTCCACTCAGGTTTAAAGAAGTAAATAAGAGCTTTCCTCTCTTTTGAAAACTTCCCCTCTCTTACCTTTACGAACCACACTTCCTTCTCTTTTCCTTCTTCCGTGAGAATTCTCTTTACCTCAAAGTCCTTCTTCCTTACCTTAACAGCTTCCGAAATTCTCAGTCCCGAACAAAGAAGGAATATCGTGAGAACGTAGTAAATCGGATGCTTTGCAGGCACTCCTTCTACAGCTCCCCGAATAGCATTAAGGATTAGGTTTATCTCCTCGTCTGAGTAATACTTCTTTTTTGACTTTAGAGCTTCCTGAGCTTTCTTTGATTGAAAGAGTTTTCTGAGAGCTTTTTGGTCAAACTCAATCTCTATTCCCTGTTCGCTCAGCCACTCGTAAAAGAGTCTCACTTCCTTGAAAACGTCCCTGATTGTGGTGTCTTTAAGGTTCTTTCCCTTCAGGTATTCGTAAAAGGAGAAAATTTCCCTTCGGGAAAAAGAGGGAAGGTCGTCCGAATACTCAAGAAAGTGCTTGAGAAGATACGATTTCTTCTCAACAGTTTTTTCGTCCCTTGCTTTTCTGAGTTCAGAAATATAAGCGTCTATAAAGTGTTCCATTAAATTTTAATTTTTATACAATAAAAAATAAGGAGTTATATAGTGGAGCAGATAATAAGTAAAATCTTAAACCAAGAGGAGGGAACAGCAAGCATAGAAAATTTAAAGAAATCTATATTGAACAAAATTGAGAATTTCTTGAACGAGCACATATATCCGTTAATTTTTGATAATGACCTATTCCCTTTTGATAAACAGAAACAGCCACATATGTTCATGTACATACGATCCCTGGTCTCCGAATTTGAAATACTGTTATCATATCCGTGGTTGTATGAGAAAACAAAAGTTGCTTTTGCTGGTAAATTCAGCAGTGGAAAGAGTTCAATTATAAATACAATTTTAGGTGAAGACATTCTTCCCACAGATGTAACACCCACTACTTCTATCCCAACTTATATAACTTTTACCTCTCAGTATGATGCGGATATTCTGGTTGTAAACAGATACGGAGTAGTAATACCCTTTGAGAAATATTTACTTACACAGTTAAGGCACAATAATGTAAATGAATTCTACGGAAACATATTACAGGCACTAATTGATTACATTGTCCTGAATAAACACGATGAGCTGCTTGCAAACTTAATAATAATAGATACACCCGGATATAACCCCGCGTCCGCAAAGATAGACAGACACCTTTCAATAAATGTTTTAAAAGAAAGCGATGTTATATTCTGGGTAATTGATATAAACGATGGAGAAATATCAAAGGATACTTTGAATGTTATAAAAAATAACGAACTTTATAAGAAATCATTTTATGTTATACTAAATAAAGTAGATACTAAGCCCCCTTCTGTAAGAAAAAAAGTAGCTGATAAAATAAGCAAAACATTAAAGAAAAACAATATTGATTTCAAAAGAATTTTGCTGTTTTCTTCTAAGGAAGACAGGAATAATTATGTGAAAGAAATTACTGATGAAATTTCAAAGGTTACTGAAAGGAACACATGTATTCCGTTATTTACAGAGCTGATGAAAATTCTTGAATATTTACTTGAGCAGTCATTGGAAAAACAAAAGGAATTAGTAAAAAGAAAAGAGAGGTTGTTAGAACAAATAGATGACCAAATTAAAAATAAAAGTTCAGAATTGGCATTCAATATACGTTATAACATAATATATAAAAATTTATGTTCTTACGCGAAATATGAAGAGCCTTGGTTTGATGATAATCATTATAAGCTTTACCGCGGAGAACAGCTGAATAAATTCTTAAAAAAGACAACAGAAAGCATAAAAGAAATCATTTTAAATGAATATAGAAACCTTTTAATGAATTATAAAGGTGATTTCCCGAATGTAAAATTTGCTATCCAATCTTATGATGAAAAAATTAAGGATATAAGAAGGGCAATCACGGAACTAGAAGAAATCAAATTATATGTTCATGACCAATTAAGAAATTTTATGAGAGGTGAGCAAAATGAAGTACTTGCTGGATAGGCTGAACAATATTAAAGAAGTTACCCTGCAGTTGAGCTTTTTAGCTCCATTTACTGAACAAGTGGAGGAACTGGAACAAAAACTTTTTCAAGGTAAGCTAAATGTAGCATTCGTAGGGGAGTTCAATTCAGGGAAAAGCTCATTGATAAATGCCTTATTCGGTCTAGAACTTCCTACAAATGTTCTTCCCGAAACTGCTTCTATATGGCGTATAAGAATAAGAAAAGTAGAGAGACCGAAGCTATTTATTAAATCAATAGATGATGAAGTTAGTGAAGTTGTTTCTTTTGAAGAAGCAAAAATGTATTCTCCGGATAGAGTTAAGTATATAGATGTATTTACCAATGGAGAAATTGATGAGGGAATTACTATAATAGATACGCCTGGTTTATCTTCACTAAAACCTTTACACAGAGAAATTTTAGAAAACTTCATAGAAGATGCTGACGTGCTTCTGATAATAGTTGATGTCAACCAGGGTCTTACCAAAAGTTTGAAGAATTTTATAGAAAATAGTTTAAAAGAGAAAAGAAAGACTTATGCAGTTATAACAAAAACAGATACAAAACCTGAAGAAGCTGTTGAAAATTTGAGTAACTACATAAGGAAAGTATTTGCAGATTTCGTAGAAGATGTTATTACAACATCTGCTAAGGAAGGCAGAATTGAGGAATTAAAGAAACTTTTGGAAGAAATTTCCGAGCAAAAAGAAGCTATTGTGAGCGAAAGTGTGGAGAGAAAACTGAGGTATTTGTGTAAGGATATGTTAACAATAGTAACAAACCAGATTAAAAACGCCGAGCTTAACACATCCGATTTGGAAATAAAAATGCGTGAGATAAAAAAGAATATTGAAGAAACAGAAAAACTTATTTCTCAAAAGCAAGACGAAATAGAAGAACAGATTAAGAGGCTATCAGAAAAAGCAGCAGCGATATTTATAAATTCTCTGAAAGGACAAGTAGATTGGATAGTAGAAGCTCTGTACGATGAAGACTTAAAGGAAAGTATAGAAAATAGATTTGACAAGGCTATTAAAATAGCTACACAGGATGCTATGAAGGATATCGAAAAGGAGGTAGAAGGTATATTAAAAGATGTAGAATTCTTAGCAAGTGAGCTCGGAAGAAAACACGATATAGGAAAAAATATCTCCATAATAATTACCGAGTTTATAGTAGAGATAAGAGAAGCATTAGCAGAATTTATTTATATATTAATTTCAAGGATTCCAACAACAAAACCTTTTGCAAAGCATCTCGGAGAAGTAATAAGGATTATTACGACAGCTATATTAAAACCTTTAACTAAACAATTCGTTAAAAGTAAAGTAAAAAAAGCAATAGAAAATCCCGAACTTGAACTTAACTTCATAAATGAACTGCAGAAATCCCTGAATGAATTTATAACAAAATCTATAAGTGGTTTACTTGAAGATTTAGAAAGGTCCAAACAAAGTTACGAACTTGCTTATAAAGAGATTCTTGAAGAAAGACATAAAAAAATAGAGGAGTTCAACCATTATATAGAAAAGTTAAAAGAAGCGAAGCTAAAATTAATGACGTGCGGAGGTGAAGCGTGAAAGCAGTTCAAGAGTTCGTAAAAGTTAAAAACAAGTTAGAGGAAATTATAAACGAATTGTTTGAGAGAGGTTATCTAGATGAAAAGAGAAAAGATGAAATTCTTGAAAAACTTAAACAGGAAAAGATAAAGCTTGGTATAGCCGGGCAAATGAAATATGGAAAGAGCACCTTTATAAATGCCCTAATATTTAGAAGCCCGGTACTACCTACAAGTGATATTCCTATGACCGCAACTTTAACCTATCTTGAGCACGGAGAAATAGAAGAGTATGAAGTTGAGTTTTTCTCTAAGGATGAATGGGAAGTTATTAAACATATTGCACAGGCATCACCAGATGAAAAAGAAAGAGAAGCAAACCAGGAAAGAGTTGAAGAAGCGGAACTTAGATTGGGAAAGGAGATAGAAAAATTTTTAGGCAAGTCTCATAAAATATCCAAAGAGGAACTCTCTGAATATGTTGGTGCGGAAGGAAAATATACTCCCATAACGAAATCGTTAAGGATAAAGTATCCTCATGAAATATTAAAAGAGCTTGTAATTGTGGATACTCCGGGCTTTAATGACCCTATAGTTTCCAGGGAACAGGAGGCCGAAAAGTTTTTGAAAGATGCAGATGCTCTTATATTTATGCTTTATGCAGGAAGGCCTCTTGATGACACAGACAAAATACTTCTTACTGAAAAGATTGCACAATCAGGTACAGGAGGTATAGTAATAGCGGTTAACAAGTATGACTTGTTGCTAAAGGAAAAAGGCAGTATGGAAGCAGTTGAAGAGTACTTGCACAGAACGTACGAAACCATAATAAATGATTCAGAAATAGGAGAAAGCGTAAAGAAAGTATTAAAGAAGGTACCCATGCTTAAACTTTCTTCCCTTATGGCACTTCTTGGATATATGCCCGAAAAGGAAATAAAGGAAGACGATGAACTAAACTGGTATTATGAGAATTTCAAGAAAGATTTTCCCTTTTTGAGAACACAGAATGATTTTATAAAATACAGCGGTTTACCGGAAATTGAAGAAGAATTAAGAAGATTTATAAGGGAAAACAAGATAAGGATACTTGTGAATAAAATAAAAACAAGTTTGGAAGGTGAATTAGAAGAGAAGCTTTTAAAACTGCACAGGGACAAACTTAAATATGAACAGGAAGCATACGCTCTTGAGTTTAATAAGAAAGAATTAGAAAAGAGAAAGCGTGAACTTGAGGATTTTATGGAAGATGATTACTACAGAATTATGAGTTATTCTGATATTAAGGAAAAGATATATAGAATTTTTGATGAAACAATGGAAAAAGCAATAGCATACCTGCAAGATGAGTTTAAGAGATTAGATTTCGGCAAACCGGGATTCTTTGATATAGGCGGATATGAAAGTAAAGTTTCTATATTGGTCAAAGATAAAGCAGGAGAAGTTGAACGTAAAACAAAAGAGCTTTTTAATAGAGCAGTTAAAGATGCAAGAGAGGAATTGAAAAAGTATGTTGAAGAAAAAATAGAGGATTTACGTGCCCATGAAATAGTTAGAAAATATTCTAAAGTAAGCTACAAAACTCTTGATGACATTAAAGGGAGCATTCTATCACAAATAGAACTAAAGTACAATATGGAGCTGAGCGAAAAACTAAAAAGCATGAATCCTAACATAGTAACGCTCATTATTACTATAACTATAAATAAAAATAAAGAAGCTCGAATAGAGCAAGCTCAAAATTACAAATATAGAGCTGAAAGGGAGCTTGAAAGAAGTATAGAATTGGCCTTTAAAACAGAAAAGAAAGGAGTAGAAATGAAAATAAAAGAATTGATTTTAGAGCCTCTAAAAGAAAATGTATTATATCCTATAAGAGACGCTCTTAAGAATGCTTTGAGGATGGAAGAAGACCGTGATAGGGCAATTAAAGAAATTGGAGAAAAAATTAAGGACATAAATGAAAAAATAGAACAAGTTAAATCAACGAAAATTAAACTCTCAAGAGAACTTGCGGCAATATAAAAGGAGGTGATTATGGATATAAAGGAATTTTGGGACAAATTACTTAAACTTCTGGTAAATTTGTTTAAAAAAAATAATGGGGGAAACAACCTTCACGAAAGTTCTACTGAGCCGATAATAAAGGACCAGGGAACAAAAACTGTGATTGAATTAGTAAATGATTTTGAAGAGATGTTAAAAAAATATGGATTGAAAAACATCGGAGAAATTAAATATAAAGCCGGAGAAAAGTTCACAGAAGAGATAAAGAGTATTATTTATAGTAACTCCAGTCTTAGAGAAAAACGAGAAAAACTATTAGAAATTGTCAACAAAGATATAGACGATATAAATGCACTTAAGGAGTATAAACATAATATTCTTAGTATTTTTCATAAAGATTTTTCTGATAAATTCTTAGGTAAAAGCTCAATTTATCTCCCT
>NZ_BAAHXJ010000008.1:0-13960 GCF_054656935.1 Aquifex pyrophilus | reverse complement strand
ATAATAGGTCTCATATCCATATCCTTATGTCCCAAGAAGGCATGATGGGAAAAAGGTTAATATCTCTCCGGGAATGCACAAGAAAATAGTTGAATACTACGCTCCTCACATGCTCCCCTTGATAAGGTCTAAAAAGGTCGGTGTATATCCCCTCCAGCTAATTAGGGCTCTTGAGAAAAAATACGGAACAGAATGGACAAAAGAATTCGTTAGACTTTGCCGTAAACACGATGTCAAGAAGTCCGTTTTTAAAAGTGTTGTTGCCACAGGTAAGGAAATAGAGCTGTTCGAAAGGCTTAAGGCTCTTGAAAACACTATTCAGGAAGCAAAGCAAGAAATTTCAAGAGGGAGGAAACCTAAGCTATGAAAGAAGTTGTGTCTATAAGGCTTGAGAGTGAGCTTTTAGATAAGCTGGGCTTGAAAGAAACTGAAAATAAAAGCGAAAAGATAAGAAAAATCCTTGAGGAATATGTGAAACTGAAAGAAGAAGTCAAGCTACTGGAAGAGATACAGAATAACGAGAAAGAGATAAAAGACCTGAAAGGAAAGGTTAACAACTTGAGTAACAGGTTGAACAAGATAGAAAAGGAAATTAATGGGCTCAAAACATCCCTGGAAAGCTGGGGAACATTCCTGATACCTGCCCTTATAGGCGGTTTTGTAGCTGGCTCTTTACTCCTACTCATTCTCGCTATCCTTAAGAGATTTTTCTAACACTAAAATAGCCCTATGGCCAAGAAATACGACATTCCTTTAAGGAAGCTCTTTAAGGAACTCCCTCCTGCCCTTTTCAGGTTAGCTTTTGGAACCTCTATTGACCCTCAAAAGGCTAAGCTCCTTGACGTTAAGCTCCCTAAACTATTTGAAAGAGAGGCTGACCTCGTCGTTGAGTTTCAAAACGAAATTTACCACCTTGAAATCCAGTCTACGGACGACCCGAACATGCACTTGAGAATGGCTTACTATTTCCTTCTCATCTACGAAAACTACAAGAAAATTCCAAAACAGGCTGTTGTTTATGTAGGAGAAGCTCCCTTAAGAAGAATGAAAGACTACGTTTCCCTGGGAAATCTAAAGTTCAGTTACAAGCTCATAGACCTTAACGCTCTTGACTGTACACCTTTTCTGGAAAGCCCCGAACCATCAGACTGGATAATAGCGATTCTGTGCAGGATACCTAAGGAAAAGGAGGTTCTTAAAGAAATACTTTTGAGGTTTTCAAGGCTTCCAAAAGAAAAAAGGGATAGATACCTTGAGATGCTCTTCCACCTTGCTCACCTCAGACCTAAAAGGCTAAATTTGTTAGTAGAGCTTAAAAAGGAGGTTCGCATGCCCATTACGATTAACATTGAACAAAGTCCTTTCTATAAGGAAGGGCTGGAAAAGGGAATAGAAAAAGCAAAAAGAGAAGACGCTATAAGGCTTTACAAAAAGTTAAAACTACAACCAGAACAAATAGCGGAAGTGTTAGGAGTAGAAAAAGAGAAAGTCCTGAAGTGGTTGAAAGAAGAGGGGCTTATAGAGTAGATAACATAATGCTGATTATGTTAACTAAAGTTTTGCAGGGCTTGAGTTATTGATACTCAAGGAGTAGAGGTATACAAATGTGGTAAAGAAGATAGGCTGAAATTTTCACTTGGATTTTTCAAAGATTCTCGCTTCTTCACCTTAAGAGAATACTTTATAAGTAATATTAATACTTATTTATTAAATCTAATCCATAAGTGCCTTATATATCGTTATTTTTTTGGACTTTACTGTTTCATGCTTAACTATTTGCAAAACTTTAGTTACTATCTTCTCCGCACTCCTATTATTTATCTTCTTCTTAAACTTCCAGATAGCTTTACTTAGGACTTTCATTAAAAAGCTTATCGAGAATGTCAATAATTTGCGGTATATATGGAGATTTTTTTAAAACTATCCCCACTATACCTCCTACAATGATAGCAAGAATACCCTGTCCTATCCGTTTTATCCAGGCAACATTAGTTTCTATTGAACTTATCTTTTCTATTATTTTCTTATTGTCTTCATTCAACTTGCTCACGTCATCTTTTAAGGATACTAACCAAGATATTTTCTCTTGTAGTGATACAACGTCTTTTTCAAGTTTTCCTAGATTCTCCTTTATCGAAAAAATTTCCGAGTTTGTCTTATTTATACCTTCTCTAAGAGACTCAATTCCATAAAACAGTTCCCTAATACCATTAACTATTTCTTCAAAAAACTTATTGACTGTAGGTTCTCTAAGTTCATTAAGCTTTTCAATACTTTGCATATTAACAAATGAACTATGAATACTACTAATACGTTCTTTGAGCAACACTGAATTTTGAGGGATATTCATCCATTTTCCCTCCCATATATTTTTGCAATTGAAGAGGAGGAAATTTTTATAAGCATATTAAAGCCTTCTTTAACCTGAGAAATGTCAATAACACCCTTGGTGTTAGGCGGTATTGCGATATCGTTTATAAGGAATACTTCTTCAGGTTCAAGCTGTGCATTCAGCTTTAGTTCAATAAATAAATTAGATACTATCTTTGTATTTTCAAAGAAAGGCTTTAGATTGCTGAAAATATCAATTAGTCTTAAGGTTACATACTTAAATTCAGAAGAAATTCTTTCACATTTGGAAATCAATGAGTAGTATGTTTGAAGGGGAATATTAAAATTGGCTATTAAGCCTAATCTTTCAATAACTTTCCTTCCTGCTACTTTGTTAAATGCTTCCCATAATTTGATAATAATATTTTCGAGTGAATGTATTGATAACATTAGATATTCATTGGGAAAAGCTATTCTTCTATTTACTACAAAACTTACTTGAAATTGGAATGGGTTTATAGATAATTTGACAAAGACATTATTCCAATCATTCTTTTTATTACCTTCTACAAATTCTATAGTTACAATCGGATCAAATTGGGTAACAACTGGGATTTCGTTAATTTGAACCTTATACTTGTCAGAAAGATTAAGATTCTGTATCTCATTTATTATTTTCTTTAGTTCTTCCTGATTTAGTTCTATGTACTGGTTATAGTAGATAACAAAAATGATTTCATTTAACTTCATTACACTACCTCCGCTTACCGCGCTATTACAAGTTTATCTGGAGCATTAATTGTGTTTCTCAGCTATTCCATTTATTAGAGCCTGAAATTCTTCTTCCAGTTCTCTTTCCCAGCTCAACCTACACCTCCCTATTGCTACTCCCATTTTACTACATACACCTGAGAACGCCAAGTTAAGGGTAAAGGAAAATAAAGATATGGGCAGGAAAGCAGGACTATACAGATAATAGAGACTTGTTTCAAGAAGATGGAGAAAAGACAAAGAATTCCAACTAAAGTAAAAGTCCTAGCTGTAATTATGTATTTTAATGGATTCTCCTTCAGAAAGGTAGCAGAGGTTCTAAACCAGACGATGGGGATAGAAGTAGGTCCGGAAGCAGTCCGCCAGTGGTGGCATGCTCTTGCTAAGTTCTTGCAAGGCATCTATACCCTTGCAATGTTTGTTTACGTTGATGAAACAAAGATAAAGGCAAGGAACAAGAGGTATATTCTGTGGATAGCAACAACACGGAATGGCAAGCCCACATTTGTATGGTTGAGCAACAAAAGAAACTCAAAAACCGCTAAACTGGTTCTTTACAATTCAAAGGGCTATGTTTTTATCACAGATAAGGGACCATGGTATGTGAAAGCTGTAAGGGAGCTAAGGTGTGGATGGATACATGAGACCTTTGGGAGCAGAAATGTAGTGGAGAGATTCTTTAGACACATAAAGCACAGGATGAAAGCTTTTTACAAGCGTTTCCCTCACAATGCTAAGTATGAAACCGTTTGGTCTTGGCTAGCTTCTTTTATCTTCATTAAATCTCTACTCTCCCATGTCTAAACTTGGCATTCTCCTTGCCATTCTCAGAAATCCAGTTCAAAGTCATCATCTTCATTAAAATCCACCTCAAAATCATTACTCGAATCCACTTCAAAACCATCACTTTCCTGAAGTCGCCATTTTCTTTCTTCCTTCCTTTTCTCTTCCAACCACTCTTTCCTTTCCCTCCACTCTTTCATCCTCTCAAAGAACTTCTCCCTCTCGTCCATTAACTGCTTGTAAAGTATCGCAGCATTAAGAAGTTTCACGAGATACTCATCGTAAACTTCTGTATCCTTCAACCTCACCTCTATCCCCTTTCTTCCCCTTCTTTTCTTCTCTATCAATCCCTCTTCCTCCAACGCCTTCAATACCAGATCTACTCTCCTCACGTAAATTTCCTCATTCCTTATCCCTTCTTTCAATTCCTTGAGCTTTATAGATTCTCCGAGAGGTATCCTCCTTAAAACTTCCTTTAACCTCACCGCCAGTCCTACCACTCCATCTATCCCAAACTCTAATGTCCCCTGCTTTATCCCCCATACAACCTCAAAAGAGGTTCTCTCCCCTCCTGAGGTTGATAGGGGCTGAGAGGAAGTAAGGCAAAAGTTATTATTAGGGCGTCTAAATTTCCTTTCTTCCCTTCCTCTCCATCTCACTACTTTTCTTGGTCTTCCTACTCCCTTCTTTTCTATGCTCACTTCTACTTCCCCGCTCCTCTCAAGGAGTTTTATTACTTCATCACATAGCCACCTTTGTTTCTTGAACACTTCATGTATTAGCTCCTGCCTCGTTGCTTCTTTCTTCTTCTTCAAATAGCTTTTTGCCTTCTCTATCCAGTAGGTTATCTCTGTCTTCTCCAGTTCTTTCAGAAACTTCCCGAGATTCCTCTTCCCTTTTACTTCCTTCTTTATGCTTTCTTTTCCTTTTACCCACTTGGGAAGGTTGAATTCAAGTTCCCTTGCATACTTCCAGGCTTTCTTAAAGTCTCTGTCAAAGTTCCTCTTGTCCGGTACTGCTTCCCTCAATACCTCATAAACGAAGTCTTCATCAAGTCCGAGGTTCTTCGCCCATCCCACCGCAGGGAAGAATACGTGTATGAACCTGTGGCTCTTGTGCCTGCTCGCCAAACTCTTTACCGCTTTCGCATAAAGCCTCTCTATTATGTCCTCTTTCTTTATCTCCACTTCTTTTTCTTTCTCCTGCCCGTCTACTTGCTTTGCTACTTCCCACAAGAAACTTGGAACTTTCAGCTTCTTGGCTTCCTCCCTCATACGTTTATATTCTTCGGGAGTATAGGGAAGTTTGTCTCCCCAGAAGTATGCTGTGAGGTTTATCCATTTCCCCTTTGAGTTAAAGCCCCATATTCCCTGTTCTGCCTGAACTTCTTTTGCTCTCCTGTAGAGGTTGTAAAGACTTCCAGCATACTCTTCCTTTATCTCCTCTATCTTTGATACTTTCCCTTCTACCGCAAGCTCAGGATACCATACGGGATGGTTAAGGTTGTAGAAAAAGCTCGTATCCGCATTTATTCCCTTCCTCTGCCACCATCCTATCCATATGCCGTACAGTTCCCTTAAGTTCTCAAGATGCGTGTGTCCGTTGTTGTGTTTTGCTTTTGGCTTATACCATGCTATTCCTCTCCCGGTAAGGTAGGGCTTGAGGAAGAGATACGCCTTAAATCTTCCTGACTTTGAACGTTCAAGAACGTATCCTTCTATTCCGAAGGTCTTTACGAATTCGTCCCACAGCTTCCTTACTCTTTCGTATTCGTTATCAAGGTCAAGTACTACGGTCCGCAGTTCCGCTATGTTGTCTTCAACAAGGAGCTTGTATTCCTTTGCTACCGCTAATGTGCTTTCTCCTTTCTTTCTTGCTTTCGTGTATTCTCCCCATGCTTTTTGGGGAACCTTTATGGGATTGGGATATATGAGAACGCTATATCCTTTTACCCTTGCCTCAAGGAGATACTTGTCTATGCTTTCTTCTTTTCTGAATAGCCTGAGATCCTTTGGATTTCTCCCTTCTATGAAAATAAGGGCTTTGGCAAACTCGTGCCTCCTGAGAGCAGACTCCTCCCTCTTCTTTTCGGTGTTGACTCTTGCATTCCTGATTCGTAAGATATATAGTGACGAGGAATTGATAATACGCCTATTATAGGCGTATTATCAATAATTGTCAAGTAGAAGAAACTAAAAAAAACAGAAACAAGGATAAAAAACTAGATTTACGAGGATTCAGGACTTAAATCTCTAACAGATTGATAGGCTTTAAATAAATTAACCACTCTTTTAAATAATGGTTCTAAAGAAAATTTTGTCGTTCTAATAACATCAATTTCTCCATTTTGTGTTTGTGCTTTTAATCTTAACTCTCTTGTCCCCTTAGCGATTCTTAATGTTTTTGCTATTTCAATCAAATCCTCAAATCTATAAACTCTTTTAGGTTGTCTGGATAACGAAGAATAAATGTATGCCAAGTATAAATTACCTTCCTCAATAATTCTATCCTTCTTTTCCGCAAGCTCATCAAGTATTGACTTCTCTGGCAACTTTATACCCATTTCACATACCCCTTAACTTCCGAAGATAAACGGCTTTTCACTAATAAATATATCGTTCTACCTCACATTATCAATCTGTCAAGTAAAATACGATTAAAGCTAAACCCTACTCCTCAACAGCTCAAATTCTCCACCTATGAAGACTGTATACACTTGTAAACATATGTATACAGGTTTGCGGTAGCAAACCGCTATGTTCTTTATTATCTTTATTCTTTAATGAAGAAGGTTGTTGTGAGAATTCAACGTATCAAGTTCAAAAACCTCAAACTTGCTCTTATACACAGGTTAGGGAAAAATGCTGACGAGAATACCGTTGAGGAACTTGCTCTCTACCTCAGGAAACTTGAAACCGATGAGGGAAAGAGAAACCTAAGGAAAAACGCAAGCCTCGTTGAATTTGTCCTTGCCTTTGAAGAGCTTTTAAACAAGCAAGAAATACAAGAGGAACTGGACAAGTTCTTTTATGCAGTTCAAAAGGTTACGGGCATACCAGCAAGGGAAAAGTCTTTAACCTTCTTTCACACCAAAAATAATAGGTCTCATATCCATATCCTTATGTCCCAAGAAGGCATGATGGGAAAAAGGTTAATATCTCTCCGGGAATGCACAAGAAAATAGTTGAATACTACGCTCCTCACATGCTCCCCTTGATAAGGTCTAAAAAGGTCGGTGTATATCCCCTCCAGCTAATTAGGGCTCTTGAGAAAAAATACGGAACAGAATGGACAAAAGAATTCGTTAGACTTTGCCGTAAACACGATGTCAAGAAGTCCGTTTTTAAAAGTGTTGTTGCCACAGGTAAGGAAATAGAGCTGTTCGAAAGGCTTAAGGCTCTTGAAAACACTATTCAGGAAGCAAAGCAAGAAATTTCAAGAGGGAGGAAACCTAAGCTATGAAAGAAGTTGTGTCTATAAGGCTTGAGAGTGAGCTTTTAGATAAGCTGGGCTTGAAAGAAACTGAAAATAAAAGCGAAAAGATAAGAAAAATCCTTGAGGAATATGTGAAACTGAAAGAAGAAGTCAAGCTACTGGAAGAGATACAGAATAACGAGAAAGAGATAAAAGACCTGAAAGGAAAGGTTAACAACTTGAGTAACAGGTTGAACAAGATAGAAAAGGAAATTAATGGGCTCAAAACATCCCTGGAAAGCTGGGGAACATTCCTGATACCTGCCCTTATAGGCGGTTTTGTAGCTGGCTCTTTACTCCTACTCATTCTCGCTATCCTTAAGAGATTTTTCTAACACTAAAATAGCCCTATGGCCAAGAAATACGACATTCCTTTAAGGAAGCTCTTTAAGGAACTCCCTCCTGCCCTTTTCAGGTTAGCTTTTGGAACCTCTATTGACCCTCAAAAGGCTAAGCTCCTTGACGTTAAGCTCCCTAAACTATTTGAAAGAGAGGCTGACCTCGTCGTTGAGTTTCAAAACGAAATTTACCACCTTGAAATCCAGTCTACGGACGACCCGAACATGCACTTGAGAATGGCTTACTATTTCCTTCTCATCTACGAAAACTACAAGAAAATTCCAAAACAGGCTGTTGTTTATGTAGGAGAAGCTCCCTTAAGAAGAATGAAAGACTACGTTTCCCTGGGAAATCTAAAGTTCAGTTACAAGCTCATAGACCTTAACGCTCTTGACTGTACACCTTTTCTGGAAAGCCCCGAACCATCAGACTGGATAATAGCGATTCTGTGCAGGATACCTAAGGAAAAGGAGGTTCTTAAAGAAATACTTTTGAGGTTTTCAAGGCTTCCAAAAGAAAAAAGGGATAGATACCTTGAGATGCTCTTCCACCTTGCTCACCTCAGACCTAAAAGGCTAAATTTGTTAGTAGAGCTTAAAAAGGAGGTTCGCATGCCCATTACGATTAACATTGAACAAAGTCCTTTCTATAAGGAAGGGCTGGAAAAGGGAATAGAAAAAGCAAAAAGAGAAGACGCTATAAGGCTTTACAAAAAGTTAAAACTACAACCAGAACAAATAGCGGAAGTGTTAGGAGTAGAAAAAGAGAAAGTCCTGAAGTGGTTGAAAGAAGAGGGGCTTATAGAGTAGATAACATAATGCTGATTATGTTAACTAAAGTTTTGCAGGGCTTGAGTTATTGATACTCAAGGAGTAGAGGTATACAAATGTGGTAAAGAAGATAGGCTGAAATTTTCACTTGGATTTTTCAAAGATTCTCGCTTCTTCACCTTAAGAGAATACTTTATAAGTAATATTAATACTTATTTATTAAATCTAATCCATAAGTGCCTTATATATCGTTATTTTTTTGGACTTTACTGTTTCATGCTTAACTATTTGCAAAACTTTAGTTACTATCTTCTCCGCACTCCTATTATTTATCTTCTTCTTAAACTTCCAGATAGCTTTACTTAGGACTTTCATTAAAAAGCTTATCGAGAATGTCAATAATTTGCGGTATATATGGAGATTTTTTTAAAACTATCCCCACTATACCTCCTACAATGATAGCAAGAATACCCTGTCCTATCCGTTTTATCCAGGCAACATTAGTTTCTATTGAACTTATCTTTTCTATTATTTTCTTATTGTCTTCATTCAACTTGCTCACGTCATCTTTTAAGGATACTAACCAAGATATTTTCTCTTGTAGTGATACAACGTCTTTTTCAAGTTTTCCTAGATTCTCCTTTATCGAAAAAATTTCCGAGTTTGTCTTATTTATACCTTCTCTAAGAGACTCAATTCCATAAAACAGTTCCCTAATACCATTAACTATTTCTTCAAAAAACTTATTGACTGTAGGTTCTCTAAGTTCATTAAGCTTTTCAATACTTTGCATATTAACAAATGAACTATGAATACTACTAATACGTTCTTTGAGCAACACTGAATTTTGAGGGATATTCATCCATTTTCCCTCCCATATATTTTTGCAATTGAAGAGGAGGAAATTTTTATAAGCATATTAAAGCCTTCTTTAACCTGAGAAATGTCAATAACACCCTTGGTGTTAGGCGGTATTGCGATATCGTTTATAAGGAATACTTCTTCAGGTTCAAGCTGTGCATTCAGCTTTAGTTCAATAAATAAATTAGATACTATCTTTGTATTTTCAAAGAAAGGCTTTAGATTGCTGAAAATATCAATTAGTCTTAAGGTTACATACTTAAATTCAGAAGAAATTCTTTCACATTTGGAAATCAATGAGTAGTATGTTTGAAGGGGAATATTAAAATTGGCTATTAAGCCTAATCTTTCAATAACTTTCCTTCCTGCTACTTTGTTAAATGCTTCCCATAATTTGATAATAATATTTTCGAGTGAATGTATTGATAACATTAGATATTCATTGGGAAAAGCTATTCTTCTATTTACTACAAAACTTACTTGAAATTGGAATGGGTTTATAGATAATTTGACAAAGACATTATTCCAATCATTCTTTTTATTACCTTCTACAAATTCTATAGTTACAATCGGATCAAATTGGGTAACAACTGGGATTTCGTTAATTTGAACCTTATACTTGTCAGAAAGATTAAGATTCTGTATCTCATTTATTATTTTCTTTAGTTCTTCCTGATTTAGTTCTATGTACTGGTTATAGTAGATAACAAAAATGATTTCATTTAACTTCATTACACTACCTCCGCTTACCGCGCTATTACAAGTTTATCTGGAGCATTAATTGTGTTTCTCAGCTATTCCATTTATTAGAGCCTGAAATTCTTCTTCCAGTTCTCTTTCCCAGCTCAACCTACACCTCCCTATTGCTACTCCCATTTTACTACATACACCTGAGAACGCCAAGTTAAGGGTAAAGGAAAATAAAGATATGGGCAGGAAAGCAGGACTATACAGATAATAGAGACTTGTTTCAAGAAGATGGAGAAAAGACAAAGAATTCCAACTAAAGTAAAAGTCCTAGCTGTAATTATGTATTTTAATGGATTCTCCTTCAGAAAGGTAGCAGAGGTTCTAAACCAGACGATGGGGATAGAAGTAGGTCCGGAAGCAGTCCGCCAGTGGTGGCATGCTCTTGCTAAGTTCTTGCAAGGCATCTATACCCTTGCAATGTTTGTTTACGTTGATGAAACAAAGATAAAGGCAAGGAACAAGAGGTATATTCTGTGGATAGCAACAACACGGAATGGCAAGCCCACATTTGTATGGTTGAGCAACAAAAGAAACTCAAAAACCGCTAAACTGGTTCTTTACAATTCAAAGGGCTATGTTTTTATCACAGATAAGGGACCATGGTATGTGAAAGCTGTAAGGGAGCTAAGGTGTGGATGGATACATGAGACCTTTGGGAGCAGAAATGTAGTGGAGAGATTCTTTAGACACATAAAGCACAGGATGAAAGCTTTTTACAAGCGTTTCCCTCACAATGCTAAGTATGAAACCGTTTGGTCTTGGCTAGCTTCTTTTATCTTCATTAAATCTCTACTCTCCCATGTCTAAACTTGGCATTCTCCTTGCCATTCTCAGAAATCCAGTTCAAAGTCATCATCTTCATTAAAATCCACCTCAAAATCATTACTCGAATCCACTTCAAAACCATCACTTTCCTGAAGTCGCCATTTTCTTTCTTCCTTCCTTTTCTCTTCCAACCACTCTTTCCTTTCCCTCCACTCTTTCATCCTCTCAAAGAACTTCTCCCTCTCGTCCATTAACTGCTTGTAAAGTATCGCAGCATTAAGAAGTTTCACGAGATACTCATCGTAAACTTCTGTATCCTTCAACCTCACCTCTATCCCCTTTCTTCCCCTTCTTTTCTTCTCTATCAATCCCTCTTCCTCCAACGCCTTCAATACCAGATCTACTCTCCTCACGTAAATTTCCTCATTCCTTATCCCTTCTTTCAATTCCTTGAGCTTTATAGATTCTCCGAGAGGTATCCTCCTTAAAACTTCCTTTAACCTCACCGCCAGTCCTACCACTCCATCTATCCCAAACTCTAATGTCCCCTGCTTTATCCCCCATACAACCTCAAAAGAGGTTCTCTCCCCTCCTGAGGTTGATAGGGGCTGAGAGGAAGTAAGGCAAAAGTTATTATTAGGGCGTCTAAATTTCCTTTCTTCCCTTCCTCTCCATCTCACTACTTTTCTTGGTCTTCCTACTCCCTTCTTTTCTATGCTCACTTCTACTTCCCCGCTCCTCTCAAGGAGTTTTATTACTTCATCACATAGCCACCTTTGTTTCTTGAACACTTCATGTATTAGCTCCTGCCTCGTTGCTTCTTTCTTCTTCTTCAAATAGCTTTTTGCCTTCTCTATCCAGTAGGTTATCTCTGTCTTCTCCAGTTCTTTCAGAAACTTCCCGAGATTCCTCTTCCCTTTTACTTCCTTCTTTATGCTTTCTTTTCCTTTTACCCACTTGGGAAGGTTGAATTCAAGTTCCCTTGCATACTTCCAGGCTTTCTTAAAGTCTCTGTCAAAGTTCCTCTTGTCCGGTACTGCTTCCCTCAATACCTCATAAACGAAGTCTTCATCAAGTCCGAGGTTCTTCGCCCATCCCACCGCAGGGAAGAATACGTGTATGAACCTGTGGCTCTTGTGCCTGCTCGCCAAACTCTTTACCGCTTTCGCATAAAGCCTCTCTATTATGTCCTCTTTCTTTATCTCCACTTCTTTTTCTTTCTCCTGCCCGTCTACTTGCTTTGCTACTTCCCACAAGAAACTTGGAACTTTCAGCTTCTTGGCTTCCTCCCTCATACGTTTATATTCTTCGGGAGTATAGGGAAGTTTGTCTCCCCAGAAGTATGCTGTGAGGTTTATCCATTTCCCCTTTGAGTTAAAGCCCCATATTCCCTGTTCTGCCTGAACTTCTTTTGCTCTCCTGTAGAGGTTGTAAAGACTTCCAGCATACTCTTCCTTTATCTCCTCTATCTTTGATACTTTCCCTTCTACCGCAAGCTCAGGATACCATACGGGATGGTTAAGGTTGTAGAAAAAGCTCGTATCCGCATTTATTCCCTTCCTCTGCCACCATCCTATCCATATGCCGTACAGTTCCCTTAAGTTCTCAAGATGCGTGTGTCCGTTGTTGTGTTTTGCTTTTGGCTTATACCATGCTATTCCTCTCCCGGTAAGGTAGGGCTTGAGGAAGAGATACGCCTTAAATCTTCCTGACTTTGAACGTTCAAGAACGTATCCTTCTATTCCGAAGGTCTTTACGAATTCGTCCCACAGCTTCCTTACTCTTTCGTATTCGTTATCAAGGTCAAGTACTACGGTCCGCAGTTCCGCTATGTTGTCTTCAACAAGGAGCTTGTATTCCTTTGCTACCGCTAATGTGCTTTCTCCTTTCTTTCTTGCTTTCGTGTATTCTCCCCATGCTTTTTGGGGAACCTTTATGGGATTGGGATATATGAGAACGCTATATCCTTTTACCCTTGCCTCAAGGAGATACTTGTCTATGCTTTCTTCTTTTCTGAATAGCCTGAGATCCTTTGGATTTCTCCCTTCTATGAAAATAAGGGCTTTGGCAAACTCGTGCCTCCTGAGAGCAGACTCCTCCCTCTTCTTTTCGGTGTTGACTCTTGCATTCCTGATTCGTAAGATATATAGTGACGAGGAATTGATAATACGCCTATTATAGGCGTATTATCAATAATTGTCAAGTAGAAGAAACTAAAAAAAACAGAAACAAGGATAAAAAACTAGATTTACGAGGATTCAGGACTTAAATCTCTAACAGATTGATAGGCTTTAAATAAATTAACCACTCTTTTAAATAATGGTTCTAAAGAAAATTTTGTCGTTCTAATAACATCAATTTCTCCATTTTGTGTTTGTGCTTTTAATCTTAACTCTCTTGTCCCCTTAGCGATTCTTAATGTTTTTGCTATTTCAATCAAATCCTCAAATCTATAAACTCTTTTAGGTTGTCTGGATAACGAAGAATAAATGTATGCCAAGTATAAATTACCTTCCTCAATAATTCTATCCTTCTTTTCCGCAAGCTCATCAAGTATTGACTTCTCTGGCAACTTTATACCCATTTCACATACCCCTTAACTTCCGAAGATAAACGGCTTTTCACTAATAAATATATCGTTCTACCTCACATTATCAATCTGTCAAGTAAAATACGATTAAAGCTAAACCCTACTCCTCAACAGCTCAAATTCTCCACCTATGAAGACTGTATACACTTGTAAACATATGTATACAGGTTTGCGGTAGCAAACCGCTATGTTCTTTATTATCTTTATTCTTTAATGAAGAAGGTTGTTGTGAGAATTCAACGTATCAAGTTCAAAAACCTCAAACTTGCTCTTATACACAGGTTAGGGAAAAATGCTGACGAGAATACCGTTGAGGAACTTGCTCTCTACCTCAGGAAACTTGAAACCGATGAGGGAAAGAGAAACCTAAGGAAAAACGCAAGCCTCGTTGAATTTGTCCTTGCCTTTGAAGAGCTTTTAAACAAGCAAGAAATACAAGAGGAACTGGACAAGTTCTTTTATGCAGTTCAAAAGGTTACGGGCATACCAGCAAGGGAAAAGTCTTTAACCTTCTTTCACACCAAAA
>NZ_BAAHXJ010000007.1:0-9325 GCF_054656935.1 Aquifex pyrophilus | reverse complement strand
TATTAAGTGGGGTCCGAGAGCCTTCCGCCCCCTTTCGGGGACTTCCGGCCCCCGTCCCGTGGCCAAAGGGGGGATTTGAAAGGGCTTACCAGGCTTTATGTTTTATACCCCTTGATGGGGTATCTGTATTCGTAAGAACCGCTCGCTCTTCCCCCTTTGGCCACAAATATAATTTCTCCCATTTTTCCCGTTTTGTCCAGTCTCATAATGCTTTTGTTTTAGTACTTAAAATCAAACTTGTGGGGAAATCTTTAACGAGTTTTAACTTTTATTAAATTGCATTTCCCTATTGATTTTCAAGGAGCATAAAAACATCACTTCCAGAACTCCCACCACCTCTTGGGCTTTACTTGAAGTTCCTTTATGCGGTTCCTGAGCTCTTCTATCAGTCTCTCTTTTGCCTGTATCGTGTTTTCCTTTTCCCTTATTACTTCTTCCTTTTCCTTTAGCCTTCCTTCAAGTTCCCCGAGCTTGTATATGACCTGCTTTAGCTGTTCCTGAACTCTTTGATATTCCGAAAAGGGAACAATTGAGGAACCCATAACGGTTTTCTCTTCTCCCTTTAGCTGAAGGTAAAAGAGGTTTATAGCCCTGCTTACTACTTCCGTTTCGCTTACGTTCAGAATTTCGGATAGTTCCTTGAGTTTCCTTATCGTGTTCTCGGAAAACCTGAAGTCCTTTTTCTTTTTTCTACTCACTCTATAAAATAAAATACGGCATTTGTCCATAAATCGTAAGGCACGAATGTAAAAAATGTACGGACACCAAAAATTAATAAACACCTTTTTGTATGGCATATGTATGGCAAATGTGAGGCAGAACGTATGAAAAACAAAAGGAAGCTAGGTAATTCCTTCATAGTGCTTGGGAATTAACCTGCTTAAAATTCCCAAACATCTTATATGAAGAAGTTTGATACTTGAAAATCAAAGGCAAGGATAAATAGAAATGGGTTCTGTGACATCAGTCTAAAATAGTCCTATGACCAAGAAATACGATGTACCATTAAGGAAACTCTTTAAGGAGCTCCCGCCAGCCCTTTTCAGGATAGCTTTTGGAACCTCTATTGACCCTCAAAAGGCTAATCTCCTTGACGTTAAGCTCCCTAAACTCTTTGAAAGAGAGCCTGACCTTGTTGTTGAGTTTCAAAACGAGATTTACCACCTTGAAATTCAGTCAACGGACCTAACCCCCCCCCGAAACCCTGATAAAAATCACAAAATATGACCTATATTTATGGTAGTATTAGAAATCAAGGGGTTTATAAAAGCCCTGTCGGCTCCTTGTCAACTGAATAGGAAAATTTAGCTCTCAGCCTTGATTTTGTAGGCCAAAGATGATTTTCTTAGATTTTCAAGGCTTTCGTGAGCTGAGGGGTAAAAAGTGGTATTTTTAGTTATTAAAGTTCTTGAAAGAGAAGGGGATAAAACTCAGGGTTGAAATGCCCTAAGTAAAGTGAGGGGTTGCGACACATATTAGCTGGTAATTCAATTCGTTCTCCGTCCTCTGTGTTGAAATGCCCTAAGTAAGTTAAGGGATTGCGACTGCTGTCTTCGTGATAAGCTTCAGCAAATTTACGTAGTTGAAATGCCTTGATAAAGTTGAAGCAGAGTAAGTAATGGAAGAAGGCAAAGTATATGGACTTTGTGAGAAAATTTTTATCAGGGCTTTATATTTTGATTCATCTTTACCTTTTGGGTTTCCATCACCTTAGCTCCCTTCATTTTTCTTTTTTATTCCTTTATCCCCTTTTATCAACTATTGCAAAACTTTAATATCTTCTTTTAGTAAAATATATTTAACGGGTGGGAGAGGTGAGAATATACATAGAACTTCCTAAAGAATTACAGGATAAAGTAGAAATAGGAGAACTTCTTATTTCCTCAGGAGTTATTGCTGCTAATGTTATAAAGGATTTGAAGGAAGGAATAAAAAATATTTTCGGGGGAAAAATGACAGCTTATGAAAATATAATAGAAGCTGCCGTTGAAAGGGCTAAAGAAAAACTTATACAAAAAGCTAAAGAAAAAGGTTATGAAGGTTTAACTGGATTTAGAATAAGCAATCCTTCCGTTGTTGAGGGCGGTGCGGAGGTTATAGTATATGCAAATGGTTTCCGCTTTAAGAAAAAATAAGGTATCAAAGGGAGGTTAAGTAATGAATAGGAAATTTTTTCTTCATTGGTTAATGTTATTAATCTCTTACCATATAGTTTTTGTTCCGCTATTTTCATATGCATATATCTCACAAGATAATGACTTCATTGCCTTTGATATTTTGTACCTTTGCCGTGAAGAGTTATATTCCGATCCGCAAAAATTTCGCTCAGGCTTAAAAAATGAAATTTCTCAAATCTTAAATGAAGATATAAAAAAAGCTATTCCGAATCTTATAAACAATTATTGGGCACAATATAAAGTAGATGATGTTTTAGTTGAAGTAACAAAAGAAGTCATAATGAAATATAAGAATAGACTTTCTACTTTTGAAAAGATTAAAGCAGGACTTTCACCATCTACTGCAAGAGATTTAGGTACGCGAATAGCTAACGAAGTTTTAAACGATCCACGATTTCAAGAAAGTCTAAGGCATGTAATCGAAGATACTTTAAAAGATACTATAAAAAGATTAGAAAAAGATATAGAAGGTATGTCGAATATAGCCATCGAATGTATAAAAAGTACTTCAGAGTACAAGGGAATAAATTCCACAATAAGGAAACTTTTTATTCAAAATTTCGAGGAAGGTCTAAAAAAAGGAACAGAAACGTTTAAAGCCTCGAGTTTAACGATGCATACTCCAGATAGGTATGCAGGAATTGCAGGTGGTAGTCTTATTATAGCTTCTCGATTAAGCAAACGAATAGCAAAACTTGCATCAAAAAGACTTACTGGAAGAATAACTTCTATGGTAATAAGAATAGTTGGGCGAAGGACGGTAGTTCTTATACCAATAGTAGGGCAAATTATAGGTGCAGTTCTCTTGGCTGCAGATATAAAAGATTTAACATCTGGCGAATCATTATTTGCAAACATAGAAAAATCACTAACTTCTCTAGAAACTCAGGATAAGCTACGTCAAGTTATTATAACATCTCTAGAACAGGAGTTTTCACATGAAATATTCAATATATCACATGAATTGAGTAAGAGTATTTATGTAGCAGTTAAAACTACCGTGGATAGAATGGAAGAGTACGACCGCATCCTCAAGAATAACACAGTTGTAGAAAATACCATAAATACTCTCTTACAACATGGAGAAAATAAAAAGGCATTTCAATTACTTGATATTTACGTTTCCGCTGAACAGTATGGACTTGCTCAAGATCTCGAAAGATATTTACATGATCACGAAAAATTAGATATTCTTTTAGAGCTTCAGCCCTATTCTCTTTCTATGGCAAAAGATACTAAATCCTTTGATCATGTATTTAAATGGTATGAAATACTAAATAATAACAAGGAAAAATTTGTAAAAGCAGTATCTTTAGAACTACATAAATATATAGATCCAGAAAACTTTGGCTCACAAGTCATAAATAAACTTGTAGATTTTAATAATTTTTCTACAGTCAAGTTCTTAGTTGAAAACACAAATCCGAGTCAGCTAAAAAATATACTTCTGGTAGAATCTTTTAAATTAGAAAAATTTCTTTCAAAACATGGCTCTATAGGATTAAAATGTTTGATAGATTTTTCTAATATCAATCCATTAATCACTGATGAATTTGTTAGTCTGGTACTAGAAAATGAAAAGAGATTATATATACTTTGCAAAAATGATATTAAAGATTATGCTTTAAAACATCCACAAGATTTAAAAAGTATAGTTGAAGTATTCGAAAGTAGAAATAATATCTTATCAAAGATCAAGATTTTTATAGGAGCTGTATTTGGCATTTACCCATTCGAGATTGTAAAACTAGTTTATCCAATGCTTGGAAATGTTATTCTTATAGTACAAATTCTACTAGGTATAAGCTTTATAGCATTATTTTCAATAGTTATTTATAAAACTTTTAGAAAGATTTTAGAAAAAAAGAAAAATGGAGAAGAATAACATAAAAGTAAGCACCACATAAGCATTTCCTAATTTTTGTATAAATTTTTCCTGATGCCTATATGGACGAACTACCACTACAACGAAGAGGATTACAAGCTTCTTATAGCTTCTCTCAGAAATCCCAACAAGTATAGGTATGGACTCCTTCTCAAAGAAGAGCCTAAGATTAAAGGCGGTCGTAAGGGAACAAAAGTTTTCAAGCTCCCAGAAGGATACTTAATCCTCAGCCACAAACCAAAAGGGAGATACTACACATATCAGGACCTCGCAAAGAAACCAATAAAGCTAATTCCCTTTACTATCCTCTGGAATCCCCACAGGCAAAGAATGCAACTCCAGATTAACAGGGACTACGTGAGGCTTCAACTCAAGAGGGCCAAACAGCTAAGTTCTTCCGCCTTCTGGAAACCCCCGAAAAGAAAAACCGAAAGAAGCTACATAAAGGCAATAAACGACTTAACGAGGGAGCTAAAGGCTATTGATAGATACGCCTTCGTTTACCCGGACACGAAAAGAGCCTACAACAGCAAGCTCAAAAAAATCGTTTACAAGTACTTAACTTCCGTCATCGGTCTTTCAAGAAACAGGGCATTACTGACGATAAAAAATTACCTGACGAAGTTCTAACATTCTTTCTCATAGAACTAAGACCATTTCTTCTCTGAACCTTTTAGCTAATTCGGGGTCGTAAACGTCTATCGTATAGATTTGCCCGTCCTTGAATTCTATTACCATACCTTCCCCTTCTATCGAATAGTCAGGCTCTCCCTTCATACCTTTCCGAACTATTAGTATCGTTCCCGTATCCGGATACTCCTTAATCTCGTAGTCCTCTAGAGGAATTTTCAATAACAGCTCCATCTTCCGCTCCTCATTCTTGAATGTAGTTTTTTCTCATCGGTCCTGTAAACGGTTATAATCACGCCTTCCTTCACTACAATTGAAAACAACTTCTTCCTCACTTCCACTAAATAAATCGTTGAATGTTTTTCATTATCCTGACAAACGTATTTAGGTTCTTTTAGAGCCTGCAGTACTTCTTCTTCCCTAATTTCAAAAAGCTCAAGCTTGTCCTTTGCATGTTTTGAAAAAGTCAAATCCATAACCGTTCTCACATCTTCCGGAGTTTTTCTTTTATGAGCTTAAGGTCATTACGAGCCTTTAGTCCTTTCAAAATCCAGTTCCTTTCCGCATTCTTCACGATATCTATGACCCTTGCTCCGAATTGCCCCTTCAAGGAAGAAACCTGATTCTGTAGCCTTTCCACCTTCCTCTGAAGGGCTTTTATTTGCTCCCTCTGGTTGTGTATGCGGGAAGTCAAGTCCCTAACGGTCCTTTCACAATCGTCTATAAGACTTGCGTAAACCTTCTCCTGCTCTTGAGCCACTTCCTTAGCAACTCTCCTTATGGTTTCCCCAATCTCCCTCTTCTTCTTCTCTTCAAGAACTTTCAATAACTTGACCTTCTCACTCCAGTACCTCTTCTCTATCGCTTCACGAGCTTCTTCTTCAAGAAAATGAGCAAATCTTTTCAGTTCCTCTTCCCAATTTGTTAACTCCTTGCTCCTATATTTAAGTTCCCCCTCTCTCCGTTCCAACTCCTCAATTTTCCGATTCAAACGAAACTCGTAATAAACCGCTTCCAAAACTATGAAGAATAAAGCACCTGCACCCCCTATCCAAACTAAATGAACGCCAGAAAACAAAAGGGAATAAACAAAATCAAAATCAGCAATCCCAAATTTCAAAAGACTAAACACGATACCTCCACCAAAAACAGCACCCAAAAGAATAAGCAAACTGTATAGCAAAAAATAAAAAATCCAATCCATACCCAAACCCCTTTTTATTTGACGGAGGCCGTAAAGCCTCCGGCTACTCCCGCCGGCCCTTTCTTAAGGGGAAGGACCGGCGGGAAACGAATCGGGGGAAATTTTTAAAGAAGGGCGGACTTATCTGGCGTCCTTCACCCTGCTACCGACGGGCATTACCCCGCCCTTACCTCTCCCGAAAGGGAGAGCGAGGGCTACTACGACGCCTCCGCCACCCCGGATTTAGGCTCCCCTTGTTCTCCCGTTCGGGGAAAACGGGAGTCTTTCGGGGAACCGTGAGGGCTTTTCCCCGGTTCCCTCACGGCGGTCAGGGCCTTTAGCCCTTACCCACCACTCCCAAAGCGGGAGTTCCAGGGCTTCCCCGGGTCCCGTGCCAGGCCTTAGGCTCAGGGAGGGCACCGGCTCCACCCCATACCGCCTATCTCCCAAAAGGGAGACCCCCAATCCCGCCCTTAGCGGGACGCCCTAACACGGGACGCAAGCCGGAAACTTCCCGTGCCAGGGGACTTAGCGGTATGGAACTTCTGCACCGGTTCACGGGCTGCTAACCCGTTTGCCCTATGAGCCTACCCTTTAGCCGTGCCGTAAAGGCACGACACTTAACGTCCCCCTCAGGGCTGTAGCCCCACCGGGGTAAGGCTACAGCTCCCGGGACGCAGGGCAACCGGCGGGTCACCGGCGGCGGGACTTTCACCCGCTTCCTGGCACGGCTCCGGGCGGACGAATTGCGGTAAAATCTTCCGTGGGCATAGACCCCTGAGCCTCCTTTTTTAGGAGACCCAGGAGACCCGCCCCCGAACCCAGCGTGCGGCTATTCACCGCACCGGGCTCTCCGACTTCGTCCACCCTTCAGAATGCCCGTCCCCCAACGGGCATTCCAAAAGAGCTTCCCCCGATTCGCTTGACAAGTAGCCGGAGACCCTAACGGCCTCCTACTACGAACACATACTTAAGAATTTTGCAAACTTTGACCTCACTTCTCAACCCGACTTGCACTTAAAATACTCTCCCCAAGCCTTCACCATTCAAGCGTTCAGAGTTCGTCAAGCCTCTCAGAACGGAATATCCTCATCATCGTCCTCCTCCGGGTAATCCTCTTCTTGACGGAGCTTATCCCACTCCTCAAGCTGAGCTTTCCAAACGAGACGATTGTTTACACGATAAAAGGGAAACTCCTCTGGTTCTAAGGGAGGTAGCTTGAAGGTCCTGTTTGGAAGTATCACCTCGGTGTTCTCGTCTATTAGCCTGAATTCCCTTAGAACCTCCATCAGGGGCCTTGCGAATCTTCCCCAACCACCGAGGTCAAGCTTTCTCAATCCGACAGGAAGCTTAAGAACCTTTTCAAGCTTCGGATACTTGCTGAAGTCCCACTTGTTGAACTTTTGAGCGTAGAGGAAGCGAATGAGCCTTAGGAGTTTCGTTGAAGGAAGGTCGTTTTCCTTCTTTACGTGCCTCTCTTCGGGAACCACGCGGACGTTCTTCTCAAACAGCTCCTTAGCAACGGCCAAGAACAGCCACCACGTATGAGCCTTGAGCGTCCTATCCTTTACCATCGGGGCTATCTGCTTGACTTTCTTTTCCTCGTATTCCTCGCCGTAGAACTTCACGAGCTTCTTCTTAACCTCGCCCCAAAATGCTCGCTCAGACACGTCCTTTTTATTGTTAGACCCCCTCGCTTTATCGTAATCGTAAGAGTTAACACTTGATTGACTACTTTCAACGTTAAAACCGTTAGAAGGTCTATATCCTCCATCCTCCGCCCTTCCAATCTTCTCCTTCGGAGAAGAGTAATAGATATTGGCTCTATCTGAACACCCTTGATTTTGAACGACCTTGTGAACGTTCCAGACCCAGGACGGGAGTAAGCTCGTATCAAGCTCTACGAAGTAATTCCTTAGCCCTTCTGTCTTCCTCGCTTTCTTTCCTTCTTTCCTTTCCTTCCTTCTGAACCTTTCCTCTACTTTCCTTAGCTCCCTCTCAAGATACTTCTCAAAGCTTTTCTTACCTCCTTCCCTTAGCTTTTCCCTCGTCGTCCTCACTCCTCCCTTCTGAATGCTCTTCAGATACTCCTTGACTTCTGAGGGATTTTCAAGTATTTGTTCCCTGCTGACGAGCTTGAATATCTCCGAGAGCGTTGACTTAGGTATCTTTACCGCTTTCGCTATCCCGTTTATGGTCGTTATCCCTTCCTTCAAGCAAGCTCTTATCTGGTCCACATACTCCCAGTAGTGCTTGTGTTTCCTTTCCTTGTTTCCTCTCCTTGCTTTCTTCCTCGGTTCTTCGTAGGTCTCGGAAATGAAGTTGCTTGCACTCCTCCAAGCTCTTTCTAAAGCTTTCTGGTCTCCTTCGTAGTTGCTTGCAAGTATCTCATATACTTCGTCTAAGTCGTGTCCCGCATTCAGTAGCCTCGTTATAGCTCCGTTCTTGAGGTTCTTTTGTATGTAATCCGCCGGATTAGAACATTCCGCTCCCTCTATCCTTACAGCTCCGCTACCTTCCACCTTCTGTCTCTTCCTTCCCTCAACGTATTCTCTCTTGAACTTCTCTACGACTCTTTTCCTTTCTTCACGCTCTAAGAGTGGTCTTACTTTCTCGTAAAGCTTGTCAAGTCGGTGGATAGCTCCGTCAAGAACCTTCTCGGAATACTTCCAGTCCTTTAAGGGATTGGGAAGTCCTTCAAACCAGACCGGTCTCTCCGCGGATACGAAGTCATACTTTATCCCAAGCTTCCCGCAAACGAGCTTCAGAGCTTCTATTACAGCTCCTATTCTCCAGTCCGACGCATAAGGTAGCTCGTACCTCTTCTCCTCTCCAAGTGAAACTACCTCTCCGTTCTTTACCGTTTTCTTTCTCCTTACCTCTATCCTCCAGACGAGGTGAATGTATAGGTGGTATCCCTTCCCGGATGCTGACTTCCATACTTCGGGATATATTCCCAAGCGGTGGAGATACTTGACGAGTTTCTTTACCTTCTCCTCTTCAAGGTCGTCAAGGTCTATCAGGATTGAGTCCCCTATCTTCGTGAGTCTCTCAAGGTCAAAAACTGTAAAGCTAACGTAAGTGTTCTCCTTTATCTCCTTGTAGCGTTTCCTGTATTCCTTAAGGACTTCCTCCCCTATGTAGAACATTCCTCTATAAAGAACCGCATAACCCTTTCTTAGCGCTTCCTTGAATATCTTGTTTACGGTTCTTCCCGATTGTGCGATTACTCTCTTTAAGGGAACGCTCCTCTTCTTCCCGTTTTCTTCTTTTACCTTGTGAAGGTCAAAAACGTGGAAAACGTTGGAAACCGTGAAGGTGGTAAGAAGCTCTCTGGTGTTTTCCCAATCTTGTTTTTCCTTAAGGGAGTCTTTAAGTAGATTGTTCCAGAGGTTCTTGTATTCCTTAGCTCCTTTGAGTATTAAGTGGGGTCCGAGAGCCTTCCGCCCC
>NZ_BAAHXJ010000006.1:0-2814 GCF_054656935.1 Aquifex pyrophilus | reverse complement strand
CATAGAGCTAATATCTATTATTCTTCTCCTTTGGAGAAGATTGGTAGGGGGGTGGATGGAGAAAGTGGAAAATCTTACGACTTTATCGTTGAAAGTAGTCAACCAAGTGTTAACTCTTACGATGAAGTGAGTGGGTTTAATAATAAAACAGACGTGTCCGATCGCACGTTTAGGGGTGAGGTCAAGAAAAAGAAACTCGTAAAGTTTTACGGTGAGGAATACGAGGAGAAGAAGGTAAAGCAGATAGCTCCGATGATAAAGGAAAGGACACTTCAATCCCAAACTTGGTGGTTGTTCTTAGCTATTGCTAAGGAGCTGTTTGAGAAGAACGTCCGCGTGGTTCCCGAAGAAGAACACGTCAAGAAGGAGAATGACTTACCTTCAACAAAGCTCCTCAGACTCATTCGCTTCCTCTACGCTCAGAAGTTCAACAAGTGGGACTTTAGCAAGTATCCAAAAATTGAGGAAGTTTTGAAGCTTCCAGGTGGATTGAGGAGACTTAATCTTGGAGGTTGGGGAAGATTTGCAAGACCTTTAATGGAAGTCTTGAGGGAATTTAGATTAATAGACGAGAACACCGAAGTGATACTTCCAAACAAGACCTTTGAGCTACCTCCCTTAGAACCAGAAGAGTTTCCCTTCTTTCGTGTAAACACTCGTTGCGTTCGTTGGAAAGCACAGCTTGAAGAGTGGGATAAGCTCCGTCAAGAAGAGTATTACCCGGAGGACGATGATGAGGATATTCCGTTCTAAATTACTTGATAGGTTTAATAGCGATAATGTAAGACCTGTTAATGGTCAGAACCTCTCCGTTATCAAGTATTAGCTGAACCTCAAACCTAGCTTTAGACCTGAGTATTCCCTCAAGTTTCATAACTGAATTTCCATAGAGAAGATGAAGCTCCACTCTCTGTTTGTGCAGGAAGAGGGAATAGTTATCGTATTCAAACTGAGGTTTGGAAGATTTCTTAGCTTGTGATTTATTCTTTTTCTCTTCGCTCATAGAAAGTATTTTATCTATTAGCACTTTGCTTTTTTCGTGTGAAGAACAAATATCCTATGAAAGCGTATAAAGGTATCAGTCCAAGGAGTGCAATAAGTAGGACAAAATTAATCCTGTCCATAGTATTCCTCTAAAATAGCTCCAGCTACTATATACAATATACCAATCCCTACGAAGAAAATAAAATAAGCGAAATCAATTTGATGGGAAATGAAGGAAAATATAGCGGAAGCTTCCAGAGATATACCTATTCCCTTTGATACCTCACTAATAACTTTAAATTTTAGCTTTTGCATATAAATAATGCTAACTTAAGCGAAATTATGTTATCTCGTGCTCAATCCCTAAAAAAATGTTGAAGTAATTTAAAAGAATGATGCTCTTGGAAGATTGTAAAGTAAAGCTGAACAAAGAAAATTTTGAAAAAGTGATACGAGCTTTCGCTAAGCTAAGGATAAGGTTAAGAAACAATAAGGACTTGGGGAGGAAGGAAAGCATACTGAAGCACGCAGGAAGAATAGGGATAGGAGGAAATGCACTTGAAGACGAGAGGAAGCTTTATTAATTCGTATTAAGGAAAAAGGGGTAAGTCAAGATGGAGAAGTTTCGTGAACTTGAAGAAAAAGCTAAGAAAGTAATGAAAAAATATGGAGCAACTTACACGGGATACGAGTTAGGAGAAGAGGAGGAATATGGAAAGAAAGTGGTCTTTATCGGTGGAAGAATTCCCTATGAACCAAACTATATGGAAAAGGAAAGAAAAATAAAGGAGGAGCTACTTAAGGAACTGAAGGATTTTGACTACGAAGTAATAGTAGGTCTCGTTCCTGAATATCCTTCTGAGGAAGAGAGAATAAGAGTCATAAAAGAAATGCTTGAAGAGTTTAGGTCTATCGCTTAAACAGAAAATTGAAAAGAAAAAAAGAAACTTTCCGTTTTATGATTTACGCAATCTTTCAAAAATCTTTACAATTTCTTTACAATATCTTTACAGGGGGAAGCGTGGATAAGGTGCTTAAGAACTTTAGACTCTCCCAGAAAACAATAGAGGAGCTTAGAGAAATAGCTTCCCTTTTGGGAATTTCGGAAACCGAAGCAGTATCCCGTGCTATTCACTCCTACTACCTTCAACTTAAAGGTGAAGAAGGATACGCAACAAGTGGAGCTATTGTTCCCTTTTCCGAATACAAGAAAACTCAGGAACAATTAAAGCAAGCAATTTACAAGCTTGGGGAGCTTGAAGGAAGATTGAAAGAAAAAGAAGAGCTAATAAAGGAATTAAGAAATCGTATAAAGGAGATTGAAACAAAACCTAAAAGGTGGTGGGAGTTCTGGAAGTGAAATATATCGGTAGTTAACTAAGGATATAGTTATAGCTCACAGCGATATATTCAATGCATAACAGGTGCATACAGCGATATATCACTCGTATATCAAGAGTATATCGTGCGTATATCCTGATATGTAAACGATATACCGACCGTATATGAGTGGTATATCTGGATATATCAGCTCCATACCTCGTTATATGCTCCATATATCGCAAAAATTCTGTTAAAGATATTTATTTCAGTTGTTTTATTAACGATAATAACGCTAATTATTTCATTTTAACTTCAAATAAAATCCATTAAAAGTGAAAAGACTTGACAAAATAAAAAAAAGGGAACAAAATGGATAATGGACGGGAAGCAATGAAATGGATTGGTATTATTCATCTTAGTGTTCTTGACAACTTTCGTCAAGTGAGATTGAGGTGTTAGGGACGGGAACGCTTCCCGTCCCTCGGGACGTAAGTCCCGAGCTAAAAC